>CAYJFH010000014.1:0-31331 GCA_964369485.1 uncultured Rikenellaceae bacterium | reverse complement strand
GAGGCTATGCGAAAGCGAGTAAGCGTTATCCAGAAGTGTTTAAGTACGTTTTTCATCTTTAAAAATTATTATGAGTTGCGAATTGCGTCGATCGGGTTCTGTGTAGCTGCTTTATAGGTCTGTAGTATAACAGTACTCACCACGATTAGAGATATGATAGCGACAGCTGCTACAAATACCCACAGCAGGAGTTCAGTGCGGTAGGCATAGCCCTCTAACCACCACGATACGCCCAACCAAGCCAGTGGAATTGCAATCGCTGCACTAACAATTATTACTACTATATAGCCCCTAAGCATGCGCCTAAGTAGTTGCGATACTGTAGAGCCGTAGATCTTCCTAAGGGCTATCTCCTTGCGGCGGTGGAAGGTCTCGAATATAACCATCCCAAATACCCCTACAAGGGAGATTAGTACAGCTATTATAGCAAAGATAGTTATCAGCAGGCTAGTGTTCTGCTCCTTTTGGTAGATATTTGCGAGTTGCTTATCAAAGAAGTTAACCTCAATTGTATCGGGGTTGCGTTGTGGCGAGAGCTCCTCGATTACCCTCTCTACACTCTTCATTACTTCGGTAATATTCGCTCCATGCGCAACTCTTAGGTACATAGTGCTTGGTGCTCTCCATCCATCGCTACCAAACTCATAGATACACATAGGCTCTATCTTGCTCTGTAGTGAACGATAGTTGAAGTCCTTGACAATACCTACAACATCGGCTGGACTATCGGAGTGGCCAATGAATGTATCTCCCACCTCGATGTTGTACATCTTAGCGGCAGTCTCATTGACAATTGTAGTACCATTTGCTTTGGTAGCATCCAGCTCTATAAAGGTGCGACCATCTACAATCTCCATCCCCATCAGCTCAGGGAAGTCCCACGACGCAGGGAATGAATAGATCGTTGCTGACTCACCGTTTATCGAACGACCCCAGCGCATACCAAACTCCATTAGATTGCCATCGCCAAATGCTATATTCTCTATTGCGTTATTCTCCATCAGGCGATTCTTTAGCGTGGTAGGGTTATTTGCCAAGCCACCAATGTCGGCGGTAATGAGTCTATTACGCTTAAAACCATAGTCGTAGTCCATCATAAAGTTATTTTGGAGTACCACGAATAACGAAGCGATAATCAGAGCTATAGATATCACAAATTGAAAGCTAGTGAGCACAGTGCGGTAGCGTTGTCCACGCTTACTTCGCCCAAAGGAACCCTTAAGGGTAAGGGTCGGGGAGAACTTAGTGATATAGTATGCAGGGAATAGACCTGCGAAGATACCAACGAGAACTGCAAAACAGAGTGCGTAGAGTAGTAACGTTAAATTGTCCTCAAAGGCGAGTGAAGAGCTAACCAGTTCAGAGATAAAGGTATTAGATAGTATGTAGAATATAAGTAGAGATAGTGAAAAGGCAAGGAGCATTATACCTACAGCCTCGCCTATGATATTCGCCCTAAGGGCAGCCACGGGAGCGCCAAATACCTTATTGATATTTACCCCACGGATACGAATAGGTACTAGCACCATAAAGAAGTTGATGTAGTTTATCACAGCAATTATTAGAACAAGTAGCGCAATGACAAGGAGCGTTAGCGACAGTATGCTATTGCCTCCATATAGTTGACTAAACTCACCACCGAAGTAGCTGTCCGTGAACGAAAATAGCTTAATAGCACTTCCTTCGAGTTCTGCCGTGATCTCTTGAATCTCTTGGTCAGAGAGGGAAAACATACTCTTTGTGAACTCTATAAGGCTAGGCATAGCTGCAGTGACAACAGCCTCAGGTGATGCCCCTTGGCGTAACTTTACAAAGTAATTATAACTCCATTCAGTGACACTCTCTAGGTTCATATCCCAGATATCTATAAGTACAGGGTTTGCTACCGAAGTAGAGCCTAAAAGCGTATTATCTGGCATATCTCGGTAGATCCCCACCACCTCATAGCTATAATCTACGTTTATTATCACCTCGTTAATAGCGCTGAGGTAGTTCTCTCCCCAGATTGTACGTGCCATACTAAGTGGAATTACCGCCGCGTCGGCTTTATCGATTGCCGTGAAGTCTCCTGCCACCATCTCGAGGTTCATTATCTCGGCAAAGGTAGGTGAAACGTAACTCATGTTATGTGTGTAGATCTTATCACTACCCTCTACGGTAAAGTCGGTAGCCCAGTTAGTCCACAGTGCGCAGTAGGCCTCTACCTCAGGCGAGCTGTTACAGATATTCTCGGCAAAGGGGCGAGCAATATATGTGGCGTATCCACTATTACTAAAGCCCGGTATCTTATTATTTATACCTACGACATATACCTGCTCGTTTGGATCGTGTGCACGGTTGAATGAGTACTCCCACCATAGGTGAGAACCGATAACCATAAGTATTGTAAAGGCAACCGAAAGTCCCAATATGTTGAGTGTTGAGGCTACCTTAAATCGTGAGAGTGTAACCCAAAAGTTTTTGATTATGTTTTTCATCTCTTTTATGTTAGTTTAGTGTGATTGTCTCTGTATCTCCAAAGCTCTCGTAGGAGCTGGTGATAACTACTTCGCCTGCCTCTAACCCCTCGGTTACTTCGTAGTACTGAGGATTTTGGCGGCTGATTCTAATTGGGCGGCGGACGGCCTTGTCGCCCTCGACTACATATATCCACTGCCCGCCAGTGCTCTGATAGAAGCCTCCACGAGGGATAATTATTGCTTCATTAGGTAGCCCGAGTTCGAGGTTTAGATAGAAGGTCTGTCCCGTGCGCATATTCTCGGGCTTGTCCTCAGAGAATGTCAACCACGTGCGGAACTTACCCTCTCTAACCTCAGGGAAGACCTTTGCCACCCTTACACTGTACCTCTCGGCTCCTCGCTCAAAGGTTGCCTCTAGCCCCTGCACAACTCGGTCGATATAGTGCTCATCTATCATCGCCTCGATCTTATAACCACTAAGGTCATTGATCTGGCCGAGCTTCTGCCCCGAGCTAACAGATTGCCCCAACTCCACGTCCAACATACCTAGTTCGCCATCGATTAGTGACTTTACATTAAGGTTCTCGACCCTTTGGCGTACAAGTGCCATATTCTGCTGCATTGAGCGTAGGTTCTGCTCCATATTATCGACCTGTAGGGCACGGAATATCGAATCCTGCTTCTGCCTCTCTATAACAAGTTCAACGGTGCTTAGAGATAGCTCGTAGTCCTCTTTGCTTTGGAGGTATTCTTCTTTAGAGATTAACTCCTCTGCCCATAGCTCTTTGTCCTGCTCATACTTGCGCCTCTTACGGCTCATCTCCATCTCTAGGGTTAGCCTCTCACGCCTAAGTGTTAACTTCTCCTGCTCCATCTGTACACGGGTGTTGCGCAGGAAGTTCTCCTTTTCGGCTAGTGATGCCTCGCTCTCTAGTATCTGAATATTTAGCTGTGGATTACTAAGGCGCACGATTACTTGGCCACGCTTAACTGTACTTCCCTCCTCGATAACACGCTCATGCACCATACCTCCCTCTAGTGGAGTGAGCTGTACAGTTGATATTGGCTGTACTACGCCATTGAGGCGAACGTAGTCCGAAAACTCGCCATACCTTACCTCCGAGGTAGTCACAGCGTCACTATCTACTCGATATGTGGAGCGGTGGTCGCCAAATACCATCCACGCAGCTACCGCTAAGGCACCTATTGCCCCCACGATATATGGAGTGTGTCTCTTCCTTAAAAATCCCTTATGTTCAATCTTTCTGTCCATCTTATCTATTGTTTTAAAAAAATATCTATACCTTGCCAATTAATTTTTTGTAGTCGTGCTTCGTTATCTTTGCAGTATTATAGTATATTACTGCGAAGATAATTAGCCCAACGACCATAACTCCGCTAATTATCAACCACCAACTAAGTGAGATGCCGTGTGGTAGCATCGAGATGAGTATCGAAAGTATGTAGTATCCGCTCACCGTGGCAAAGACTGCCGCAATACTAGAGACTACAAAGAGCCGTTTGCCAACAAGCAGCACGATATTGCCCACCGTTGCGCCATAGGTGCGGCGAATAACAATTTGGCGTTGGCGTGCCTTGATCTCTGTTGAGATATAGCTAATAACACCAATAAAGGTTGTAAGGATTAATATTATAGCCCCTGCGAGTATGCCGTCTCTAATTTCACGTATCTCGCTGTTCATTCCCTCTATATCTTCTCTGTATGTGGTTGCCTCGAACTTCTTTGTAGGGTGTAGTCTATCGGTTACCTCTTGAATCTTAGCACGTACCTCACTATTTGCCCTGTTGATACCCTTTATTATTAGAACGTTACGCTGCCAATCTGCCCTTGGGTTACGCTCTAGTATCACCATTGGGGTTAGTGGACTGTAGACATTCTGCTTAATATTCTTAAATGTGCCTACCGCCCTGCCCGAGGTCTCAAAACCGAAGGCATCCTGCTGTAGGGTAGTGCCGAGCACTTTGAGTAGTTGTTGATTAACTAGTGGGTCGCTGTAGCTTAGTAGCGAGGCGCTTCCCTCCAAAACTTCGATGCCAAGGAGGCTGAAGAAGTTAGAGTCTACATTATTTTGCCTCGAGGAAAGTGCAAACTCACCGCTCTTGCGGTTATGTACGCCCATTCCGCTCCAACCCTCAATCAGTGGGCTATTGATAATGGTGATACCTTCAATCTCGGGGAGCTGCATAATCTCTCTCTTTAGGGTCTGTGCCTCCTCTTCGCTTAGACTATTATGGATATAGATAGTGTATAGATTATCGTGTCGATAGCCTAAATCTAAGTTCATTGCATAGCTATATTGTAGCCAAACCCCGAGGGTGACAGTTACAACCGTCATAGCGGCAAATACCTCAGTGAAGAGTAGTGCTTGCTTCCACCATATTTTAGTGCTACGTAAATTGCGAAAGATTGAGGTTACTGGTATTCTTGAGAATATAGTGGCAGGAATTACCCCTGCTACCACTATGATACTTAGAATTACGATGCCTACTGCCCAGAGTTGCTCTGGTGCCAATATATCGGCGATGCGTTGAGCAAAGATAGCCTCTAGTGGAGCCTTAAAGATAAAGAGCATACCAGTGGCTAGTAGTAGAGCAAAGAGTGTGTAGAGGGCAGTTTCGGTAATAACTAGCCCAAAGATCTGAGGTGTGGTTGCCCCCGATGCCTTATGGATACCGACCTCCTTATAGCGTGAAACTAGCGAATTAATCTGCATCAGGGCAAAGTTCAGCGATACTATAACCATCACACAGATACCAACTATCACAAAGATATAGTTCATAGCCCCAGCCCCCGCACTGCCATACTGCGCAAATTCAGAGAACCTCTCAAAGGGCTGCACCTTAACATCAATGCCCACCCTTGAACTTATCTCGTCATCCTCTAAATATGGTGCAAAGGTGTCGTTTAGAACCTTGTTTAGTTCGGGTAGATCTACTTCACTACCACTTAGAGTAAAGAATGTAAAGTAACTATCGGAGTGCCACATATCAGATGGTATATCGCCGTCAAAGACTATATCGACCCCACTGTGGTATGAGTTAGCTGCAAAGTCCTTAAATACTGCTCTTACGGTCATAGGCTCACCCTTGCTGCTTACCTCTCTGCCTATAGCGTCAGTTGTGCCAAAGATAGCCTCTGCCGCCCTTTGGGAGATTGCTACACCACTATCATCCCCATATAGCTCACTATAACTCCCGTCAATGAGACCAATTGGAAATATATCGAAGAATAGTGAGTCCCCACGAATTGCAAGGAAATCAAAATCCCCAAGTTCACTCTCTATAGGCATAGTCATGCGGTTGAATCTAGTAGCGCACTCGACCATTGGCACCTTATCCATCATTGTAGGAGCCATTGCAGGAATTAGTCGAGCGTTGCCCGTAAATGTATCTTCGCCGAGGGTTAAATCTGCCGTTAGGAAGTAGGTTCTATCCCTATGGGGCATATAGCTGTCGTAGCTCTCAAAGAATGCTGTGCGGCATAGTATCACCGAACCGATAAGTATACCTAGGGCGAGGGTGAATATCTTTAGGAAGTTGCCAAAGCTTAGCTTTGTTACTCTACGCAGAGCATAGAAAAATGTCTTCATAGTCTAGTGGGTTAATTATTGTATATAGGGCACTCCCTTGTAGTAGTTCATCTCACGAAGTTTTATTTGGTAGCGGAGGTAGCTATACTTCTCCTCGATCTGCGACTTTAGTAGTTCGTTCTGCGAGGTTTGTAGCTCAATAATAGAGATTTTATCTATCTTCCACTCTCTTAGAGCAGCGTTTGTTGCAATTGTTTGGTACTCAACGTTACTCTTAGCGTGGCTCCATGCGCTATATGCTGCACGCAACTCCATCTCAACTTGGAGGATAGTGCTCTGTAGTGTGCGTAGCTTTTCATTGTGGTCAGCTTCGGCTTGTCGTAGGTTATTCTTTGTCTTACTGATATTGGCACGACTCTGCCAGCGGTTAAAGATGGGTATAGATAGTGTTGCGCCCACCCATTGACCTAAGTTACCACTGAGCTGTGTTCCGTAGCTGTCATACTTACCTCCATTAAGGTTAGTGAAGAAACTAGTTGCAACTCCAGCCTCCAGTCCTATTGATGGCGAAAGCGCCGACTGAGATATAGCAAGGTCAAGTTTCGCCTGCTCTAGTGCATAGCCGCTAGCTACTACCTCGGCGTTAGTGCCCATAGCAAGCTCTACGATACTATCGAGGCTCTGATTTGAGCTCTCTAGTTCCATAGGCGTAATACTCTTTTGAATGTGGAGTGTATCGCTTAGCGGAAAGTTCATTATATCTTTGAGCTTAATGAGGCTCTGTTGGTAGTTATTCTCTGCATTCACTGCGCTATACTCCTCTTGGGCGAGGCTAGCACGAATCTGTGCTAGATCGGCAGTGGAGCTACCGCCTAGCTCCTCCTTTCGAGCTATCTGCCTCTCTTGGAGCGAGAAGTTCTCGATTCTGAGCCTATGGAGATCTACTAGCTCGCCATAGTATAGCACCTCGGCGTAAAGTGCCATGGTCTCTTCGGCTACATTATCACGTGCCACCTCTTCACTTGCCATGCCCTGTAACTTTGCTGCTTTAGCCCTACGTGATTGGTTAATGAGCCTAAAGCCATCGAATAGAAGTAGCGAGCTACTAACACTCATCGAGTTATTAAATGTTGAGGTAGTTATGTAATTATTGGTCTGAGGGTCGATACCGCGCCCAAAGTTAGCATTAGCACCAACCCCTGCCGATAGAGATGGCAAGAAGTTTAACTTCGATGCTCTGTGGTCAATCTCAGCGTTGGCAGTGGCAAGGGCAGCTCTGCTAGTTGTAAAGCTGTGCTCTGCGGCGTAGCGCATGCACTCCTCAAGGCTCATAGTGCTCTGTGCTCTGAGCGCTTGTGGAGCAATGGCGAGAATAAGCAATATAATAATTCTTAGAAACATAGGTGTTTTTGGGTAAAATAATTTAACTACACTATTATATATGCCACTGCCGTGCCAAACTTTTTAAGGTATTGTTTATTAGTATTTTAATGAAAACAACTATACTTCAGGGTGTAAAAATATTAGACAGTAGGTGTCAATTATTTAGACAATTGTACTATCTTTGGTTATAGTAATATGAAAAAAGAAGGACACATACTAATCGTTGACGACAACCAAGGTATCCGTACCGCGCTGGAGTTGTTGCTGCCCACTCACTTTGAGAGTGTGCTTACATTACCCTCACCCAAGACACTGCAAGAGACACTTAGGCGCAATCCACAGATAGATGTGGTGCTGCTAGATATGAACTTTCGCAGTGGGGTAAATAGTGGTAATGAGGGGATATTTTGGCTCACTGAGATTAAGAAGATGCGCCCGCTTGTCTCCGTGGTGCTATTTACTGCCTATGCCGATATTGCCCTTGCCGTGAAGGCTATTAAGGA
Organism: uncultured Rikenellaceae bacterium; assembly: GCA_964369485.1. Taxonomy (GTDB): domain Bacteria; phylum Bacteroidota; class Bacteroidia; order Bacteroidales; family Rikenellaceae; genus Mucinivorans. The sequence continues at coordinate 23,435 of CAYJFH010000014.1, read as the reverse complement.
GGGGGCACTTGACTTTATCGAAAAGCCTTGGGATAACAATAAGCTACTTATTACCCTACAGAATGGAGTTACTATCTCTCGTAATGCCACTAAGCTCAAGAATCTCAAGGAGCTAAAGGGCGAGAGTCGCAGTACTATGTTTTGGGGGAAATCTGCGAAGATGCAGGAGCTCAGAGCGCTAGTAGAGAAGATAGCCCCAACAGATGCAAATGTGATGATACTCGGGGAGAATGGTACAGGTAAAGAGGTGTTAGCAAGGGAGATATACTCACTCTCGCACCGCTCATGTGAACTTTTGGTGAGTGTCGATATGGCGTCACTACCAGAATCGCTACTCGAGAGTGAGCTATTTGGCCATAGCAAGGGAGCATTTACTGACGCAAAGTGTGAGAGGGCAGGAAAGTTCGAGGTCGCTAGTGGAGGAACTCTATTCCTTGATGAGATAGGCAATATTCCGCTATCCCAACAGTCCAAACTACTCACAGCACTTCAGTCACGCTCAGTGGTCAGAGTAGGTGAGAGTACCCCTAGGGCAGTCGATATTCGATTAATTACCGCTACGAATGCGCACCTCGAAGATATGGTAGCTAGTGGAGAATTTAGAGAGGATCTATACTACCGTATCAACACCTTTGTACTGGAGCTACCACCACTAAGGGAACGTGTAGAGGATATTGAGGAGTTAGCGATGGTATTTCTACATAGATACGCAAAGAAGTACTCTAAGAACTGTTCATCGCTTTCGCAAAGAGCAGTGGAAAAGTTGAAATCTCACCAATGGTCGGGTAATGTTAGAGAGTTGGAACATACCATCGAAAAGGCAGTTATTCTAAGTGATAGCACACAGATCGAAGAGGCAGATCTACTGCTAAATCGAGCAGCTATGCCGACATGCGGTAAGGTGAAGTTTCATAAGATGACCCTCGAAGAGGTTGAGCTACGTGCTATAGAGGAGACGATGAGGGAGTATTCTGGTAATATCTCAGATGTAGCTTCAAGGCTTGGTATCACCCGCCAAACACTATATAATAAACTCAAAAAACATAACCTATAGCCATAGAGATGTATCCAAAACGAAATAGACGTATTGTTACACTACTAATACTTATAGTGCTGCTCTGTGTGAGTGGAACTTTGCTGTTGATATGGGACAGTATCACAATTGGAGTGCTATGTATAGCCACTACGCTCTGTCTGCTTATGGCACTCTTTAGGCTTACAAGTAATACCACCAAGAAGGTAAGTATGGTCTTTAATGCCATAGAGAATAGCGATAACACATTCCGCCTGCGTGAGGATGCAGGGCAATACAGAGGGGATAGGATGCTCAACGCCTCGTTAAATAGGATCAAGGAGTTGGTTAGCGGAGCTAGAGAGGAGGTTGCCCAGAGGGAGCGTTACTTCGAGGCGATACTCGAAGAGGTCTCAACTGGGGTGATAGTGACCAGCGAAATTGGAGTTGTGATACAGAAGAATAGCCAAGCACTAAGTCTGCTGCATATTGGACACCTAACCCATATAAATCAACTATCCTCAATAGATGGTAACCTTCCAAAGACTATTCTTTCAATGCACAGTAGTGAGAGCGTTGAGGTAGAGTTCTTTAGTGAATCTTCTGTAGTGAGGTTAAATATTACCGCCACCGATACAACCCTCAGAGGCAAGGAGTATCGACTACTTACCATTACCGATATTCAGAGTAGTGTTGATAGGGCAGAGGTAGATAGTTGGGCACGTATGACTAGGGTTCTTACCCATGAGATTATGAACTCCCTTGCGCCGATTGCTTCGCTAAGCCAGAGCCTTCAGGGTAGTACTCTTCCTCGTGAGGATATAGATAGAGGGTTAGAGGTAATATCTGCGACATCGGATCGCCTCTACCGCTTTGTGGATAACTACCGCCGTATCGCACGACTACCGCAACCCATCAAAGAGCCATTCGATATCTTGGAGCTACTGCGTGAAGAGATAGGGCTACTAGGCGCTACGGTTAGGATTGTGGATAGACTAGAGAGCTCGATGGTTATGGGAGATCGTGGACAGATCTCGCAGCTAGTGGTCAATATGCTGAAAAATAGCGTAGATGCTTGCAAGGATGTGGCAGATAGCGAGATTTGGGTAGAGCTATCCCACAGCAAGACAGCAGGGGTGGAGATAGAGTTCTGTAATAGTGGCGAGACTATCGATGACGATATTCGAGAGGATATATTCGTGCCATTCTTTACCTCTAAGGAGGGTGGTAGCGGTATAGGTCTTAGTCTATGTCGTCAGATTGTGCGCCTTCACGGTGGCACACTATCGCTTCAAACACGCCCAGTTACTCGCTTTACAATTACACTCTAGTTTGGAGAAGTGCCGTTAAATCTCTACTTTTGCATAAAATCACGATATGAAAATAGCAATAATTGGAGCAGGAGCAGCAGGGTACTTTGCTGCGATAAAGATAGGCGAACAACTCCCTGATGCTCAGATCTCGATATATGAATCCAAGTCCCGTAGCCTTGCAAAGGTGGCTATCTCGGGCGGTGGACGCTGTAACCTTACTAACTCATTTGAGCAGGTCAAAGATCTCTCGAAAGTATATCCGCGGGGGTTAAATCTTGTTAAGCGTGCCTTTAAGTTATTTAACCATAGGGATGCCTATGAGTGGTTTGAGGGTAGGGGCGTTGAGCTTGTGACCCAAGAGGATCAGTGTGTATTCCCTCGCTCGCAGGATGCCGATGAGATAGTCTCGATGTTCACCAGAGAGGCCGATAGGTTGGGTGTAGAGGTAAAGCATTCACACCGTGTAGATGAGATCAAAGAGCTAGAGGGCGGGGCAGGGTATGAGGTTACATTTTTAGACCCGAAGCTAAAGTCTAAGATAGCCGATATAGTTATCGTTACCACGGGAGGGAGTCCGAAGGTTGAGGGATTGTCCTTCCTAAGGAGTTTGGAGCTGGATATCGAAGAGCCCGTGCCATCTCTATTTAGCTTTAATATCCCCGAGGGAGGGCTGGACGAGTTGATTGGTACTGTGGTCGAGAATGTTATAGTAAGCCTTAGAAAGAGTAAACTATCTGCCTCAGGGCCACTCCTTATCACCCATTGGGGCTTTAGTGGCCCTGCTATATTAAAGTTATCGAGCTATGGCGCACGACTGCTTGCACAGTGGGATTATCAAGCCCGAGTGGCAGTTAATTGGGTGGGAGAGTCAAAGGTGGATGCTATTCACTCTGAACTAATGCGAGTAATTGAGGAAAATAGCGCCAAGCTAGTGGGCTCAATTCGCCCATTTGACCTACCTACAAGACTTTGGCAAACTCTACTTCAAAGGGCAAATATCTCACTCGAAAGGCGCTTTGGAGAGCTGGGCTCAAAGGGGATTAATCGAATTGTCGAGGTGCTATTTAATGATGAGTATCAGATCTCGGGGCAGAGTAGATTTCGAGAGGAGTTTGTAACCTGTGGCGGGGTTGCCACTAGTAATGTCAATATCACCACACTCGAGAGCCGAAAGTATAAGAACCTCTACTTTGCAGGTGAGGTGCTCGATGTCGATGCCGTAACTGGCGGCTTTAACCTCCAAGGAGCTTGGAGTATGGGCTATGCAGTAGCTAAGGCTATCTGTGATAGGCATACTTCAGAAGAAGAATAATTTAATTACACGTATCTATACCAATTTTATGATAAAGAGAATACTTATTGCAGCGGTGCTCACAGTGGGTGGGATTATAGGGGCATTTGCAGCTCGAAATTTTCAGCAGACACAGCCAGCAGATACCTTAGAGTTATCGCTCATAAGCGATGAAACTACCTATCTACTCGAAGGAAAACTTGCAGGCAAGTATGGAGTGACTATGGATTTAGTAGTAATTGGTGACTCTATCTCTGGGAGCTACTACTACTCAAGACCCTCAGATAAGCTGCAACTATTGGGATATGTCGATGGTAGAGCTCTAAAGTTCTATGAGACTGTAACTAAGGATGGTGTAGTCGATACAACTGGCCACTTTGCCATTGATAGGAATTTTGATGGGAAGTGGAGTAGCGGAGAGAGGGAACTCACCGTTGAGTTAGCCCCACGCAGTAGTGAGGTTAGGGGCTATAGGGTACAGAAGTATGGCTATGATGGTGAAATACCATTTCCAAACGAGCCCGAAAGTGGCACATCTGTAGTATTTGATATAGAGCTATTCGAGCTATTGGGTACCTCTAAGGCAGTGCGCAAAATCAATATAGAGTTAGAGGAGCAATTCAGTGGTGCTGTTAGTGGGGCTAGGATTATGTATGATGAAAATCTTGAGTCTATAGAGGAGTATGGCTATGGACCATTTGGAATTAGTGACGAGCTTATATACTCGGTTGATTATATTGATGATAGGGTTATATCAATATCTAGTGGTGGTTACTTCTTTGGGGGAGGTGCCCACGGCGTAACCCATGTGGATAATCAGATCTTTGACCTTAGTAGCGGTGAGCAAATTCCCCTTGATAATATACTAAAGAATAGAGATGATAGGCGGCTTATAGCGCTTCTACGCCAAAAACTCCTTGAGGAGAGAGAGGGGGAGGATTCATACTTTGACTTCGATGATATTCGTCTAAATGATAACTTCTCGATTTCGCAGGGAGGTCTATGGTTTATCTATGAGCCCTATGAGATTGCCCCTTATGTAATGGGTATGCCTACAGTATTCTTTTCGTGGGGTGAACTAAAACCATTCTTCAGAGAGGATTCACCGCTATGGTATATGGTAGAGGGTGTTGAGGCTATTGAGCCACCACTACCGATTGTGCCGGGTGTCGAGATTATCGAGGATGAGGAGCTCAGCGCGCTAATATGTGATGGACTCTTCGAGGCGTTGAAGTATGAACGCCTAACAGATTCAAACTACTCAGATATCCTTATAGCGCTACCTCAGGAGACTACTACCGAGATTAAACTATCCGATGAGGCTATCTTTAGCGAGAATATTACCACAAAGGGTGGAAAGGCGTATATCGATGGTGAAGTTGCAGATGGAAGGTGCGTAATCGTCCATCTCCCTACCTTTGATTTTAGTGGTGATGGCTCAGAGGGGAGCTATGAGGTTTATGAGTATAGCGATGGGGTAGCCAACCCACTATCACTAGAGTACTCATACAGCGTTAATAGCGAAGGGAACCATAGACTTATTGGGGCAAAGCAACAGGTCTCTGAGCGCGAGGGTAGGAGCACCTACACCATCATTAATCGCTATAACCACGAAGGTTATGTAGTTGAGATGTATGCTATTAAGGATGGAAAGAACTACAAATCTCGCTATGTAGCAGATTCATATAGTGGAGCTGTTCGTGAACTCATTAACTATGACTCTAATAGCTATAGGAGCCTAGAGGCACTCTATGACGATAGTGGTAGGTTATCCTATATTAGTACATCTATCTACACAGTGCCATATAGTCGTTGGGCGGACTTCTATGAGAATGGAGAGCCTGCCGACGATGAAACGTACTACCGTGATATGCGCAAAGAAGATTGGGTGCGCCAGCGTAGACTATCGAATTCTTACCGCCCGTGGGGGGTCTTCTATGGGCTTGTTATGCGAAACCACTACCTCTGTGACCCAGAGGACTATAACTATGCAACACCTCAGAGGCTGCTAGAGCGCCAGATATATCTTAGCGATGAGGATGACTTTGTCGAAGAGCCATACGTTAGTGAAGATATTGCTATTCGCCTATTTATCGATGAGATAGAGTATAAACATCACTACAGAGATGGTGAGCCGAACTACCTACAGGTTAATACCTATAGGCTAGGTGTGCCTGTGAGCGAGGAGTACTACTCACTACTTGCTAACTACCACGAGCACGGTGAGCTAGAGCCTACATATTTCAAACTATTTGATACTGAGGGAAGACACTACCGAACCGCTACTCTTAACTATATGGAAGATAGATTTGACTATGAATATGTACCATATTGTGATGATAATCTCTCTATGCGTATAGCCTCAGAAGAGGAGGTGCAAAGGGCACTTAGCGCTCCATCTCTTAATGAAGAGTGGGTAGTAGATGAGTCTATATATAGTAATAGTGATTCACTCTTTACACTTCGCCTCGGTAGTAGAGTTGTGGGCTTAGAGCAAGATGTTTATGAGTATGAGACCGATAGCGGAGAGCAAGTTTATGGCTATAGCGTTAACTATAGGGGTTATAGCTCGGTGATTGGTGGGCATATTATCTTGACCAGTGATGGAATGAACTTTATACTCAGAGATGAACCATATACAGCACAACTATTTAGCTATCTAAGTGTTGTTAATCGTATGAATGGGCTATCTCTAGCCGAAGCGTTTGATGGTTACTCGCTAAACATATTACATATTAGTGAGCGTGGAAGTGCACATGTCGGAAGCGTATATAACCTCTCTGTTGATAGCGACAGTGCAAAGTGGATAGGTGATAACGAGCTGCTGATAAAACTATATGACTCCGAGCAGTACTATATCATCACTGTACTTGAAGATCCCGAGAATGAGTTTGAAGATAACTCAATTAGTATTGATGATATAAACTACTTATAAGTAGGGGAGCGCTATAATAAGCGCTCCCCCTACGAATTAATACGTTTAAATAGACTATGGTAGTACTATCTCAATCTTCGCTGGGAAGATATATAGCGGATCGTAGCGATCCTTGATGCTCTCTTGGATGTTCAGCTCTGTACGTGCTAGCTGGCCGTGATATATCACCTCGCCTTGGTATGATACAGTAATGTTCTGATCTAGGTCTACCATATCGTCATTTAACCAGATAGTGAACTTATTGTAAGTGGTGCTCTCGATGGTGATATTATTGCCATCGTATGCCACTATCAACTCGTCGCTCTGCGTTGCAGACTCCACAGATAGGTTATACTTGCGTAGGTTAATCACGTCGTCCTGCATCCATATCACTCTACTTAGCTTTGCGTTACGCTCCCACTGAGCTGTATTTGCCACAGCACCTTCGTCGTATCTGCGGCTAGCTAGGTCGGCGTGGCCAACTCCCGGGAATAGCCATACATTGTGCTTATATCCCTCAGGATCGGCACTCTGTAGCTCTGCGAACCTATCTCTCCACTGGCGTGCCACATCTGCTCTACCATAACTATTATCGTTCTCTCCCATAAATATATAGAATGGAAGGTTACGAAGGTTCTCAATCTTGGCATCGTTAGGGTGGCCAGCAGACATTGCCGCCGATGCAAAGCGATCCGCTGCTCTAGCCCCAAGGTTATATACCCCATCGCCACCAGCTGAATAACCAGCAAGGAAGACTCTGTTAGGGTCAACATTTAGGTGCTCGGTTGCATAGGTGATAATCTGAGTTAGGAAGTCATCCATATAGTGTTGGTGCCACATATTCCAAGTATCGGTTGGTGCACGTGGGACAAATAGCACTGTATTTTCGAATAGAGTAGTGGTGAAGTGGTACTTCTGCGCCTCCCACATCTGGTCATTTGTCGCAGCGTCAGTAGCTCCGCCACCGTGCATAGAGATAAATAGCATATTTTTGCCATTGGTATCTGGGGTAGTATTGACATCTGGGTTGTCTCCAAATGTTTGATACCAAAATTTCATTGTGTGCTCACCGCTCTTTAGAGCTCTATCTGTCCAGCTCTGTTCGATGTGAGTAAGGTATTCACCTCTCTGTTGCTGTAGTATAGTCTGCGAAAGGCTTTCGGCCTCCTCTCTGCTTAGGTCAAGGGGTGCAAGTGGTTCAAGCTCATCTACTACTATCAACTTAACTTTGTAGTAAGGGTCAGTAATACGGCTCATTGATACAGCACTCTTAAATACTTTGCCGCTAGTTGTCTTAAGCTCGATAAAGACCTCAACGCCATCGGTAAGTGCGCCACTATAGATATAGTATGGTATCTCCAGCTCAATTCCACTCGTTGGGTTAAATAGCTTAGGGGTGGTATATGATACTAGAACTTCACTACCTAGATCCGCTAAATTTGGGGTGCTCTCTCCACTTTGATTAATGGTCCAGCTCTTAACAAAAGTTGGTGCAGTCGACTTTAGACTAACGCTCTGAACCTCGTGCTCAGGAGTGTAATTTTCGTCTATGGAGCTTATAACCATACTTAAGTCCAATACGCTTAGCTCCTTGCTTAGTGTCACAGTACTTATATTTCCGCTATATGTAAAGATATTTGAGACATATGGAATTGCAGATAGGTCTATGTTTTGCTCCTCGAGGGTTAGCTCGGTGCTAAGATTTAGACTCTTCTTGTCTAGTGATAGCGTAGCCTCTGAAGTTGCAAGAGCTATATATTTAACATCTTTGTGTAGCTCTATGCCCCCGAATTTCGCCCTAGTTCCATCGAGCGATACTGTTTCACTGTCAATGATGGATTCTCCCGTATGGCTAAACTCCCCGCTAGCGGATAGTGCAAAGATTTGCAGGCTCTCGGTCGTGCTCCACTTCTTGCCAATCTCGTTGCTATATGGTATAATTGACGCATCAATGATATGTTCACCTACAACTTCCTCCGAACCGTTAGAGCCGTTAGACCCCTCGATTTCATCCTTCTGTCCACTGCAAGATAGTACAAATAGTGCGCCGCAAATTGCAAGCAAGACTCTACCCTTTAATGCAATGGTAGTAAAATTAATTGTCATAATACTAAATTTCATTTCAACTCCGATTCGCTCAAAATATAAGCGCATTTTGACTGCAAAGTTACATATATTGTAAGGAAATCACAATTATCTTAAAATATATGTGGGTGGACGTATCTTGTTAAGTGCTTGAAAATGTAAAAGTTAATTATGTTTATTAAGGGAAATATTGCAGTGGTTCATTTTTGTGAATTAAATCAAAAACGATATTTTTTTGAGGATTAATACTCTCTGGTAATCAGTGAAATGGACTATGTGCGATGAATTACTGTTCGATAAAGAATATTATTTACACTTGCTCAATCAACTTTGTTTTATATCTTTGTCTCGTTGTAGTGATTTTATAATAATATTTCCCCCACCTAATATTTTGCATAAATCACAAAATGGTCTGATGTGGTTTGGACGGCAAAATATTAAGAGGGATCTATGGTTAGAGAATAATTACACGCGAAATTATTTACCAATTTAAAACTAACTAAATGAAAAATTTATTTAAATTTTTTGCAGTGCTTGCCCTTTCAGCGTCAGTGATGTCTTGTACAGACAAACTGAGCAGCGGTACTGTCGAAGAGCCAACAAAACCAACTGAAACAGTAGTTGAAGATCCATATATCACTATGGATGCATCAAGCAACGGTACTTTCGAGGTAGACAATGCTAACGAAGAGATCCTACTATCATTCTCAACTAACAACAACTGGGAAGTCAGAGCAATCGCAACTAAAGGTGCTAGCGCAGAGTGGGTTAGCGTAACTCCACTTAGTGGCGAGGCAGGAGATGCTTCAGTAACAGTTACAATTGCAGGTAACGATAGCTCAACTCCACGTTCAACAACTCTTCTTATCATCTCTGGTGGTCAATCAGAGTCAATCGCAATCATCCAAAACGGTACAGTTACTACAACTGAGCCAGGTACAGGTACTGAACCGGGCGAACCTACAGAGCCAACTGAGCCAGCACAATCAGCTGACTACGATGCGCTTATGGCTATCTATAACTCTACAAATGGTAAGGGTTGGGTTGAGTCTATCAACTGGGGCTCAGACAAACCACTATCTCAGTGGTCAGGTGTACAGACAGACCAAGAAGGTAATGTTGTAAACCTAAACCTATCTAAGAACAACCTATCAGGAACTCTTCCAGCAGAAGTTGGAAACCTTGATCACCTTGAGTACTTCCTAATCCAAGACAACCCAGAACTTGTAGGTTCAATCCCAGCTGAAATCGGCGATATGGCGAGCCTAGTTAGCCTTCAGGCTAATCGTAATGGTTTCACAGGTGCTATCCCAGCAGAGATCACTAATAACTCTACACTTAGATTCCTTCAACTAGGTTTCAACTCTCTAGTAGGTTCTCTTCCAGCAGACTTTAGCGCTATGGTAAGCCTTGAACACTTCGATGTTTCTGGCAACAAAGAGATCGTAGGTTCTATTCCAGCTTCACTAGGTACACTTGCGAACCTTGAGGTTGTTATGCTTAACTACAACATGCTAACTGGTGAGATTCCATCGACTTTCGGTGACCTTCAGAAGCTACACACCTTCTGGGCTGATGACAACCAACTAACTGGCGAGTTCCCAGCATTTATGTGTAAGATCCCAACACTTACTTACCTAATGATTAGAGGTAACAACCTATCAGGTTCAATCCCAGCTGAGATTGGTAACATGAAGTCTATCTTTGATATGGACCTATCTAAGAACGACTTCTCAGGTTCAATCCCAGCAGAACTAGCTAATCTTACTACACTTAAGTACCTAGATCTTTACAACAACCAACTAAGCGGAACTGTTCCACAAGCGGTTCTTGATATGCCTAACTTCCAAGCGGCACACTCAACAACAAAGCTTACATACTGGAGAATTAACCCACAACAAGGCGGTTTCATCTTCGAGGAAGCTCCACTTAACTAATCTAAAGAGTACATAGTAATAATATTAGCTAAGTACTTTTAGAATATCTTGGGCTGCATTTCTTAGGAAGTGCAGCCTTTTTTATGCGACAGACATATTGATGCTTTTATGATAAGAGATTGAAAAACTGAGAAATTTTGTATATATTTGTTAGTGAGATGGCAGGGGGAGTCGGCTAATCTAAACATTAATGAAAATATGAAAAGAATTTCTCTTTTATTTCTAGTAGCGCTAGTTGCGCTATCTTGTACAACTGAGCCTAAGGTCTGTATTATTAGTGGAAAGGTCGTTGATAGGCCGCAATCAAAGGTTGTCTATATTGCACCAGAGAGTGCAGATTTTAGAGTCTCCGAAGACTACTCTAAGGTTCAGATAGCCGAGGATGGCACCTTTCGAGATACTATCGAATTTCAACACTCTGAGATCTACAACATAGTATTTGAAGATGAGTATCAGAGAGGTAGTTGGATGCCGATTAACTTTATGCTCGAAGATGGTACCATAGACTTTACCCTGTACCCTGAGGAGTTTGATGGGAAGAAGAATATTGTCGCTGGTGGCAAACTAAATGATAGACTACACTACCTAGGACAAGAGGCTGTAAGGATATTTAATAACGAGCCACTCCAAGCGGAGTTAGACTCACTATTTATGGTAGGTGCTGCTCTCTCGCCTGAGATGAATGAGTGGTCGAGTAAAGTGCAGAGCGCTTTTGATGACTATAGAGAGAGCGGTGACCGTTCGGTGGTAGATTCACTCTATAAAATTCGTGAAACGTTGCCTCAGTACAGTGCCGAAGGTCAAGCGCTAACTGATCAGATAGCTGCACTCCACGACAAGCAAATTGAGTGGCGATTGAAACAAATTAGCGACCAAGTAGATGAGGTAGGCTTAGCATATATCCTAACTATAATGAACCTCTATAAACATAGAGGACTGCCTATGGATGAGATTGTGGAGCTCTTCGATAGCAAATATAGAGAGAAATTTGCAGCTAACCCTATGGCGGTAATGGCTGCTCGCAATATTGCGGCACTAAGTGTAGCAGTAGGGCAGAAATATGTAGACTTTAGCGCACCCGACCTAGAGGGCAATATGGTTACACTCTCATCGCAGATTGACGGCAAGGTAGCAGTTATAGACCTTTGGGCATCGTGGTGTGGCCCTTGTATTCAAAAATCTATCTCGTTTATTCCTATCTGGGAGAAGTATAAGGATCAAGGCTTTACTATTGTAGGTGTAGCGCGCGAGAGCGGAGATACTAAAGCTATGGAGAGTGCTATTGAGCGCCACGGCTTCGAGTGGTTAAATCTTGTGGAGCTTAACGATAGAGCCAGTATATGGGCAAAGTATGGCGCAGGTAACTCAGGTGGCAAGGTAATCTTGGTCGATAGAGAGGGTAAGATCGTGGCCATAGACTTTGGCGCACACGACCTAGAGACCCATCTCGAGGAGCTGCTGTAACTAGGAAATTTATATATAATAAGGGCTAGCTTTATATTAAATAAGCTAGCCCATTTTAGTTGGTTCTATGTCGGAAACTCTACTTTGTTGCAATACTTAAAAATGGCCCGTAGGTATTGCCTGCGAATGAGAAGCTAGTGCCGTCAACCGCTAGTCCACTCGAAGTGCCAACTGTTAGTGCTATAGAGCTAGTGGTTGTAGCAGTGAAGGCCGAGGCATCAATAGCGCTTACCACTGAGTTTGTAGAGAGCTCTAGCGATGTAATTGCTCTACTCCAACGGAACGCTAGACTGCCTAGGCTTGTGACTGCTGGTAGCGAAACCGAGGCAAGTGCGGTACAGTTACTAAATGCCTGCGAGCCAATAATCGATGCAGATGGTAGTGAGATAGTAGTTAGTGCCGAGCAGCTTCTAAAGGCACCTACCTCAATAGTTTGGGCAAGTGGTAGATTAACCTCTGTTAGTGCCGAACAACCACTAAAGGCATACTCTACAACCTTAGTTAGCTTAGGAGCGTCAATCGATACAATCGACTCTACCCCAAAGAATGCCTCAGTGCCAATCTCAGTGGCTTCGGTAAGTTTAACCGATGCGATATTAGCTGTAAGGAATAGTGCACTGATTGGTAGTGATGCTATATTAGGGAACTCTAGTGAGATGGCTCTACCTGCACTCTTAAGCGCAGAGCGTAGCGATGCAAAGTCATCGTAAGAGCCGCTCGCATCGGTAATTATCCAGTGGTCACCCTCAATGGTCGAACCATCCGTTGGAATGTCCAAGAGCGAATATCTTACGTTACTTATAGGCTCAGCATCTAATACATTTAGAGTTACCCTCGTATTCTCTGGTATATCGGCCTTGAAGATACCCGCGTCTACCTGCGATTGCATAAGTATTAGCTCCATAGTCCTAGGGTCGCCACTCTCTGAGGTTTGATTTCCACATAGTATATCTTCATTTATATCAAGATTCTTCGAGATATTTAGAGCCACAAGGTGGTTCCCATATACTTGGATTCCTACTATGGAGGTACACTCCGATAGATCTATCCCGAGCAGCTTATTGTTATTTGCCACTATACCCCTTAGATCTGGCTTATTGCTTAGATTTATGGTCTCTAATTTGTTATTTTCAACTCTCAGTAGTTGTAGTGCACTACACTGCGTGACATTAAGGGATGTTAGTTGATTATTCGAAGCATAGAGGTATGCCAACTTTGTATTGAATGTAAGGTCAATAGTAGTTAGATTATTATCATCGAAGTCTATAGAGGTTACATTCACAAAGTGTCTGATATCCGAAGCGTCAGTAAGGCCTGTATCCCAGAAGTCAAGCGAGTTAGCAGCTGCTGCCTCACTGTACGACACCTCGCCATCACTATTGGAATCGACCTGCGAAAGTACAATCGACTTAAATTCAGCTGAGTTAAATTGAATTGAGGCCTCAGGATCGAATCCCTTTAGTACAACATTCACTCGAGCATTGCTCGAAGATGAGGCGTTGAATATACCTGCATTGATCTGATCTTGGTTCAGCTCAAGGGTCATAGTTATATCTGCACCACTCTCGTCGCTCTGATCTCCACAGAATAGCTCCTCGCCCTTAAGTAGAGTATTATAGCTAAGGTCTAGCTTGGTGAGTCTATTTCGATGGATATATAGCCCTTCGAGTTTAATGTTCTTCGATAGATCAATCGACTCTAGGTGGTTATTATCTATAAGTAGACCCCTTAGCTTTTCATTCTTAGTAAGGTCAACAGAAGTTAGCTTATTTTCGGTAAGGAATACGTTAGTAAGTTCAACGTTACGACTAAGGTCCATAGAGGTCAGTAGGTTCGAAGAGGCGTATAGTGAGCCGAGCATAGTCAGCGGCGAGAGGTCAAGAGTGGTAATCTCATTGTTCTCAATGTATAGTGCCGAAACCGAAGTAAAGTACTTAATATCTGAGGCATCCTTAATCCCTGCGCCATCTAGGTCGATCTGTAGCATTCTTGCAGCCTCCGCAACTGAGATCTCGCCATCTAGGTTTTCGTCAATATTGCGAGGGTTGTGCGATCTATTGCCGTCAAGTAGTGCTGCTTTAAATGCAGCAGATACAAACTCAATATTTTCGGTAGGCTCAGCACCTTTGATAGTCACCTTAATATCCGAAAGATCATCATCGCCGAGTACCTTAGCGTCAAACTGCGCTTGGGTCATAGTAAGGGCGATATCCTGAGGGTTGCCACTCATATCGCTCTGACGGCCACAGTATAGCTCCGCTAGCTTAGCGTGCTCGCTGATATCTAGCCAAAGGAGTCTATTTCTCGATAGCCCTAAGTATGTTAGCGCTAGATTTTTATTAATATCAATCTCTTCGAGGAAATTTTCAGAAAGATCTAAAACGTCGAGCTGTGTGTATGGATTAAGGGCGATAGTCGATATCATATTCTGCGACATATCGATATTTACAAGGGTCTCGGTATTTGGTAGAGAGACAATCTCAATGGCATTGCGCTGAAGGTCAACCGATGCGAGCTTTTTAGCATTTGATAGTTCGATTTCAGTTAGTTGATTACGAGCGCCTAGAACTGTGCGAAGCTCCCTATTAGAGCTTAGGTCAATTTCGCTGATATCATTACCATCAAAGGCAATCTCGAGAAGCATAGGCGAGCCAGTGACCACAAGTTCAGTAAGGTCGTTGCTATGGCACCATAGAAGTTCGAGTTTATCACTCCCCTTTACATCAAGCGAGGTGAGCTTATTATTATTGACTTGGATATACTCAAGGGCACTGCTCTCTGGTAGTATAATAGATGGAATTTGATTCACCGCTACATTTAGGTAGTCGAGCATCGTATTGTTAGAGAGGTCTAGTTCAGAGGCGATCTTATTCGCCTCTGCCGCTAGCTTCACAAGCTTAGTGTTTGCGCTAAGATCAAGAGCAGTAATATCGTTGAAGTTACAGTTTAGTAGCTCCAGCATAGTTGCCTTTGATAGGTCAATAGATGTGATATCGTTATCGTTACAGTATAGGTTCATAAGGCCAGTGAAGTACTCTATGCCGCTAAGGTCTGTAATCTCAGCGTATGAAATGCTAAGTAGCTGCACTGCTGCCGCCTCTTGCTGCGAAATCTCGCCATCGCCATCACTGTCGATAACCTTAGGGATATGGCCGTCATAGTTTTCGTCGGTCTCCTCAGCCTCAGAGACTCTTAGCACTGCAGCCTTAAATTTAGGGTCCTTAAACTCTATAATCTTGTTAGGCTCTGCAACTCCTACAGCTTGGTTAATAGTGATAGTTTTTTGAGCAACACCAGCACCACTTAGAGTAAGTGTCGTTGTTCGTGCCTCCTGAGCACTATTGGCAGTGGCAGTAACTTTGACCGCCATTGAACCCGTACCTCTAGTAGGGTCAACAGTTAGCCAATCTGCGCCTTGGCCTATAGAGATAGTCCAATCTATGTTAGACTCTATCTCTAAAGTCTTGGTCTCACCAGTAGCTAGAAAGGCTAGAGAGGTAGAGTTAACCTCGAGTTGAGGCGGAAGTTCTGGCTCTTTCTGACACGAAATAGCCGCCGCCACTATAAGTAGCGAGATGATCACACGGAGTAAATTTTTCTTCATTGCTTTGATTTGGTTAGGTTATTAAAGGGGGGATAATAGTATTGTGAACCAAGGGTAAATTTTTTCAATGTGCTATAGACAAATATAGTCATTTAATCATGAAATGTCAATAGCGCATTCGCCATTTAACTATCTTTTTATTTGTAAAGTTTAGTGGACTAGAATTGAAGTCTAGGTAGTTAAATCGTGCTTTTAAGTTGATGACACTATCTCAAATCCATAAAAGTAGTTAACTTTGCATTACTGTCTATTTTTTTTTTTGATTATGAAGAGCATCTTAATAAATAAGAGTTGGATCCTTATCCTTATTGGCGTTATATCGTTCCTTGCCCTATCAATTATCTTGATAGATGTTGTTTCGCCCCAGCAGGAGTTTGTTCTGGCTGATTTCTTAGGCAGTGTAGCTATGAGTGCACCCTTTGCTGTGTTAATTGCAATTGTTGACTATCATCTGGTTAGGTGGTTTAATCGTTCAAAGTTTTTTACGGGACGTATGGGACTACGTATTGCCTCTGAGGCAATTATTGTTATCATTGTGGCACTTATATTTGTCGTGATTGGTAATGCTTTATTTATAGTGAACCACGGTAGTTTAGTAGATTACCTTAACTCTGAGCAATTCTATATATCTGCAACTGCTGCGGTACTTATAAATATCTTTACAACTACCTTTATTGAATTTTTCTTCCAATTAAAGCGAAATGAAAATCTACAGAAAGAGAACTTACAGATGCAGTATCAACAGCTAAAGAGTCAGATTAACCCTCACTTCCTATTCAATAGCCTCAATGTGCTCACCTCGCTGATTCATAAAGATTCACAACAAGCTGTGCTCTATACACAGAGGCTATCTCAGATCTATCGCTATGTACTATCACAAGATACTAAGGAGCTGATATACTTGGCAGACGAAATAGAGTTTATCAAGACCTATATAGAGGTTCTAAGAATTAGATATGGCGAAGCGCTTATCTGCGAAGTTGAGGTTAGTGATGAAGTTCTCGAAGAGCTAATACCACCGATGTCATTGCAACTACTCATAGAGAATGCCGTAAAGCATAATGCAGTATCGACTAAGAATCCATTAAGGATACGCATTGCAAGTGGCGTGAAATACCTTACGGTTTCTAACAATATTATTCCTCGAATAAGAGTTGAAGATAGTACAGGAATTGGCCTTAAAAATCTAGAGCTAAAGTATCAAATTATCTCGCAGCAGAGCATAGAGGTTGATAAAAGTAATAATATTTTTAAAGTAACGTTGCCACTATTATGAGAGTAGTAATTATTGAGGATGAACCATTGGCACAAGAGGAACTTGCGCGCCTTATCTTACATAACTTCCCAGATATGCAGATCGTAGCAGTGATTGACAGTGTAGAGGATAGTATAGAGTGGCTCTCAAATAATCAGGCAGATCTTATATTTATGGATATCCATCTCTCAGATGGAATATGCTTTAATATATTCGATGCAGTCGAGGTGGAGTCACCAATTATCTTTACAACAGCCTACGATAAGTATGCTATTCAGGCATTTGATGTGAATGGAATAGGCTATATTCTCAAGCCTCTGGAGGATAGTAGGGTAGTGGCGGCTGTCGAGAAGTTCGAAAAGTATAGACAGAGTTCAGATACTAACATTTCGGATCTAATCCTCCACCTACGCCAACCAACCAAGGCGTATAGGAACCGAATCGCTATTAAACTAGGTGATAAGATTAGCTTTGTGCTTATCGAAGATGTAGCCTACTTCTACTCTGAGGATCGTGCAACGTTCGTTGTGGAGAAGAGTGGTAAGCGCCACATTGTGGATTATAATATAGAGACTCTAGAGTCTATGCTAGATCCGATGCAATTCTTTAGGGTTACAAGGGGGTGTATCGCCTCTATAGCCTCTATTGAGAGGGTCTCGAAGTACTTTAATAGCCGACTTAAGGTGACACTAAAGCCCGAGTATGACAAGGAGGTGCTTATCAGTAGAGTTAATGTCCAAAAGTTTGTAGCTTGGCTCGATGGCCAGTAAATTCATACACTAAATGGTTAAGTTCATCTGACTTGAAATATTGTTGAGCGCTATTCTGTTGATAGGAGATCTCGAAAGCTGTAAATTTGTAGCTTAAAATATAATTTAAAAGATAAGATGAAAAAGTTAATTTTTAGCCTTTCGGCACTATGTCTCTCGATTTTAACGCTAAGTGCCCAAACAACAGATAGCGAACGTGACTTTCAGATCAGTTTTGTTTCGCCATTCGGCACAAATGGTATGCAGTCGCACTTAATTACTAATAAGTATTCAATTAATATTTTAGGTGGTTATAGCGCAGGAAATAGAGTATTGGAACTAGGCTCGCTCTATAATGTAAATAGTAACTATACGAGCGGACTTCAAGCCGCAGGTCTTGTGAACTATAGCGGTATGAGTAATCACGCTGTGCATTTAGCAGGACTCGTGAATATTGCAGCCGGCGGAGAAACTTCATTTCAAGGAGCGGGAATTGCTAACGTTGCAAAGAGCGTTAAGGGTGTTCAAGCAGCAGGTATTATTAACGTAGCAGGCGAGGTAGATGGCGTTCAACTAGGATTGATTAATATTGCAGGCAGCTATGAGGGCGGAGTGCCAATCGGACTGATAAATATCGTCAAAGAGAATGGTAAGCAAGAGTTTGAACTATCATTCTCTGAGGCTATCAATACCGCAGTTAGCTTTAAACTCGGAACAGATCACCTCTACACTATATTCTCTGCTGGAGTAAACTATATCCAGCAACCAATTGAGTACGCCGTAGGTCTTGGATTTGGTACACACATAGATTGGAAAGAGGGTTGGGGCAACCAAATTGAAATTATGGGATATGCACTTACCGAAGAGGGGTCATTCAACACTGGTCTAAATATGCTTACTCAGTTAAAGTTTACAGTCTCAAAGGAGATCACAGAGCACTTTAAGGTATATGGCGGCCCAGTGCTAAATATGACTATCTCAGACTACGTGAACCCAATTACAGGCGAAGTAGGTAGCTCTCTTGCCCCATATAGCCTATGGAAAAATAGCAGTAATAGGACGAGCCTCAACAGCTGGATCGGCTTCTCGGTCGGCGTTAGGTTCTAGTATTATTACCAGTAGCGATACGTTAATTCTTCAATTTTAGAATATATGTGCCCCTTGATCTATTGCTCCGATTGCTAACCACGAATCGGCAATCGTTCAAGGGGTTCAATGCCGAGTCTACGTAGTGTAGTTAGGGCATTGTCAAAGGTAGCAGAGCTCTTTAGTAGCTTGCGGTTATGGATGTCACCCCCGATTATCACCTGCACGCCCTCTGCTGCGGCCTCCTGCCAAAGTGGTTCGTAGTACTCCATTGAGGTGTTGAACTCCATTACAACGCCCAGATCTCTAGCGGCACAGCATAGCTCTCTGAAAGTCTCAATGGCAGCCTTGTCAGCTTTGCCCCATCCTCGCATATAGAGTTCAGGATGGGCAAAGCACTCAAATAGCCCCGTCTGCATCCCTTCGATAGAGCTTCGTAGATAGAGATCCAAATCCTTCTGTGTAGAGGCAAAACCAGAGTAAGGTGCACCCCTTTCGTAGTATGCGTAGTGGTTGCCGAATAGTAGATAGTCGAGTTTTAGGCGCTCTTTTTGCTCCCTGAGCCACTCTATATATTCGGTGTAGAATTCGCACTCAAGCCCAACTAATATCTCTATCTGTGAGCTATACTTCGCCTGCAACTCCCTTATGGAGTGTACATAACCATCCAGTTCCCACATATGCATCCGCATATATGAAGTATAACCATCCTTAAATGGCCAAGGTGTATGGTCGGAAAATCCAAGTAACTCATAGCCCCCAATTATTGCATTTTGTACATACGCCTCATCTGAACCAATTGCGTGTCCGCACCTCTGGGTATGTGTATGGTAGTTTGTTCTCATAGCTCTAAAAAAATATCTACAAAGATAGCAAATGTTATATATTAAGTCTAGTCTGGAAGTGTAAAGTAGGTGCTAAATTGTGCCTCTAACTCAATTTGATACAGTTATCAGGGCTTTTTGTACATTTATAGTAGGCAGTCTTTTTACTCTCAGTGAATTATTTTATATTTGTGTAAAAATAATAGATACATTAGTGCAGTGAAAAGTTACTTAATCATATCGACCTCCGCGGATCTAGTGCGAGTAGCATTAGATACTATAGTGTACATCTCTTCGGATGGCAATTACTCCACGATTATTCTCTCGGACAACACCTCGCGAGTTGTAACGCTACAGCTAGGGCAAATCGAAAAGTTGATTGCAAGTCAACTTAGAGGCGGTGAGAATATCTATATTCGCATAGGCAAGAGTCTGATTATTAATCGAAATTATATTTATTATATCCATATATCTAAACAGCAGTTGATACTCTCTGATATATCATCATTTAGTCATACTATATCAGCATCAAAAGAGTCTCTCAGACAGCTTAAAGAATTAACAGAAAAGGAGGTAAAGTAATGAAAAAGTACAAAGAACTCAGCGACGACGAAATTAGAGTCATCGAGGCACAGAAAAGAGAGGCAAGGTTTTGGCTCAAGCCCTCATTCTGGTTAACGCAACTTGTCATAGTGTTGATATTTCTAGCATTCTTCGCCTTTAAAGAGTATGTTCTAGTCACAAGTAAGCCAACTAAGACTTCAGAGCAGACGATTAAGCATATCAGTGCTAGCAGTGGTATCAAATATACACAGGTAAATGATACCATAGTTGATGGTATGCCCCTGAGGTTGCTAATTCCAAGTGCTACAACAGAGGCTAAACTGCATATTGGGGCGCTTAGTCTTAATGATACCTCCATCGTGCTAGCCCTTCCTGCTGCCGATATTAGAGAGGATAACGGAGAAATTGTTGGGGCGTTTATTCTAGATGGTCAACAGATCTCTCGTGGGTTATCAGAGGATGGTTTCTGCGCGATAGTTGATAATCGTATTACTGTGGGAGTCGCTAAGAGTACAAGGCTATTTGAGGAAGCGTCGCAAAGTGACGGTTACTTCTTTAGGCAATATCCACTTGTAGATAATGGAGTGCCAGTCTATAGTAATCCAAAGGGAAAGTCTATTCTTAGAGCACTCTGTGAGGCTGGCGGAGATATATTTGTTGTAGAGTCACTCGAAGCGGAAACACTTATGAACTTTGCAGATAAATTGGTCTCTCTTGGCGTTCAAAATGCAATTTACCTATATGGAGGCAACGATATTCTAGGCTGGTATCGTGGCGAGAATCAACAAATAACTACTCTTGGGGATACTGAGAGAGAGAATCTACCCACAAATACCTCCTATATAGTCTGGATAATATAACTTAGAAATAATTACTCTTTTGGTTGCTACTATAAGTAGCAGTAACTTGTTATAGTGTTTCCGACACTTCAAGCAGAATTGATAAGGTCAATACAATAGCAATTAGTTGCCTTTTAGGTCAAGAGTTATAATAGAACGGCTAAGTTCGCTTAATAAAAATGCTGCTGTGTAGTGCATCGCACTATACAGCAGCATTTTTATAGTTGAGTTGTAAAACTCACGATATAATAATTCTCACTACTCGAAATATGTTATATCTCTTACAATTAGCCTATCACCCTCGTACTCGTTGTTTCTGATGCACTCTGTCCAGTTGCCATTATCATCGAAGGTAATGTATCTGTATGTGTAGTTATTCTCACCTTCAATATCATCAAACTTTTGCAGTTTGATAGGATTGTTTTTTGCATCGAATTCATAATCCTTCCAAAAGTACTCTGTTCCACTCTTGTAAGCTATTGACTCTCTTTTGAGAATACCTGAGGGTAAATACTCATATTTCATTATTTCGACACTATTTCCATCTTGCTGCACCTCTACAGTGATATTTCCATTGCCATCCAATTTACACTTCGACTTATACTCTCTACCATTTGGCATATTGTAGTACTCCTTGCCAGTACACGTATTGTTTGCATCATAGATATAAACGATTCTTTGTGCATCATCCTCTGGTCCTTTGATCTCTTTGACTCTGCCATCTGGATATAGATCATATGCCTTATCCATATAGTGAATTAGATCCCCGTTGTTGTTAAACTCATAATAGTGCAGAAACTCCGAGTAGCCGCCCTTGACGAATTTGCCATTGACCATTTCGCCTTCGTGTAGTTTTTCGAAGATCATTTGCACATCACCCTTTAGGTTGATTGTTGTGCGATTGTTTACAACATTATGCTGACAAATAGCACTCTGGCAAATTGACAACACTGCCACCAGCATGGCACCTTTTTTTAGTAGATTAGTCTTCATTGTTTTATTTATTAGTTAGTGTAATCTGTTAATTATATGTTTCACATAAACATAATTAATAGGTATTATACTTTACAAGATACCATAAATTGTCGTCGCCTAGTTCAAACTGGATCTCTCCACCCGATGCACCTCCATCTGTTACCCATTCACCACCATAGATAGTCTCGCTAATCTTAGTTGCACCGATCCCCGAGATATTCTCCCATGTCTGTTCTGTGTATGGAGTTCGTTTATCCTCAAACCAATCATAGGTCATACCAATCGGAAATTTGACTCTTGTGAGTTGAAAGTCAGGATCTTTGTAGAATAGTTCAATAAATTCAATAAATTTCTCGGGATTTTCGTCGCTAACCAATAGAGTATCTGTAGGTTTAAGTTCTCGTGAAGAGGCGATCTCTTTATATAGTTCAACAGCCTTTTGGAGCTCTAGAGAAGCACCTGATAGCTCTTTCTTGAAACATATCTTCGAGCGATCAACATACCACTTCCCGCCTATCTTTTTTACCAAGATATATTGACTGCCTTGCGTATTTTGAGCGTCACCAATATAGGCCTCTACTACCGCTTGTGCGCCATTATATATCAATGCGTGGTTGATGATATTTATACCACTAACTGAGGTTCCATAAAAGATAGCGACTTCGAGACTCTTTCGATATGTATCTCTCGCATCATCTATAAATTCAGAGGTTGCTTGGATTATACTCGTATAAATTGAGTCTATCCGTGTTGTCTCAATTATTTCGGTATGTGTGATCTTCTCGCTCCACCATCCTGCCCATTCATTAATCACCTCTCCATGGGTTTGCCATCCAAAAGTTACGTGATACCTCTTATACCATTCCACCATTCCAAAACGCTCTTCAATTCGATGTGTCATCATCCTAAAGGTCTCAACATTGACAACAAAATCACCCTCTTTAATGGATGTAGCTACATTGCTCTTGTCTTCTGATAATGGTATACTTTTATCACATATTAACTCAAGGGATTGATCTATTAGCTCAGTTTGAAGGTCTTTGAGTTCTTGGGCAGAGCCTTCAAAATTGGCGGGTATCATAGCAATGCGCAGATCATAGAGTCGCTCAACAACTGCAGTGGGCGAGCTTTGCCATCTTTGCGCAAAGAGGCTATTGCATGATATAATTAATGTTGCGATAACCATTAATAGGAGTTGCATTCTCTTCATCAGTAACAGTTGGTTTTAAGAATTTCTTTCTAATACACACAATTTTGCAAGAACCATTTCAGGCTCTCTGAAATCTTAGAGACAAATTTAGTTAATTAATTTCTTAATAGCAAATATTATTTGAAAAAATCACCTCCTCTATCTATCTCGATATATGATAGATAGAGAGTTATAAGGCATTTGGAATTACCTAACTAAGTTGCAGATAAAGTTAGGAAAACAAATTATTAAATTTTTGGCATGGGAAGAAAAAGTTATGACAAAGCATTTAAAGAAAATGCAGTACAACCAAAGCAAGCAGCGCCAGAATCAA
>CAYJFH010000013.1:4974-31775 GCA_964369485.1 uncultured Rikenellaceae bacterium | reverse complement strand
AAAAAGCCTGATAATCTTTCGATTATCAGGCTTACTGGCGGTATGGACGGGACTCGAACCCGCGACCCCCTGCGTGACAGGCAGGTATTCTAACCAGCTGAACTACCACACCAGTTTTTTATTTTCCGATTCGTCAACTCTAGTAGTGTTGTCGTTTCGGAATGCAAATATAGAGACATTTTCTGATTCTCCAAAATTATTTAGAACTTTTTTTCAATTTTTTTTACACCAAAACAGATAACTAATTGAAAATACGATAGATAAACCCGCAAAAAAATATTTAAATATTTTTCGCTCCCTTTTCACCTCAGTGCATTTCTATCGATTAAGACTAATAAAAGTATAGATAAAAAGTTTAAGATTGTAATATTTTTATACCTTTGTGATGCTATAGTAGCAAATTCAAGGAGAAAGAGAAGTTAAATACAGAGGCTATGTTAATCAAGCTATACAACGACAATACAAATGAACGCACTGTTAGAGATATTGCAAAGACTCTAGCAAATGGTGGCGTGATTGTCTACCCTACCGACACGGTATATGCACTAGGTTGCTCACTCAAGAGCCTCAAGGCGATCGAGAAGCTCCAGACCATTAAGCAGAATAAGTCATCGAGAGAGATGTCACTTGCCTGTGCCGACCTCACCTCTATTGCTACCTATGCAAAGGTTAATGATATTACATTTAGGACTCTGCGCAAGAATCTACCGGGGGCATTCACCTTTATACTTCCAGCTAGCCGCAAGGCTCCAGAGAAGGTACTAGAGGGGCGCTCGACTATCGGTATCAGAGTACCAAACAATCCAATAGCACTCTCAATTATTCGTGAACTAGGCTGTCCAATCGTTACAACATCTATTGGCACAATAGATGAGCTAGAGATCGAGTACCTAACCGACCCTTCACTTATCGAGGAGCGTTACCCTACCGTTGACATCGTGGTAGATGGCGGCATCGGCGACAACCACCCATCGACAATTGTAGACTGCACGGGCGATGGCGAACCTGAGATTATCCGCCAAGGCATTGAGATTTTAAAGTAGAGCAAATTATGATAGATATTTCACTAGTAATTCCACTATACAATGAAGAGGAGTCGCTCGGAGAGCTAACCTCTTGGATCGACAGGGTTATTAAGGCCGAGAAGCTTAGCTATGAACTGCTATTTATTGACGATGGCTCAACTGACACCTCTTGGGAGGTAATCGAGGGACTAAAGGCTAACTATCCCGAAATTAGAGCTATTCGCTTTAGGCGCAACTACGGCAAGTCTGCTGCGCTCTATGTTGGATTTGAGAAGGCACGTGGGGAGGTCATAATCACCATGGATGCCGACCTTCAAGATTCACCAGACGAGATTCCTGCACTACGCTCAATGATTATAAATGATGGTTGGGACCTTGTTAGTGGATGGAAGGGCGTTCGCAAAGACCCTCTAGGCAAGACCCTACCTAGCAAGTTCTTTAATGCTACGGCAAGGTTAGTGAGTGGCATTAAGCTCCACGACTTTAACTGTGGGCTAAAGGCATACCGCCGCAAGGTAATCAAGAGCATTGAGGTATATGGCGAGATGCACCGCTACATTCCGATACTTGCCAAGCGTGCAGGCTTTAAGAAGATAACCGAAAAGGTAGTTCACCACTATCCACGTAAGTATGGCGTATCTAAGTTCGGGTGGGAGCGTATGATTAAGGGCTATATTGACCTTATTAGCGTAACCTTTATGACGCGCTTTGGCCGTCGCCCTATGTATATATTTGGAGGCATCGGCTCGCTGATGTTCCTAACTGGTGGTATCATCGCCCTATGGTTGATTATCGACAAGCTAATTCTTCAAGGCTCAGGCGAGGCTTACCGAGCAGTTACCGACCAACCTCTATTCTACCTTGCGATCACTTCGCTTATAATCGGGGTGCAACTATTTATCGCCGGATTCCTCGGCGAGATGATAAATCGCAACAGTAGCGACCGAAATCAGTACCTTACAGACGAAGAAATCGAATAATTTTAAATAATTTTTATTAACTAAAAATTATAATATTTTCTGAAAAAATCCACAATTCAACATCACTGCAACTATTTGAAAATAAATAGATTACAAAAATAGTTAGCGTAATAAATCATACTAATACGACTTAACAAAAAAATGTTAAGATTTGTACGATTTTGACAAAAACACTCTTCCCCTATTGCGTAGTAGGCAAGAAATACTTACCTTTGCCGTGAGATAAGAACCCCAGTATCTATGGTTTACGGCTTTACGGCTATAGATATTATGATTTATGCCAATTTAGCATAAAGAAGTAGAGCACACCAACCCCTACCCAACACATAATAGAAAGTTAGTAGTTAAAGTGAACGACACTGACCCTTAAAAACAGTTAAGTCACACTACAAAAGCTACCGATAGGTGGCGTAATAGCACACTGAAGAGATACCCCCAAAAAAGGGTAGAATCTACAGTAACGACACTTTCATCTGCTCCACTGGTGTTTTCGAACACCTTCCCACTGGGAGTATATGTAAGTAATTTTTTTTCATCGTACTCCGCACCACTACCTCTACAGGTAGCAGAGTTAAAGACGAGGCGAGGCTCTAGGCACTACTTATAAGTGACTAGGGCCTCGCTTATTTTTTTGCACTAAACTTAAAATTTCCAGATAACACATACAGAAAAAATAACATTTTAGTATATTTAATATAAAATTATATCCATTTCCCTAGGAATATATTTAAAAAGAATACAATATTTGTGTTGCATATAAAAAAAAATTACTCTATATTTACCACACAACCTCCCTACTTTTACTGAAGTTTTATGGATTCTTCTTCATAAAAGTATGGAAAAAATATAGTTATAAACCAAAGAATCCTAAACCAAAACCCTATTATATTATGCTAAAATTTACCCCAAAATTTCTATGCTTCTTACTTCTATCGGCTGCCATTACCCTAGGTAGTTGCGAGAAGGTAGGCCCTGAGTTTGATCCCTCTACACTAGAGTTTAGTGTAGACTCAAAGGAGCCTATACTAACTGCCAACTCAGCAACATTCCAACTATCGGTTGCCGAGAATCTAGAGCTCTACTACCAATGCAACCCAACTGCAACTCCTAACGATGAATTCAAATCGATGAAGGGTAGCAGCACACCTCTTACTATTAAGTTTGAAAATCTAACTGCCAATACTCCATATACTGCAAACTTCTACACGATGGACGACGCAGGCAACAAAGGAGAGATGATAGTTAAGACATTCACCACCCTAGAGATTGGCACTCCTGTTGTAACTCTAACTCTTGACCAGAGCTCAACTATTGCAAAGACAGTGTTCTCTATTGAACTTAGCGGCGAGGCTACAAAACTTATGTACGGGCTATATCCTATGGACGAAGATGCAGCAAACGTTGTTTGGATGGAGTATGCTGAACTTGCTGGCGAGGGTACATATACTATGGAATTCCTTAGCTCAGAGCTTATCTTAGGTACAACTTACACATTTGAGTGCTATGCCGAAAACGAGACAAAGATGAGCGAGAGGGTTAAGATGGACTTCACAGTCGACGATATGGCTATCCTAAATGTAGATCCTAATGCTATGTCTGTTTCATTTGACCTTGATATCGACCCTGCTCAACTCTACGGTATCGCATATAACGTCTATGAGCTATCTCGATATACCGAAACCTCACTAGTTGATGACCTAGGCAGAAATTGGGCTATGATCGCCACTGAGAATGGTACATATCTAAATAGCGAGCAGTTCAACCTATCTGAGAAGAGCGAGTATGTTCTAGCTGTTGTTGCCCTTGTATCCGAAGAGGGAAGTGACACATTCCAAACCACAGGCGAAGTTGAGGTAATTAACTTCTCTACAACTGGCTACGAGCTTGGAGTAAGCGACGTAACTATTCCTTTCGATATTACAAACACTGGCGAGCTTTCTATCACCGCTGACCTAACCAACAAAGATCTACAATCTAAAAGATTCTTCTTCGGAGCAGTTAGAAGTGATGCTATCACTACAACTCTAGAGGAGTACCTAACATCTATTAATTGGTTCGATGATGAATTCCCATCGCACATCTCTGAGTACGACTACGATACGGGCGAAGTATTCCCTATCGAGTCTATCATTGACGAAGAGCTAACGGGACTACAACCGGGCACAGACTACACTGTATTCTCAGTAGGCGCCGACCTTATGTATGACCTTGGCCCACTAACTACCCAAGAGATAACAACAGTTGCAGTACCATTTAATAAGGACCTTACCATCTCTGTAGATCCTACTACCACGGCAGTAACAGCCTTACTTGCAATTACTATGCCTTCGAATGTAGAGAACTCATACTACAAACTTGTAGGCAACGATGCACAGAGTGCTGACGAGGCGTTCTCTCAACTATACAGAACAATTACAAATGATTGGTACACTAGCTCAGTAATCAATGGCGATACTACACTAGTAGTTACCCACCTAGCGCCTGAGACTAACTACAAACTATACACTATCTCTACCTCTACGATTGATGATGTAAAGAGTATAGGTGAAATGCAGGTCTTTGAGTTCAACACTAGCGAAATCATCTACGGCTCTCAGAGCAAAGCGATACTTACCGTTACTAGCATTGAGGAGGCACCATATGGCGCAGCCTATGGCGATAGAGTACACTTCAGCATAACACTAGAGGAGCCGATAGTAGGTACATATGCTATCCATATTAACCCTGACTTCTTAGCTGAGGGCGATGAGCCTACCATTGATAACTACATCAAGGCAGCGATTACCCACGGGCGTATCGGTAAGTCGTACTATAAAGTACCTCGTGATGGCGTGATAGCTTACTCAGAGATGGGCTATACAAAGGATAAATCTGTAGTTATTCTACTTCCACTCACTGAAGAGGGTATCTTTGGTACACCTACTATGTGGGAATATAAATAATTTTTTTCATCGTACTCTACCCCCCTATCCTACCTCTACTTATAAGATAGGCGGACTATAAAGATGGAGCGAGGCCCTAGTCACTTATAGGTGATTAGAGCCTCGCTCTATCTTTACTATATTAGAACATAAAGCGACTATTCAATAGATAAAAAAAAGCTAATAACGCACTGTGATTTAAATTTTTTAATATTTTCTAAAGGAATATATTTCAAAAAATATCATAATAATATTGCTTTTAAGAAAAATTTACCCTATATTTGCTCTCCAACCTCCTCCTACCTCTACTAAAGGTACAGTGGATTCTTCTCTTGAGTAGTTGTAGGTAAGATATAGTTATGAACTAAAGAATCCTAAAACCAAACCTAATTTAATTATGCTAAAATTTACCCAGAGATTTTTAAGCTTCTTACTTCTATCTGCAGCAGTCACCCTTGTAGGTTGCGAGAAGGCAGGCGAAGAGTTTGACCCATCTACCCTAGAGTTCACCGTAGAGAGTGTAGAGGGCAGCGTTACCACTAACTCTGCAACTATTCAAGCCACTGTTGCACCTGAGTTGACACTATACTATCAGTGCCAACTAGATTCAGAGACTCAAAACGAGGCTGAGTGGAAGACAATGGAGGGCAGCACTGCTCCACTTACTATTAAATTTGAGAACCTTACGGCAAATAGCAGCTACACTGCTAGCTTCTACACAATGGATGCATCTGAACGTAAGGGCGAGACCGCGACAGTTAAATTCACAACTCTTGACCACGTAGCTCCTACTGTTACAGCTACACTTAGCGAAGAATCAACACTAACAACATACACTGTCTCAGTAGAGGTAAGTGGCGATGCAACAGAACTTTTCTCTACACTATATATGGAGGGAACAGATCCATCTACGCTTATTTGGGAACAATTCCCTAACTTCAGCGGCGATAACACATATACTTTCATCTTCGATGATGTGAATTTTGTAGATGGAACTAAGTATATCTTTGAGTGCTACGCAGCCAATGAGCATAAAACTGGAGAGAAGACAAGCGTTGAGTTTACACCTAACTCACTCGTTGTCTCGAATATAGAGTCATCTAGTATATCTGTTTCATTTGACCTTAACTTCAACACTAACAAAGTGAGCAAAGTTGTGTACAAGGCGTACAATACATCTGAGTACACAGAGGATTACTTCCTAGGTGAGGTTACTAATAGCTACAACACATCTGTTACATCTACTATTGGTAAGCACTCTAACAATCCTACATCGTACCTTAGACACAGCAACGATTACACCCTAGCAGTCGTTCCTGTAACATACGATGAGGCAACTAGCCAATATACTCCATCGGGTGATGTACAAACATTCACATTCTCTACCTCTTCATATATAATTGGTCAAGGCACAGCTACACTACCATTTACTGTGGATGAGATCGAAGAGCAAGGACTTAACTACACCCTAGACAACTCAGCCTTAGAGTGTTACAGATACTTCAGTGGCGCTATTGCAACTAAATACATCACCACTACACTAGAGGACTACATCACTGAAAATTGGATCAACACCCAGTTCCCAGCTCAGTTATTTAACTTCGACTACAGTACAGGAACTATTACTGGACTAATCGAGTCGCTACCAACTAGCGTATATAGCCTTGCTCCGAACACTGAGTACGAGCTATTTACTATTGCCTTTGACGAAAACTACCAACTAGGCCCTATCACATCTAAGAAGGTTACAACTGCATCTAAACCTATCGACGAAACTCTAGTTGTGACATCGGCTACAGCTACCAGCGTTAAGCCATTTGGCATCGCTGTTGACGTTACACTTGGCGCTGGTGTTAGCAAGACATTCTACAAATTAGAGGAAGCTGGCCTTAGAAGCGATGACGATGTATACTCAGAGCTATATCGTTCAATGCAATGGGCATATATCTACCTAGAGGAGAGTGGTATAGTAGAACACACAGGACTTAAACCAAACACAGTCTATAACCTATACACACTATGTTCAGATGCTGAATCGGCAGTTATCGGCCCACTTCAGAAGTTTGAGTTCAAGACAGCTGACCTAACTCCAACAGCCGTAGGTGATATCACCTGTGTACTTACAAGTGCAGAGATTGAGCCTTATGGTCCGGGTAGTAAGGATAGAGCATACTTTGAGTTCACACTAACTGGTGACCTTACTGGTGCATACATTATCCCTCTTAACCCATCTGATCTTGCTGAAGGCATAGAGCCAACTCTAGATAACTACATTGCAAGAGCTGTCGAGCTTAACCAAATCAGCTCATATCGCTATAAGACCGCTATTGATGGCACTATCCTAAACTATATGGCCAGCAACCTTACTAGCGAAGAGTCGGTACTAGTTATGATTCCAC
Organism: uncultured Rikenellaceae bacterium; assembly: GCA_964369485.1. GTDB lineage: Bacteria > Bacteroidota > Bacteroidia > Bacteroidales > Rikenellaceae > Mucinivorans. Next base: position 24,450 of record CAYJFH010000013.1, on the reverse strand, counting down.
TAAATGATAGTGGCGATCTTGGTCAACCAGCACTACACACTTACGTTAGACCAACTGAATAGTAAAAAAAGAACTTAACCAACCCTAACTTGGTGAAGGTGGGTTCCCAAAGCAATAAAATGCTTGGGAACTCACCTTTTTTATTGAAGAAAGTTAGCAAAAAAACCGAAAAGATAACTATCTTTGTCTACACCTAAATAATTAACCCATTTTCATAATGAAAAAGACACAAGAATATATCGCAGCCCACAAGGATCAATTCCTTAGTGAGCTATTTGAGATGCTACGCATTCCATCAATTTCATCAATCGCATCGCACGCTCCAGATATGCAGCGCACTGCAGAGTGGATAAAGGCAAAGCTAGAGAGCCTAGAGGTAGACCGCGCTGAGATCTATCCTACTGAAGGACCGGGTATCGTATTTGCCGAGAAGATGGTATCACCAGAACTTCCAACAGTCCTTGTATATGGCCACTACGACGTTATGCCAGTAGATCCAATTGAGCTATGGCACTCAGAGCCATTCTCACCAGAGATCCGTGACGGTAAGATCTATGGCCGTGGTGCTGATGATGATAAGGGACAGGGCTTTATGCACCTAGCTGCATTCGAGGCTATGGTTCGCAGTGGCGAGCTTCCTTGTAACGTTAAGTTTATGTTCGAGGGCGAGGAAGAGATCGGCTCGGGCAACCTAACTAAGTGGTGCGAGGAGTACAAGGATATGCTCTCAGCTGATATTATCCTAGTATCGGACACTTCGATGCTTGGACTAGATACTCCATCTATCACTTGTGGTCTTAGAGGCCTTTCGTACGTAGAGGTAGAGGTAACTGGCCCTAACCGTGACCTTCACAGTGGTCTATATGGTGGTGCTGTTGCTAACCCTATCAATGTACTTTGTGATATGATTGCTCGCTCAATTGACAAGGATGGCAAGGTAACTGTTGATGGTTTCTATGATGGCATCTACGAATTCTCAGCTGAGGAGCGCGCCGAAATTGCAAAGGCTCCATTCTCTGACGATGACTTCAAGGCATCTATCGATATTGCCGAGACTCAAGGCGAGGCAGGTTACTCAACAATGGAGCGCAAGGGTATCCGCCCAACATTCGATGTTTGCGGTATCTGGGGTGGCTACACTGGCGAGGGCGCTAAGACAGTTATTCCATCTATTGCAACTGCTAAGATCTCAACCCGCCTAGTGGCTGGTCAAGACTTTAAGCGCATCACCGACCTACTATGTAAGCACTTCGTAGAGATTGCACCTAAATCTGTTAAGGTTAAGGTAACTGCATCTCACGGTGGTGTACCATATATCGCTCCAACCGACACTAAGGCATACGCTGCTGCATCGGCTGCAATCGAGCGCACATTTGGCAAGCGTCCACTTCCATTCTATAGCGGTGGTAGTATTCCAATTATCTCTCACTTCGAGAAGGTACTTGGTATCAAATCTATCCTTATGGGCTTTGGACTAGACTCAGATGCAATCCACTCACCAAACGAAAATTATCCACTAGAGTGCTTCTACAAAGGTATTGAGACCATTCCATACTTCTACGAAGAATTCGCTAAGAAATAGAAATTAAGATGCATAAAGCAGGATTTGTAAATATTGTCGGCAATCCTAATGTCGGTAAGTCAACACTAATGAACTCACTGGTTGGCGAGAGGCTAAGTATTATTACTAGCAAGTCGCAGACCACTCGCCACCGTATTATGGGTATAGTATCGGGCGAGGACTTTCAGATAGTGTACTCTGACACTCCGGGGGTTATCAAACCATCGTATAAACTTCAGGAGTCGATGTTGGCATATAGTGAGGGGGCCGTAGGTGATGCAGATGTTCTGCTATATGTAACCGACACTGTCGAGAAGATCGACAAGAATCTAAACTTCATTGAGCAGGTACGCCGTAGTGGCGTACCTACCATTGTTGTAATTAACAAGATAGATATATCTAACCCCGAGCAACTAGAGGGGCTAGTGGGCAGGTTCCGCGAGCTACTTCCAGATGCTCAGGTACTCCCAATTTCGGCAAAAGTTGGCTTTGGAGTAGATATACTTATCCCACGCATCAAGGAGCTACTACCCGAAGGCGAGCCATACTTCGAGAAGGACACGCTAACCGATAGATCGCTACGCTACTTTGCTAGCGAGATTATCCGCGAGAAGATCCTACTACACTACGACAAGGAGATTCCATACTGTACAGAGGTTCTAATAGAGCAGTACGAGGAGTCACCGACCCTAGATAGAATCTCGGCTGTTATCCTAGTGATGCGCCAGAGTCAGAAGGGCATCCTTATCGGCAAGGCTGGCTCAATGCTAAAGCGAGTTAGCACAGATGCAAGAAAGGATCTTGAGACATTCCTCGGTAAGAAGGTATTCCTAGAGGTATTTGTCAAGGTAGAGGCTGGTTGGAGAGACAGCACAACAAAGCTAAAGAGATTAGGATACGATCAATAAACCCCCAAACTTTACAATCCTACTTCATTTTTAAATGGCACTTAGTATAGATATCGATTTTCAATCGGTAAATTGTTACGGAGAGACCCTCTGTGGCGATAGTTTCCTGCGTGAAGACTCAAAAGGGCGTACTACTATTGTGCACTCTGACGGGTTAGGTCACGGGCCAAGGGCTAATATCCTCAGCGAGATTACTTGCGAGATAGTGATGAGTGAGTGGAAGAACCTCGACTCTCTTCCTAGGCTTATGGAGGTACTTGCATATCGTCTACCGATATGTAGTGTACGTGGAATTGGCTACTCCACATTCACCCTTATCGATTTCGACCACTCAACATCTGTGGCCACTATCGTGGAGTACGACAATCCCCCAACTATAATGTGTAGAGGCATTCAGCCCTACATTGCCGAGTGGGAGATGGTAGATATAGACTTTAAGGGACAGCAGAAGACCTTGCTGGTAAGTGAACATAAGGTAAAGCGAGGTGACACAATAGTAGTATGTAGCGATGGGGTTACACAGAGTGGACTTGGTCTAGAGGGCACACCTCGGGGCTGGGGTTCAAATGCCCTCTCGCACTTTGTCGAGCGTGTAATCGTCAAGAGAAGGGATAGAGGTCTAGCAGCCGATGAGTTAGCCTCACGCGTAGTAGAGCGTGCCGTTGAGAATGACCGCTACTACCCAAAAGATGATATATCGTGCACTGCACTACTCTTTAAGTAGAGTTCTATAGCGACAACCAATTACCAATAACCTCCCTTCCACACTGAGATATAATCGACTCGGGGTGAAACTGCACACCGAATATAGGGAGCTCCCTATGGTATAGCGACATTACATTGCCCTGCTCATCGTATGAGGAGGCTATAAGTTCATCGCAGCTAGCCAGCGACTTAGGCGACACTACCCACGAGTGGTAACGCCCCACTATGGCACCATCTAAGCTACCCACTACCATATCTTGAAGATCCATACCCCTCAATGTACTACTATGCCCATGTAGCGGTATATCTAACTGCTCCAGCTCAACACCGAAGAAGCAAGCAATAGCTTGGTGACCGAGGCACACGCCCAGCACCCTATGGCTCTTAGAACACCTCTCAAGCAGACTATAGAGGTGATCACCAACCACGGGCACACCGGGGCCGGGTGACAACACCACCCCCCAATAGTCACCGAGCCTACTAAGGTCAACTCTATCGACCTTGACCACATCACAGCAACAGAGACCGCTCTCTTCGAGCAGTTGTACTATATTATAGATAAATGAATCGTAGGAATCTACTACTAAAACTCTCTTTGTCATATTCAAGGGCAAAGATAGCAATAAAATTATTCTATCTTTGTACTTTCAACTATGAATAGAGAAGAACTAGAGAGGCAGATGAACCACTGCGGCTCCACCCGAGAGCCATTTATCTTCGGCATCGACTTCGAGATGGCCGAGGCATTTCTATATACCTCACCCAAGGAGTGTAGAGAGGTTCTATTTGATTTTAATGGCTACTCTAATTGCGCCAAAGAGATAAGAGCGACCCCTACAATCACACCTGAACCTATGTCGTTCGAGGAGTACCAGAAGCGCTTTGATATCTGCCATAGTGGGCTTAGGCGCGGCGATTCATTCCTTCTGAACCTCACAGTTCCAACCCCTATCCACTCAAATTCCACCCTAGAGGATATATTTCACGCCTCTAAGGCACGATATAGAGTGCACCTTCCCCGTAGATTTACCTGCTTCTCACCCGAGAGCTTTGTAATAATCGAAGATGGCACTATCCGCTCATTCCCAATGAAGGGGACAATTGATAGTTCGGTAGAGGATGCAGCCAATAAGATACTCTCAGACTATAAAGAGGAGTGCGAACATAGCACAATCGTAGACCTAATTCGCAATGACCTTAACCGAGTTGGAAGGGCAACGAGGGTCGAACGATTTAGGTACATAGATGAGCTCCACACTAGCCGTGGCTCAATACTTCAGGTCAGCAGCGAGGTCTGCTCAGAGCTTGGGGATAACTACCTCTCTAGGCTCGGCACTACCATCCTAGAGCTTCTCCCTGCTGGTAGTGTTAGTGGCGCACCTAAGGACTCTACACTATCCATTATCGCCGAGGCTGAGGGGCAGAGGCGAGGCTTCTACTGTGGTATTGCAGGATATTTCGATGGCAGCAGGTTCGAGAGTTGCGTACTAATTCGCTATATCGAGGAGCATAATGGCGCACTACGCTACCGTAGCGGCGGTGGGGTAACAATCAACTCCGATGCTAAGAGCGAGTACAAAGAGATAATAGATAAGATATATATACCACGATGAACTTTATCGAGACCATACGCATTGAGGGCTCAGAGATAGAGCTACTAGAGCTACACCAAGCTCGCATCGAGCGCACAGCTCACCACTTCGGTTTCACTCCCCCTATACTCAATATCGGTGAACTCACAGGTAGTTGCCCCCACAAAAGCGGAAGGGTCAAGTGCAGAGTTCTATACTCCAACGTTGGTATTATTTCGATTGACTATAGCCTATACACCCCACGCACAATTAAAAATCTAAAGGTCGTAGAGAGTGATATAGAGTATAGCTTTAAGTATGAGAATAGAGATATGCTCGGCAATCTATTACAGCTCTCTGATGGCCACGACGATATTATAATTACCCGTAGCGATGGCACTGTGACTGATAGCAGCTATAGCAACCTCCTATTTGAGCGAGATGGTAAACTCTACACCCCACGCACACCACTACTTCGAGGCGCGAGGCGCGACTATCTACTCAGTAGAGGCATAATAGTAGAGGCAGATATAGATAGCTCAATGATAGCTAGCTTTGACACTATCCACCTTATCAACGGAATGTTGAATCTCGGTGAGGTAGTAGTAAATATAAAGAGAGGCGTTACTCTGTAACACCTCTCTTTGTTATATTGGCTATTAGTAGCCGCTTCGAGACTCGAACTCGAATCTACAGTTTAGGAAACTGTTGTTCTATCCCTTGAACTAAGCAGCCATTAATGTTCAAATGCTTAGTAAGCCCACTTAAGATAGATAGAACCCCAAGTATATCCACCACCGAACGCCGCAAGGATAAGGTTATCACCCTTCTTTAGTTCGTGCTCGTAGTCCGAAAGACATAGTGGAATTGTTGCAGCAGTTGTATTACCATACTTCTCAATATTGATCATACATCTCTCTGCTGGTAGTTTCATACGGTTAGCAACTGCATCGATAATACGAAGGTTTGCTTGGTGAGGCACAAGATATTTAATATCATCAGCACCAAGGTTATTTCTCTCCATAATCTCAACAGCTACATCTGACATATTTGTCACCGCTGATTTGAATACAGTCTGTCCATCTTGGTGGATATAGTGCATCTTCTCCTTCACACTATTCTCACTTGATGGATAAGCAGATCCGCCACCCTTCATATAGAGGTGTTGGCTACCACCGCCGTCACTGTGAAGTATCGAGTCTAGCACACCATAGCCATCCTCAGATGGTTCTAGCAGTACTGCCGCTGCACCATCACCAAAGATAGGGCAAGTGCTTCTATCGGTATAGTCAACGATCGATGACATCTTATCAGCACCGATAACAATTGCCTTCTTTACAGCACCATTTGCAATATATTGAGCAGCCGTGTTAAGTGCGAATATAAAACCGCTACACGCTGCCGAGATATCGAAACAGAATGCCTTTGTCATACCTGTCTCGTGAGCAACAAGGTTAGCTGTGCTTGGGAAGAACATATCTGGGGTTACCGTAGCGCAGATAACTAGTTCGATATCCTCTGGGTTAATACCCTTCTTCTCGATTAGTTTTCTTACGGCTCTAGTGCCCATATATGAGGTACCCTTACCCTCACCCTTTAGGATGTGACGAGTCTTGATACCGATTCTTGTCATAATCCACTCATCGGTGGTATCAACCATCTTAGATAGTTCTTCGTTATCTAGTATATAGTCTGGCAGGTATGAACCGATACCAGTTATAGCCGCTGTAATCTTTGACATATTTTTATTCTTTTTAACCTCTAGGCTCTCATTAGACATTCGTTGTAAAAGAGAAGAGGTCTTTGGAAATTTGAAGTTTAGTTAAATGCTTTTTGGAATTTCTCTACTATCTTCGAGCTCACAGCCCTCTGAGTAGCCAGCACCATATTGCATAGCGCCCTAGGGCTCGATGCACCGTGACCGATAACTACTGTTGAGTTAATACCCAACACTGGCGTTCCACCAGTAACCTCGTAGTTCATCGAGTCGATATATGGAAGATTAACACCCTCTGGTTTAAGGGTCTCATATAGACTCTCAAGGAATTTGAGTAGGACGTTGCCTACAAAACCATCACACAGTACTACATCTGCCTTCTCTCCTGCAAGGAGGTCTCCCCCTTCGATATTACCCACAAAGTTAATATTCTCAGTGGTCTTAAGCAGTTCATATGTAGCCTTAGCAGTAAGGTTTCCCTTACCCTCTTCGCTGCCGATATTAAGCAATGCCACCTTTGGATTCTCCACCGAGCAGATGCTCTGCGAGTAGAGTGAGCCCATAACTGCATATTGCGCGAGCACCTCTGGCTTACAATCTGCATTTAGTCCCACATCTAGTAGAGTAACTGGCCCGCCAGCTTTGCTTATATAGTGAGTAGCTATGGTAGGGCGAGTAATTCCGCCGATTACCTTAATTACATACATAGAACCGACCATCATTGCACCAGTAGAGCCAGCCGAGGCAAACCCGTCTATCTCTCCTGTCGCTAGGTCCATAAATCCTCGTACTATGCTTGAGTTTGGTTTCTTCTTAAAGGCCTCTGCTGGGTGATCACCCATCTCGATTACCTCCGAGCAGTCCACTACCTCAATGCCGCTACCCTCTGGTAGATACTCATCAATTTGACTCTTGATACCATATAGCACAATACGAGAATCGCCCTGAACCAAATCTTTGGCCAGTAGCGCTCCTTCGACTACGACTTTTGGGGCGTTGTCTCCACCCATTGCATCAACACCAATTCTCATTGTTGAGCACTTAACTTTTAGTTAATAATTCACGCAATATACTCTTTTTCTCTTTTCTCTTTAGAGGACTCCTACCTGTTAATTTTTCAGGCAGGAATACTCTATTGTTATATTGAGAATTAGGTCGTATATCTATCGCGTGTAAAATTATGCTTTTACCTCGATAACTTGCTTACCACGGTAGAAACCACACTCTGGACACACACGGTGTAGAAGTGTAGCAGAACCGCAAGATGAACATACACCAAGGGTTGGAGCTACTGCTTTGTAATGTGTACGACGTTTGTCACGACGAGTAGAGCTGATTTTGTGTTTAGGATGTGCCATTTTCTTCTATTTGTTTATTGTATAAATATTTATCGTAAATTATATTACTTTTATTTTCTTTATCTCTATCTATTCTATCGAACTATAGTTCTGAATCTTGGTCATCTTGTGACTCTTCGTCCTCTAGTTCAACAGTACCTGTAATGTACTTTAGAGCCTCTGCGTTACACTCATCTCTATTTTGGTGTACTCTCTGTAGCGGTAGACTCAGTACTATGCTCTCGAAGATCCACTCTGTAAGGTCTAATCTATCCTCTCTAGGTGAAAGCCAGATTATATCTCCGTCATACTCTCCCTCGTGCTCAGATATCTTAACCACTACCTCGCCATTATAGTTAACCGGCTGTGAGTAAAGCTCTACACATCTATCACACTCAATTGACACCTCACCTTGAATTGTAACGTCAAGTTCCATCATCGAGGAGTGTTTAGTAAGCTCAATCTCAACTTTTCCACTTCCGCCCTCTATGCCTGCGCCCTCGAATTCCACGAAAAAATCGTCCCCAAATTCAAAGGTAAATTGGTGACTTCCAAGGGCTAATCCGTGGTGATTAATGGTGTATCTATCTCGTTTTAACATAGTATTCAGCCTGCAAATTTAGCATAAAAAATTTATTTTACAAAACCTTCTGATTTTTTAATGACTCTAATCGTCGGTTTATCAATAAAAAAGTTACCTTTGCACTCGATTATTGGAGCTACAATCCTTTTTTATGAATCATTTTCAAAGAAGCGGAGCGTAGCGAATAACTATTAGATTGAAGAGTTCATTAACACCTCTTCTGTGCTTTAGCCACAGAGTATAAGAGAGAGAGAATAGATTAAGACGTAGAGCAAGACCAATTAGGTGGTCGCATAGCGATAATAGGGAATACGGTAAGAGTCCGTAACAGTACCCGCTGCTGTAACTCCACGGCTAAGTGAAGTCCACATAAATTGTCGGACTTACCTTAGCAACCAAGACGCCTCATTTTTTTTAAAAAAGAGGAAAGTAGTCACTGTCACACAAAGTTTCACTTTGACGGGAAGGCTACTTTACTTAAAATGGGAAGGACCCCAAGGCGTAGAGGGAGAAGTCAGAAGACCTGCCATACTAATTTAGACGAGCCTCAAGATTCCAAGGGCGATAGCACCTTTGCTAACCAACCTATGGTGTTAACACCTAACTAGAGTGGAATCTTACTACACCCTTTCTCTATTACCTCACACCACTAAAGTTAAAGTTAAGAGTTACTCCACTAATCACAGAACAATTTTTATTAACTTAATCCTTTATGGCATTCGGGATGTAATGCCACAAAACTTAAGATGAAAAACCTATTTTCAACTTCGCTACTAGTAGTAGCAGCAATCCTTGTGAGCTCTTGCTCAGTTGCAAGCACTTCAAAAGAGCAGGCACCACTAACCTCAATTATCGTAGTTAATGAGGGCAACTTTATGGCCTCAAACTCAGACCTTACGGGCTACAACCCAACAACGGGCGAGACAGCCAATGATCTATTTGCCGCTGCAAATGGCGGATCTGCTATGGGCGATGCACCAGCAGGCGCAACACTATTTGGTGGCGACCTTTATATATCGCTTAGTGGTTCGGCTAAGGCATATGTAATCGACCCTGAGACAATGGAGCTAAAGGCTAAGATCACTGGCATCGACAACCCACGTAGCTTTGCATTTGCAAATAGCACAAGGGGCTACATTTCACACCTATACGAAGGCAAAGTAACTGTATTCAACCCATCGACCGAAGAGATTATCTCGACTATCCCTCTTGTAACAAATATTGAGGATATGATCATCGATAGTGACGGAACTATCCTTGCTAATGAGTGGTCATCGGGCAAGCGCCTAGTTAGAATCGACCCTACTGTAAGTGTAGATGCAGTTATCGACTCTATAGAGGTAGGTCTACAACCAACATCTATCGCAATGGACGCTAATGGCAAGATTTGGACACTATGCGATGGTGGCGGATGGGATGGTAATCCAATTGGATTCGAGGCTCCATCTATCGTCAAGGTAGAGTTTGACGGTGATAGAATGATGACAATTGCACAGAAGCACACCCTTCCACAGGTATATGGTCCTAAGCTAGTACTTAACCCGTCAAGAGATGTTATCTACTACACCCTAGGCAACAAACTATACTCAATGAGCATCAACTCTACTGAGCTACCAACCACTCCACTTATCGAGGAGGCTGGTGTAGGCTCGTTCTACAACATTGCAGTAAACCCACACAATGGCGACATCTACTGTACCGATGCCGTAGACTACACTCAGAATGGCTCAGTATATCGCTACGACCGTGACGGTAAATTTATCGAATCATTTACCGCTGGTATTATTCCATCGCTATTTGTATTCTAAGTTTTTAGACTTGAACTAAATTAACAGCGGGGAGTGACTTTACTAGAAAAGTCACTCCCCGCTATCTTTATAGTACTTTGCTTCTTAAAAAAACAGTTACTGCTTCATCGGCTCTAGTGTAACTGTTGTAATTGAATCTTCGGTAACTTGGAAGAAGTTAGATAGATTAACAACCTCATAGCGAACCTCAATATCGCCACGATATACCGTATCAACTTTTCCAAGGATAGTTTGGTAATCCATAGCCTTTACAGCAGGAAGCACTCTATTATACTCTGCCATAATCATATTGTAGAGTTGAGTATCTGCATCGTATGGATTCACGCCAGTGGCCTCAAAGTTATCACTAAATAGGAGTCTCTCGTTAAGGAACTGTCTGCCTAGCATAGTATCGATATAGGTAGTTGCATCTAGTAGTGGAAGTTCGCCGTAGTTATCCTTTAGATATGTAGTATCCTTTAGAGTTACATATGAGCGGAATAGGTACTCTGAGCTATATGTGTACTCTGAGTCGCCTTGTGTGTCACAAGATGTAAATGACAGGGAGATAAGCGCAAGTAGCGCTACGATTGTTCTTTTCATTTGGTTTGTTAATTCGTTTTTGTGTGTGTAATTATTGCTTATGCCGTGCAAATATATGAATTTCTTTTACAAAAACGTAGGGAGTCGTAGTAATATTACTACGACTCCCTACTTTGATCATATTAGAGGTAACCCTTGGATTATCTCATAAATAGAAGTTCTCTATACTTTGGAAGAGGCCACATTTCGTTATCAACGATAAGCTCTAGCTTGTCGATATGCACTCTGATCTCCTCTAGTTTCGGAGCTACTGTATCGTGGTATGCGATCGCCTTTTCACGCTCTGAGTCAAGGATATTAGCTGCCTTTCTAGCGTCTACCATTGCATCAACACCCTCTCTAATTGCATTGATATGCATAGAGATCTTCTCGATAAGCATCTTATCGCGGCCAGCAATGTTATCCATCACCTCACCTGCGCCATAAAGTCTAAAGACCTTATCTACCTTATCTAGTAGTTGGCCTTGGTAGCGAGACGCTACTGGAAGGATATGGTTCATCGCTAGGTCACCCATTACACGAGCCTCGATCTGGATCTTCTTAGTATAGATCTCCCAAGATACCTCAGTACGAGCGTGGATCTCTGCTGGAGTCATAATTCCTAGATCTTCATATAGTTTGATAGAGTTCTCAGTAAGCATTCTATCGAAGATAAGCGGCACTGAGCTCTCACAGTCAAGACCTCTAGCCTCAGCCTCTACCTTCCACTCATCGCCATAGCCATTACCATCGAAGTGGATCGGAAGGCTCTCTTTGATATACTTCTTAAGTAGTTCGATAACTGCCACCTCAAAGGTCTTACCCGACGCGATAAGGGCATCAAGTTCAGCCTTAAAGATACCAAGTTGCTCTGCTACTGCTGAGTTGATAACTGTAAGTGTACCACCGCAGTTTGCCATCGAACCTACTGCTCTAAACTCAAAGCGGTTACCAGTAAATGCGAATGGTGATGTACGGTTTCTATCAGTGTTGTCGATAAATAGCTCAGGGATGTGCGAAATACCAGTTAGGAATCTCTGTTTAGCATCCATAACGATAGTATCGTCGTGACCCTCATCAATAAGGTTGTCAAGAACCTCTGTTAGTTGGCGACCAAGGAATACCGAGATAATCGCAGGAGGCGCCTCATTTGCACCTAGACGGTGTGCATTAGTTGCACTGCTTATCGATGCCTTAAGTAGGCCATTGTGACGGTGCACAGCCACAAGCGTATTTACTAGGAATGTAACGAATTGAAGGTTCTGCTTCTCATTCTTTCCAGGAGAGTATAGGTTAACACCTGTCGACGTACCAAGCGACCAGTTATTGTGTTTACCCGAACCATTAATACCAGCGAATGGCTTTTCGTGAAGGACAATTCTAAATGAGTGCTTTCTCGCAAGTTTCTTCATAACGCTCATAAGTAGCAGGTTATGGTCATTTGCAAGGTTAGCCTCTTCAAAGATAGGCGCAAGTTCAAACTGCCCCGGCGCTACCTCGTTGTGACGAGTCTTCGCTGGAATACCAAGCTCAAGACAAGCGAACTCAAGGTCCTTCATATATGCTACAACGCGCGTTGGGATAGAACCGAAGTAGTGGTCCTCTAGCTGTTGGTTCTTAGAGCTCTCGTGTCCCATAAGTGTACGACCCGTAAGCATAAGGTCTGGACGTGCTGCCCAAAGCCCTTCGTCAACTAGGAAGTACTCCTGCTCCCAACCAAGGAATGTAGTAACCTTAGTAACCTCCTCATCGAAGTACTTACAAACAGCCGTTGCTGCCTTATCTACCGCATCGATAGATTTTAGAAGTGGAGTCTTATAGTCAAGAGCCTCGCCTGTGTAGCTAATAAAGATAGTAGGGATACATAGTGTATCGCTTAGGATAAACGCTGGTGAAGTTGGATCCCAAGCCGAGTATCCTCGTGCCTCGAATGTTGAGCGTGTACCACCATTTGGGAATGACGATGCGTCACCCTCCTGCTGCATTAGAAGCTTTCCTGAAAACTCCTCAACTACACCACCGTGACCATCGTGCTCTAGGAATGCGTCGTGCTTCTCAGCTGTACCACCAGTAAGTGGCTGGAACCAGTGTGTATAGTGTGTTGCTCCATTCTCCATCGCCCACTGTTTCATTCCCACTGCAACTGCATCTGCTACACCTCTACTTAGTCTAGTGTGGTTCTCAATCGTATCTTGAAGAGCATCAAACACATCCTTTGGTAGGTACTTACGCATCTTCTCTTGGTTGAATACCTTAGAGGCGTAGTAGTCTGAGGGTCTAGGTGCTGGTGCTTTAACTTCAACGGCTTTTCTTGCGATGGCAGCCTCGACCATCTTAAAACGAAGATTACTCATTTTTCTTTTGTTTTAATGTTTTGGTACTAGTATTAAAAAAAGGGGCACTAGTAACTAGTGCCCCGAGTTTTGCGTATCTATTAGAAGAATCTATATCGCTCGTCAGTGATATTACTTCTCTCCATCATTTCGTTGTAGACGTTGCCAAATAGGCTTTGCGCAGTCTCTGCCGCAAGTCTCTCTCTGATCATACCTTCAGATACTGGATTGCTAACAACATCAGTAACCTCTACTAGGTAGACAGCTGCACGGCCTTCGATTGGTTTCGAAGTCTTACCAGCTGTAAGTGCTGCAACACCACCTGCAAATGATGGGTCAAAGCCAACCTCTGGTGCAATATACGAAGTGAATGTAACGTCCGAACCTTCAACTACCTCTAGGCCAGTTGCAGCAGCAACTTGGTCTACAGAACCGTTGAATTTAGCAGCTATAAGATCTGCCTTCTTTAGGTTTCTAACTGCAGTTGCAACTTGCGACTCAACTTCACTAAGTGGAGCAACACCCTTAGGAGTTACCCTTGCAAGAGATGCTACGATAAATGAGTTACCGAACTCCATTACCTCACTTACATCAGTTGGCTCTGCACTATATGTCCATCTTACTACCTCTCTAGAGTCAGCATAACCTTGTAGCTCTCTTTGAGATGGTGCAAGTGCTGCATTACGTACTGATAGCACGCTATCTGCCGCTACTTTATTGAAACCACTTTGAGTTGCTGAGCTTGCGAAGTTCGCCGCTCTATTGAATGTAGCTGCACGAGTATTCTCGCTAGCCTCTACACTATACTTAATTGTTGCAAGTTGAACCTTCTCACTTACTCCCTTAACGTCATTAACCTTTAGGATGTGAAGTGAAGTTGGAAGTGTTACAAGCTCGATGTCACCCTTACCCATATCTAGAAGTGCTGCGCTAAGCTCAGCAAGGATAGATTGTGGATCAAGTGTTCCGATCTCACCACCCTTTACAGATGTAGTTTGATCTACTGAGAACTCACGAGCAAGCTCTTCGTACTTCGCTGGATTCTTTGCTAGAACATTCACAAGGCTATCTGCTAGTTCTCTTTGGTCAAGACCTAGAAGGATGTGTGAGATATTCATACTATCTGCAACCATCTTCTTGTCCGATACTCTTGCAAGTACATACTCATCACCCGAGATCTCAGGAGAGTAGATTGCATCTGGAGTTGCAGTGAAAGCAAAGATACCTAGGTCACCGTTAAGCTCTCCCTCTTTGTAGTATCTTGCATCGAATGGCTCTTGTGAGTTTAGAGTTGCGAATTGTTTAACATCTGCAGCAACTTCAAACTCATCTTTAAGCGAGCTCATATACTTTGCAGCCTCAGCGTAGTCTCTAGTAGACGGTAGCGCCTCGAATACAACGTAGTTGATAGAGCGAGACTCTGCACGCTCAAAGCTCTCTTGGTTCTTGTCATAGTATGCCTTAAGGTCGCTTTGGCTAACTTGGATAGTACTATCCGCCACAGCGCTTAGCTTTTCAGCTACCATTCTAATATCGAATGAAGCACCCTCAACTGTCGAAAGGAACTTAGCCTGTTGTGATGTTACGTAAGTAGCCTTATCAACAAGAGCTTTGAATTTAAGCACCTGTGCTTGGCTGTGCACATCCTCTTGAAGCGCATTCCAGAATAGTTGAAGTCTTCCTGTTGGGTCTTGGTTTAGGTTTGCAACGAAGTTACGTACTAGTGTAGCATCGAACATTCCCGTTGATGGATCTGAGAATAGTTGTTGAACCATTGGCGAAACGTTGTCACCGGTAAGAAGGTCTGCCATCTCGTCGATACCAACTGAGATTCCTACTTCATTTAGTTCTGGGCTAACAGCATACTCCATTACAAGTTTCTCCCAAGCTTGTCCTTGGATCGCATCGCTCTGCTCCTTGGTGATAGTCTCAGTACGAGTGCTCACCTTTAGAACCTCAGTTTGGTTGTGAACCTGCGCTTGGTACTGTTGTGCTGTGATTGTTGTGCCGTTGATCTCTCCTACATCTTGGCCTCCACCTAGAAGTGTGCTACCAGATGTCATTAGGTCGCCAAGAAGAAAGGCTAAAAGAGCAATAGCAATAACGATTGCTACGATAATTCCGCCCTTGTTTCTCAAAGTTTGCAATGATGCCATATTTTTCTGCTTATATAATTGGTTTATTGATTTTTAACGATTTATTCACGCCTTTTCGCGTGGTTGTTTAAACGACAAAAGTAATGATTTTTTACAATTTTAATAACCTTTTTGTCATTTTTTTATACTTTTTAGAAGTAGAGGTCTCTTTCGCCCTGCCTTATCCTCTGTAGTTTCTTGGCAGTTGGCTCTGGTTTATCTAGCAACTTTAGCTCCCTTTCGATAAGTCCGTAGCCCTTAGCCTTTAGCCCTGAATCCTCTATCTCCTCGAGGTATTCGGCAAAGGTCAAAATAGCATTTGGCGAACAGAGGTTCTTAATATGCCCCTCGACCGAAAACTCCATAAAGTGCTCGCCAGTACGTCCTTTACGGTAACAAGCGGTACAGAATGACGGTATCCTATCCTGATCAATTAGCTCCGAGATAATCTCCTTTAGTGGCCTATCGTCAGTGATTGAGAATTGCGCCGCTCCTTGGCTATGCTCATCCTCGCTATAGCCTCCGACTTCAATTACCGTTCCACCATCTATCTGCGACACTCCATACTCTATGGCTCTATCGCGAAGTTCTCCCCCCTCTCTAGCCGTCAGGATAAGTCCTGCATATGGCACCGCTAGCCTAAGCACTGCGATAAGGAATATAAAGTCTTCGTCCGAGAGTGGCGCACTGATTGGTGCTGCCCCAACCGCTGGTGTAATGCGTGGAAATGAGATAGTGTGTGGCCCTACCCCAAAGCACGCCTCCAGGTGGTTTGTGTGGCGAATTAGCGCTAAGATCTCCTGTTGCCAATCTCTATTGAGCCCAAAGAGGACACCCAGCCCCACATCATCGATACCAGCCTCCATAGCCCGATCCAGCGATGTTAGCCTCCAATTATAGTCAGCCTTCATCCCTCCACGGTGGTGCTCCTTGTAGATGGTCTCATTATATGTCTCTTGGAATATCTGATATGTTCCGATTCCCGCCTTAGAGACCTCTCTAAAGCCTTCGACTCCAAGTGGTGCAGCATTAATATTAACCCTGCGAATCTTACCCGTAGCATATACCTCCCTTACACTATCTGCAATAAACTTAGCCGAGTACTTAGGGTGCTCACCATAGACCATTATCAGTCGCTTATGCCCCTGCTTACTTAGTGCCTCGACTTCGCTATCGAGCTCTTGGTTATCAAGTGTCTTGCGCTTCACCTCTCTATTATCGGCGGCAAATGAGCAGTAGTCACATAGATTCGAGCAGAGGTTACCAACATATAGTGGCGCAAATAGCACTATACGGTTCCCATATATCCTACGCTTTAGCTCAGCGGCGGCCGCCATAATCTCGCCCCTAAGAGCCTTAGGGCTCTTAAGCAGTATTGCGGTCTGCGCCATCGAGAGTCTATTCTTAGCGAGTGAGTGCTGGATAACTCCTCGCACCTCATCCTCGGTGGGTTCGACACTTAGCAGAGAGTCTATCTCCTCAATGTCGATAAAGGGGATACCCTTTTCATCAATAATTTTATATCTTTGTGGTTTAAATATCATATCTTCATCAAAACGAAATTACCATAATTTTTATTCTGAAAACACGAAGATACAAAAATTTATATCAATTACACTATGAAAGATACCAACAGAGAGAGTTTTAGTAGTCGCTTTGGAGTCCTTATGGCAGTAGTGGGCTCAGCTGTTGGACTTGGCAATATATGGAGGTTCCCATTCTTGGTGGGTGAAAATGGTGGAGCGGCCTTTATAATCATATACTTTGCACTAGTTCTACTTGTCGGCATTCCGCTGATACTGTCTGAATTTATCATAGGTAGGGGCGGAGAGGGTGCACCTATTCGTTCGATGGCAAGACTTACTCCAAAGCGTGGCACAAAGGGTTGGCGTACAATCGGCTACCTATCTGTACTTATCGGCACGATGCTCCTTAGCTTCTACTTTGTAGTATCAGGCTGGGTTCTAAAGTTACTTACAGATAGTATCTCGGGCGGATTCGAGGGGATGTCACCCACCGAGATTACCCAAAACTTCACAACATTTAAGGACTCTACGTGGCACTCAATAGCATATAGCACCGCCTTTGTAGCAATATGTGCACTGATAGTTAGCAGAGGGATTAAAAGGGGTGTTGAGCGTTGGAATAAGATACTCATTCCGAGCCTAGTGGGAATGTTAATACTACTATGCCTGAACTCTACTACCCTTAGCGGTTGGGGCGAGGCCACTGACTTCCTATTTAGTCCAGATTGGAGCAAGGTGACAGTACAGACCTTTATCGACGCTCTAGGGCAAGTATTCTTCACTCTATCTATCTCTATGGGGGTAATGATTACATATGGTTCATACACGAAGAAGAGCGAGAATATGCTAAGTTCAAAGGTTCTTTCCTCGGTTATCGACACCTCGGTAGCAATCATAGCCGGTGTGGCTATCTTCCCTGCAGTATTTACCTACGGGCTCGAACCTTCCGAAGGCCCAGAGTTAGTATTTATAACCATTCCTAATATATTTGCACAGATGCCCTTAGGCTGGCCACTAGCCATAGCATTCTTTACGATGCTGTCGATAGCAGCCCTTACCTCAGCAATTTCCCTTATGGAGCTACTGGTAACCACAGCAATGGAGCAGTTCAACTTAACTCGTCGCCGTGCCAATATAGCAATTTCGATTATGATGGTAGCACTAGCTGCACTATGTGCATCCTCTAGCGCTATATTCAACCTATTTGATAGCCTTACGGCTAAGATACTAATGCCGCTATGTGGACTTATCACAGCGATATTTGTCGGTTGGATATTCGATAGAGTTAGGGCTAAGAGTATCTTCACCTCCGATGGTATGCACTCAAAGAGAGCCTACCCTATCACCCTATTTTTGATTAGATTTATCGCACCAGTTGCAATTTCAATAATATTTTTAAGTGGTCTTGGACTAATATAGAGCTATGGATAAGAGATTTTTAGATTATATAGAGGAGCATAGACTACTGGCCGATGGAGATAGAGTACTTGCCTGCGTTAGTGGCGGAGTAGATTCAATGACC
This sequence comes from uncultured Rikenellaceae bacterium, assembly GCA_964369485.1. GTDB lineage: Bacteria > Bacteroidota > Bacteroidia > Bacteroidales > Rikenellaceae > Mucinivorans. The sequence goes on along the minus strand of CAYJFH010000013.1, from coordinate 6,183 downwards.
CTGCTTCACCTACTCTACCGCCACTTTGGTGAGGGTAGAGTTATAGTGGCACACTGTAACTTTATGCTACGTGGAGGCCAGAGCGATGCCGAGACGGCAATGGTTATACGTACCGCAGAGAGCCTAAATGTAGAGTACGAGGTTAAGCACTTCGATACTAAGGCGATATGTGCCCAGAGCGGCGAGAGCATACAGATGGCAGCACGCAGAGTGCGTTATGAGTGGTTCGAGGAGGTTGCCTCCAAACACAACTGCACTAAGATTGCCATTGCCCACCATAGCGACGATTCGACCGAGACATTCTTTATCAACCTACTTCGGGGGACTGGCCTACGTGGATTAACTGGCATCGGGAGAAGCCGTGAGCGTATAATCCGCCCGCTACTCTTCGCCTCTCGTTCAGATATTGAGAGCTACGCCCTAAAGCACGCCGTAGAGTATATGACCGACAGCTCTAACCACAACCAAGAGTACCTGCGCTCTAGACTTCGATACGATATTCTACCGCGCTTCGAGGGTGCATCTTCGGGTTTTGGCTCTATGATGGGTAGCAACATCGAGAGGCTCAGTGCCGCACAGCGATTTATAGATTCTCAGATTGGGCGTATCACAGAGGAGCTCACAACAACAAAAGACAAAGATACTATCATCAACCTCAGCGAATTACAGCGCTTTGAACAGTGGAATTTCATCCTCTTTGAGATGCTAAGACCATATAACTTTAAGGGCGAGATAATAGGCGATATAATCAATGCCGAACTTAGCGGCAAGAGGTTCCTCAGCCCATCGCACCAAGCCACACTCGACAGAGGTTCATTGATTATCACTGCGCGTATATCTGAGTCTGTCGAAGAAGAGGTAATAGAGATAGATGACCCAAGGGTCGAGTGGATAGACCCCTGTTCACTCTCTACGCTCGAATGCCCAAATAACGTTGCACTGCTCAGTGGTGACGCTCTCCAATTCCCACTAACGATTAGACGTTGGAGACACGGCGACTGGTTTATGCCACTAGGAATGCAGAGCCACAAGAAGGTTAGCGACTACCTAATAGACGCTAAGGTATCGCTTGTAGATAAGGAGCGACAAGGTGTACTAATTAGCGGCAGCGATACGATTGTATGGCTAATTGGTAAGCGTATAGACAACCGTTACAAGCTCACCGAGGCGACTGTAAAGGCTGTCCGTATCACACTATAACTATATCTT
>CAYJFH010000013.1:0-4874 GCA_964369485.1 uncultured Rikenellaceae bacterium | reverse complement strand
AACTATATCTTTGAGAGGAACTCCTTTGATTTTTTCTGCCACTGCTCCTTAATGGCATTCACTCGACTATAGTCTATAGAAGAGGCTATAAGCTCCTCGGTCAGTTCATCTGGCGAACTTATTAGTCTATGCTCAAGCCCAAAGATTCCAAGTAGGGATCTAAAGCGAGATGCTCCCCTATGTTCATTGCAGATTGCGATAAATGGTTTGTTGTATATAATAGAGAAGACAGTCCCGTGGAATGAGTCTGTAACTATAAACTCTGCATCTCGATATGATGCAACCCACTGCTCAACAGATGCCTTTACACCATCTACATCATTAACAAACTTCCTTATCTCTAGCCCTCTCGCTTTGGCTACACGTTCAATTAGAGCATCCTTCTGGGGGTCTTCGTCCAGCACATAGCTCATCATCGAGCCCTTGTTAGTTGGGATCTCTTCAGTGAGTTCATTATAGTTCTGAGCATCGAGAAGTAGTGTTGGGTCTAGCACGTGGATAGCCTCAACATCGAATATATCACGACATACCTCTACCCCCGAATCCTCACGCACCGATATTAGGTCGAGTCTCTTTGCCGCAGCCTTAGACTTCGCCAAGTTTGAGGCCTTATAGTCATCAACATTATCCTTACCGAATGAACCGGCATAGGCCACCCTTCGGACATTATACTTCGATGCAAAGTCCAAGAAGTAGGTCTCAGGGTTGCTATATATCCTGCGCCAGATCTGATCGCTACCCGCCACAAAGGCATCGTAACACTCAACCTCCGCTCTTGGCAAGACGAACCTACCCTTAAAGAGGTCTACGGTCTTAAAGTTCTTATCTACAAAGTTATCAAAAGAAGCGTACTTTGCATCCTGTCCTCTACGCTTTGGATATCTTATATATTGAGTAGGGTCTATCTTAACATTGCCGAGTATATACCTCTTAAAGCTACAACTTGTAAGTTTTAGCAGTCGCTTAGGGGTCGGATAGTTTCTACGTGGTGCTCCATACCTATCAGTCACCACATCGTGTCCCATCTCCCTAAGGGTACGCTGTAGAGCGTATGCCTGAAGGATTCCCCCATAGTTATGGTGTAGGGGTTGAGTTACTATACAAATTTTCATATCTACCTTTTCTTTACCAAACATGGAAATAGAGCCTTCACTCTCATGCTCAGTCGATATTTCATATACCTCAGTTTTAATTTTAGTCGCTTCGAAAATGAATCTACACAGTTATTAATAATCTGTTTAGTAACACTACTCTTCGGGTTCTGTATTGCATCGAAAAATCTTGCTCTATTTTTGTGTGGTGGAACCGATTTAAACAGAGGCATCTGCCTGCCGTGCTTACCAGCGACTACCATTTCCTTATCTAGTGGCATAAAGAGCTCTTCACCCTTCTTAGTGCCAATGACTGCCAGTCCAACTCCTCTTCGGTCTAAAAACTCAGGAATATCTATCTCTACCCCCCAATAGTCTGCAATAGTTATATCTGCACCACTCTTCAAAGATTTAGATGGACAGTTATGGCACGATGGTCGTAGGTATAGATCCTTCAAAAATCCCTTTCCAAATGGATCACGCACCAACTTCTTAACATATACATCGTCCTTGGTATTTGTACTCACACTAAATGTTAGAATACTCCACCCTGTTCTCTTATCTCTAAAGTTAATACTCTTTATATCCTCCACACCTAGCTCGCCGAGGTATCTACGCCAAACCATTGGCGATGGCACACCGTGGCATATTAGGTCAACGAGGTATAGCCCCTCATACTCCTTTCTTAGATATCTTCTAAGCCCTGCGATTTGACACGGAGTACCACTAAATAGCACCTCACGCCCACTCTTTAGGAAGCTCTCAACACGGTTGTATGTTCCACCCATGCGGCTCTGCACATACTTTGAGCCTCGAAATGGCGCTAACCCCTCGATGGTCTCTGTATAGTCGTGTATAGCCTCCCACTTGTCGTTGAACCTTACACCAAAGACCACACCACCTCGCTCCAGAATCGGAGTAGATAGCAGCGTAAAGAGTCCTCCTGATGCACTAGATAGTAGAATCTTTTCATCTCTATTCTTCGCACCGTAGTATGCTATCGGCTCTCTTGGTTCATCTTGGTGAATAACTGGGCAGACCCTTTCGCATAGCGAACAGTCGATACAGAGTTCCATATCTACCTTAGGGTATCTAAAGCCCTCTCTATCCTCATCGAAGGATATACAGCCCTTAGGGCACTTAGTTACGCAGGCCTCACAGCCTACGCACATCTCGGCGCTTGTGATATTAATCATTATCTTTTTCTTCAGTCTATTTGCGTTTCTTACCCGATAGTATCTGCTTAAGCCTGCGCAGTACGTGTTTACGGGTCTTAATTCCCTTTAGGCTTAGGTACTCCATCGTCTCCTTAGGGTCTAGGTAGTACTTCGAGTATAGCTCTCTATGGTTTTGCCACACCCTGCGAACAAGTGCATCAAGGTTGGCGTGGTTTGCTGACTTAGCATTACGTGATCGCTTCTTCTTCTTAATTCTGTAGAAGAAGTGAATTCCCTCTAGACATCGAACTTCGCCACCACTACCAAGCACCGAGAGCCAAAAATCCCAATCCTCTAGGGCTAGTGCCATATTCTCATTAAATCCACCCGATCTATCGAAATCCTCTCTGCGAAGCATCGCTGTCATCGGGAATATGTTATGCCCCATTAGCTTCTCAATAGAGTATGGTTCAATGATCATTACTTTATTACGCTCACCAAACTTCTTATAATTGGTAGTAACTACCTTAACCTCGGGACTACTCTCTAGAATCTCAACTGCAAGTGAGATATAGTCCTTAGATATAAGGTCATCACCATCTACTGGTAGTAGGTAGTATCCAGAGCTTAGTTCAACGGCTAGATTTCTAGTCTTACAGACCCCTAGATTCTCACCATTAAAGTGCACCTTTATACGGCTATCATCTATAGAGCGTAGAATTTCCAGAGTGCGACTATCGGTCGAGCCATCATCCACTATAATCATCTCAATATTTGGGTATGTGGAGTCTAATACTGAGGCAATTGTCTCCTCAATCCACTCACCATCATTATAGCACGGTGTAATTACACTTACTAATTCTCTATTGCAATACATAACTTTAAGTCTCTTTGGTGTTTGTTTTGCAAATATACCTAATTTCTTCCGATATTTAACCTCCTCATATCAATTCTTATGCTAGAGTTTATATATAAAAGTACTATCTTTGCTCATATGATAAATAGATTATTAACAATATTTACCCTCTGCTATATAGCCCTATGGAGTGCTACTGCCTCAGAACCAAGGGCAGGGAGCAGAGTATCGAAGCAAGCTATCGAGACCATCGGCCTCGACAGCTACTTTAAGGTATATGAGATCAACGACGATATATTTCAGCGTATCGATGGGCTCTCGTATAGGGATGGCTGCACCCTACCCCTTAGTCAACTTCGATACTTAAAGGTACTACACATCAATGCCGAAGGTGAAGTACTCATAGGAGAGCTTATCTGCAATGTAGAGATAGCCGGTGATCTAATAGCGATCTTTCGCGAGCTCTACGATAAGAAGTACCCTATCGAGCGTATGGTGCTAGTGGATGAGTATGAAGCAGATGACAACCTATCAATGGCCTCAAATAACTCCTCTGGCTTTAACTATCGCTATATTGCAGGCACTACACGCCTCTCGAACCATAGCTACGGAATGGCAGTGGATATAAACCCACTCTACAACCCATATGTACGAAGCGTAAATGGCAGGGAGGTAATAGAGCCCGAGGGGTCGGCTAAGTATGCAGATAGAGAGGTGGAGCACCCATATATGGTAAAGCGTGGCGATGCGTGCCACGAGGCATTTACTAGCCGAGGCTTTACGTGGGGTGGAGCGTGGCGCAGCGTCAAGGATTATCAACACTTTGAGATGAAGAGGTAGAGTATGTTTTCAATTATAGTATGTTCAATAAATAGCGAGCGGCTTGAGGCTCTAAAGCAAAATCTAGCCCAGACCATAGGTGTACCTTATGAAGTTATCGCAATTGATAACCTAGTGGAGAGGTACTCACTATGCAGAGCCTATAATGTGGGTGCAAGCAAAGCACAGTACCCATACCTTTGCTTTGCACACGAAGATATAGCATTCCACACGAATAGCTGGGGCGAGATTATCGCAAATCAGCTATCTAAGAGCGACTGCGGAGTTATCGGATTTGCAGGCTCTACGGGTAAGGTCAAGGAGCTTACATCTTGGTACTTTAATATGGACTACCGCCGACTAAACCTCAGGGAGAGCGCCGATGGTAAGACTACGATATATGCCGAAAACCCTAAGGGCGAGGAGTTCTCGCAGGTGATAACCCTCGATGGGCTATGTTTAATGGTGAGAAGAGAGCTATGGAGAGAGATTCCATTTGATGAAGAGACCTTCACTGGCTTTCATCTCTATGACCTAGACTACTCAACTGCAGTTGCGGCCGCTGGATATAAGAACTATGTTGCACAGTGTGTACTTGTAGAGCACTTCTCTAGGGGCTCATTCGCAAAGACTTGGTATGAGTGGAGCGAGGTCTACCAAGAGAAGTGGCAGTCACGCTTGCCGCTATATGTAGATAGACTCAGCGAGGAGACAATGAGGCACAATGAGAAGCTCGCACGCCGCTCTATGAACTATCTACTTCTACGCTTTAGGATACTCCCTGCTCTTAGGCTATGGCCAAAGATTGTGCAGAGCTTTAGGGATTTTCCACTGAATTATAAGCCGTGGGTGCTGCTGCTACTTTTTATCATCAACTTTAGGAAGTTGCCGAAATAGACTAGGCAGACTCCGAAATTGTAGCGAGGAAATGAACCCGTGTGCGGGGACGCA
>CAYJFH010000012.1:0-32445 GCA_964369485.1 uncultured Rikenellaceae bacterium | reverse complement strand
TGAAAAACGTACTTAAACACTTCTGGATAACGCTTACTCGCTTTCGCATAGCCTCTACCCTTAATATCTTGGGGCTATCGGTTGCATTTGCAGTATTTATTCTACTTATATCGCAGGCGTGGTGGAACCTCTCCTTCAACCACTCTGTGCCTAATCATGAACGAATATTTCGTGCCCTTGGCTCTGTAAACCCAACTGAGTATTGGCCATCTATTGCACGCCCTATAGGGGAGAAGATTGGGGAGTCCTCTGCAGCGATTGAGAGCTTTGGAGGTATGGGAAGTTTCGCCGATGCTTCCTATAGTCTCCTTGGTAGCGAGGCGGAGATTGCTTACGGTACATTCCATGCCACAGACGATCTACCTGCTACCTTTTCGCTCACCTGCCTTAGTGGTAGCTTTGATGATTTTAACGCCCCAAATACTATAATCCTACCAGAGCCATTTAGCGAGATGCTCTTTGGTAATATCTCCCCAATTGGCCAGCTAATATCCAACGGCACCGACACTCTAAGGGTAGTGGCGGTATATGAACCCCTAGCTAGTAACACTCGCATAAATAGCCACGCAATAGTTAATATGGGCATGGAAAATATTGCTAACTATGGACAGTGGGATGTTTCATTCTACTATAAGTTTAAAGAGGGAGTGGATCATAGTGCGACAACCACTGAGCTAGAGAATTTCGGCAGTAACTTTATCAGAGAGACACTTCAGATGGAGAGTCTAACCCACGATATTATACGCATTGAACCGCTAGACGAGGAGTACTTCTCGCCACTCTTTCCGATGGGAGGTGATATAACAATAACACTCATACTGATCTTTATTGCTGCTATAATCCTTTCGCTTGCAATTATCAACTACCTGAACTTCTTTATGTCGTTAGTGCCAATTCGAGTACGCGCGGTAAATATAAATAAGGTCTTTGGCGCGCCAGTGGCAGCACTTAGAGCAAATATCATCTTCGAGGCACTACTCTTTATGGTTCTAAGTTATGGCCTTAGTCTACTGTGGATTCAATTAGCTTCGAACAGCTATATTGCAGATCTATTTACCACCTACATATCGTTAGAGGCCATATTACCTATAGTTCTAGTGACCTGTGCGGTTGTTGTCACCCTTGGGATTATAGTTGGGCTCCTCCCTGCATTCTATATTACTAAGTTCTCCCCAACGCTAGTACTTAAGGGGTCATTTGGGCGATCAAAGAGTGGTAGAGCTCTACGTGTAACCCTATCAGGCATCCAATTCATAGTTTCATTTTCCTTTGCCGTTGTAGCAATATTTATTATCCTACAGAATAGATACCTAAAGGAGTTTGACTACGGCTTTCAAAGAGATAGAGTTGCACTACTCTCGCTCCATAACTCTGGCGTTGACCTCGATACATTTGGCAAAGAATTACAAAAAAATCCAATGGTTGAGGGAGTATCATTTATGATGACCAGCGTAATAAGCAACTTCCCCTCAATGTCATATATCGAAGATCCTAATGGCAATAGAAGTAAGTACGTGCATCTATATAGCGATCCTAATATCCTCAACGTACTAGGTATTGAGATAATAGAGGGCGAGGGCTTTAGAGAGGGTATGGGCAGCGACAAGCTAGTTATAAATAGTGCTATGCGAGATGCCTTTGACCTAGAGGTAGGTGATATTATCAATAGAACGGATATGGAGGTCATTGGAATCATAGGCAACGTACATGGAAGTTCGCTCAAAGGGGCGATAGTACCACTAGCATTTATTACCTCATCACCACAACATAAAGAACTCCTAACTCAAGCTCATATTCGTCTAAGTTCGGATGCAAACTTTGCAGAGGTGCAGGACTACATCAGCGAGACTCTGCAACGCCTTGGAGCAAACCCAGTGGCACTAGATCGTACAATGACTCCACTCAACACACAAATCGAGAATATGTATGGTAGCGAAGAGAGTAATGAGGAGTTAATAACACTATTCTCACTCATAACATTTATTATCTCACTTATGGGAGTCTTCGGGATGGTGCTCTTCGATATGCAGTATCGCCATAGAGAGATTGCACTTAGAAAGGTATATGGTTCTTCGGTAGTAGCGCTACTGCTACGATTCAACCGCTCAGTGCTCATAACACTATCTGTGAGCTTTATAGTAGCTGTACCCCTCGCAATATGGGGACTGGAGTGGTGGCTAGAGAGCTTTAGCTACAGAGTACCACTATATAGCTGGGTATTTATCGCAGCCTTTATTACAATTACACTACTAGTGGTTACAATAGTGTCGATACAGTGCCTAAGTGTGGCAAATCGAAACCCTGTAAAGTCACTAAAATCAGAATAAATTACTAACTTATATAAAACTAAAAACAATGATTAAAGTAGAAAACCTAGAGAAGATCTTCCGCACCGAAGAGATCGAAACAGTAGCTCTTAATAAGGTGTCATTAGAGGTAAAGACAGGTGAATTTGTAGCAATTATGGGCCCATCGGGGTGTGGTAAGACTACCCTACTAAACATCCTAGGGCTTCTGGACTCTGCCACTTCGGGTAGCTATACCCTCGGGGGCGAGGAGCTAGCAAATCTATCGGAATCGGGACGTTCAAAGTTCCGCAAGGGCAATATCGGCTTTGTATTCCAGAGCTTTAACCTTATCGACGAGCTCTCGGTATTCGAGAATGTGGAGCTACCACTTATCTACCTGCGAATACCAGTACGTAAACGCAAGGAGATGGTAGCCGAGATACTAAAGCGTATGGCAATCTCACACCGTGCTGACCACTACCCTCAACAGCTATCAGGCGGACAGCAACAGCGTGTAGCAATTGCTCGTGCTCTGGTCTCTTCGCCTAAGGTAATCCTTGCCGATGAGCCTACGGGTAACCTCGACTCTAAGAATGGTATGGAGGTAATGAACCTGCTTTCGGAGCTAAACAAAGATGGCGCAACGATTATAATGGTTACCCACTCTCAGCGTGATAGTCGCTATGCACATAGGGTCATCAATCTATTTGACGGCGAGATCGTCGAGAGCGTAACTGATCAGATGTAATACTTCAAAGCTCAGAGCAACCTCAGTCGCTATGTATTGACAGAGGTTGCCTCTGAACTACTCTACTACTTACCACTATCTCAATACTTCAATTGAGAATAATCAGCGATGCTATTTTTAGTAAAAATGGCTTAATTTTATAAATTTAAGCCTATCTTTGCACTAAAATTCACTGAAGCAGAGATATGAAAATTACAAATGTAGCACTTGCTGAGTATGCCTCACAAAATAGATATGAGAGCTTTGCCCTCAAGGAGTTAGATCAAGAGATGGCAGAGAGGCTATCTGCACTACATCGCAATGCATTCTTCCAGATAGTAATAATCGAGCGTGGAGAGGGGCGCATAATGGTAGACTTCGAGGAGTATGAGATTAACTCACCGACAATCTGCTTTATATTCCCGCAACAGATATGCTCATTCGCATTCGACGCTGAGATAGAGGGCGAGGTAGTGATGTTTGACCACACTATCTTCTGCTCCGAGATACTAGCAACCGAACTTAAAGAGTATAATGTAGATCTCCACAAACGAGTAAACGTTATCAACTTCCCCCAGAGCAACATAGCTCAATTCAACGAAATACTAAGCATCAAGGAGCACATAAAGCGCATAGAGGAGCCATATAACAACATCCGAAAGATTGAGATTAAGTTTCTCACAAAGATTATAATACTAAAGACCATAGACTCCACCGCACCCGATAGCTTCAAGGGTGTAAAGGATAAGGAACTAGAGCTATTTATGGAGTTTCGACGCATAGTAGACAGCGACTTTAGACACCAGCGCAAAGTACAGAGCTACTGCGACAGATTGGGAATTTCTGCAAAGCGACTAAACCTACTATGTAAGAGGTACGGCAATAATACTGCGCTGGAGCTCATCCACGAGCGACTATCGCTGGAGATTAAAAAACTGCTAATCTACGAGGAGCTTCCACTAAAGGAGATAGCCTTCTCGCTCGGCTTCGACTCTCAGTCTGCACTAAATAAGTATGTAGGACAGAAATATAGCTGCACCCCAACGGAGCTAAAGAAGAAGATGAACATATAAAAATTATACATTTGCGCCAATTTACAATTGTATGGCGCAAATTTATAACTCTAATAAGAGATACCACCGTACCTTTGCACCATAATCTTTTATCAAAACAAACAAAGTAATATTATGGCAAAGTTATTCCAAACACAAGACCTATATCACGGTCTAGGCTCACTATCTGAGCTAAAGAACATCTCGGGCAGCAAGGCAGTTATCGTAATTGGAGGTAAGTCAGTACGTGAGAATGGCTACCTTGCAAAGGTAGAGGCGATTCTTGACGAAATTAATATCGCTCACTCTGTATTTGATGGCGTTGAACCAGATCCATCTATCGACACAGTACGCCGCGGTGCAGCATTCTTCACAGAGGAGCAACCTGACTGGATTATCGGTCTTGGTGGCTGTTCTGCAATCGATGCAGCAAAGGCTATGTGGGCAATTTATGAGCACCCAGAGCTAACTTTCGAGCAGATGATCAAGGTGTGTGGTATTCCTGCGCTTCGCAATAAGGCACGCTTTGTGGCGATCCCTGCAACTAGCGGAACTGGCACTGAGATTACAGCGCTTGCCGTTATCACTGACCGTGAAAAGGGCGTGAAATACCCACTAGTATCTCACGAACTACTTCCAGATCTTTCCATCGTAGATGGCGAACTATGTAAGAGTATGCCAAAGAGCGTGACTGCAAATACTGGACTTGATGCGCTTACTCACTGCGTTGAGGCTTACACCTCTAACGTTGATGACAACTACGCTGATGCACTTGCAAAGGGTGGTATAGAGCTAATCTTTGCTAACCTAGAGACAGCATACAACGAGCCTGAGAATGGCACTGCTCGCCAGAATATGCACGACGCATCTTGCCTTGGTGGTTACGCATTCACTAACGTATGGTTAGGTATCGCTCACTCACTAGCTCACCAAATTGGCGGACAGTTTGGCGTGCCTCACGGTTGTGCTAACGCTATTGTTCTTGCAAATGTAATACGCTTTAACTCTAAGGCTACAAATCGTTATGATGCACTTGCAAAGCTTGTTGACACTCAGGGCGCAGAGGGTTTTGCCACAGCAGTAGAGGCTCTTCGCTCAAAGGTAGGTATCGTTAGCTCTATTAAGGAGTATGGCGTATCGGAGGCAGAGTGGAATGCAGTAGTTAAGGAGATGGCGGCACACGCCTTCGCAGATCCTTGTACTAGCTTCAACCCACGTGTTCCAACTGTAGAGGAGCTAGAGAGAGTATTTATGTGTTGCTACAATGGCGAGAAGGTAGATTTTTAATCCCCTCCCTTTCCTAATATATGAAACGTTGCTTTGTGATGAGCTTTTTAAGCTCCACAAGGCAACGTTTCTGCTTTTTTATAACTAACTTTGCAGCTATGAGCACCACACAGAGAGTCATAATTGTACTCCTTACAGCACTAACTCCGCTACTTAGCGCCCCACTCTGCTATAGTCAGAGCATAGAGAGTAAGATACTGTCAATTGTAGAGGGTAGAGACCTAAGCCTTGGGGTTGCGGTATATAGCAGTAGTGGCGAGGAGATAGCATCGATAAATAGCGATAGACGCTTTGCTATGCAGAGCATCTACAAGCTCCCTATTGCTATTGCGTACTTAGAGTCTAATGCCATAGAGCTAACAGATTCTGTTACCATAAGCAAAAAGGAGTTACTACCAGATACGTGGAGCCCATTTCGAGACACCCACCCTAAAGGGGCTACTATCTCGGAGTTAGATTTTTTGCGCTATGTAGTAGCCCTCAGCGACAATAACCTCTGCGATATAATGATAGAAAGAACAGGTGGCATCGATAAGGTAGCTAAGATAATCGAGGAGCTCGGGGTGCGTGATATTGCCATTAAGAACTATGAGCGAGAGATTCAATCTTCGTGGGATATACAGTTCGAGAACTATGCTACAGCTAATAGTATAATCACCCTACTTCAATGGTTTTGGGAGCAGAAGGAGTTAGGTTCACATAGCTGCGATATCATATGGCAGGTAATGTGCCAAACAATGACGGGGAGTGCACGAGAGCTACTATCTAGTAGTACTAAAATTGGATATAAGACAGGGTTCTCAGGGAAATCCCCAAGCGGTACAACTGCAGCGAATAACTGCGTTGGAATTATAGAGAACTCCAACGGTGAGGCTATACTCTTTGCTATATTTATAGGCAACTCAAACCAGAGCGAAGAGTTCAACTACTCCGTAATCTCAAAGATAGTAAAACTCATAGCGCAATGATAATAGACAGCAAGAGCAAACTCGAAAGCGAGATGACACTAAAGATCTCCCGATTCAAGGAGGTCATTAAGCGCACTAAGCCCCACAAGCATAGTGGCTACTATGAGCTTATATTTATACTCGAGGGCGAAGGGTTCCATACTATCGACACTGAGTCATTCAAAGTTAGCGCCCCTGAATTCTATATGCTATCGGCAGGACAGCTTCACTATTGGCAATTCACTGCCATTCCTCGTGGCTTTGTTATACTAGTCAAGGAGGAGGAGTTTGACACTCTAACAGAGGTAAAGACTATAAAACTACTAAAGGAGCTAAGGTTAATCACCCATCTATCACTTGAAGGATGTAGTGTCATCTTTACCATTTTAGAGGATCTCCACGCTATATCATCACAGAGTGATTGCAAGGAGTTAGAGCACAGCTACCTGATGGCTATATTTGCAAAGTTACTTCAACTCTCCAAGAGAGATCAATTAGAACCACAGGTTGCGCAATCAAAGATCTACACCGATTTTTTAGCTATGGTCTCAACAGATGTATGCTCAAAGCATCGTGTCAATGAGTATGCCACAGCCCTACACACCACCCCTCAGAACATAAATATTCTGTGTCGTAAGCACTCTGGTCGTAGCGCAAGTGAGCTAATAACAGAGCAACTCTTACTAGAGATTAAACGCTACCTTCTGCACACAGATAACACGATTGCAGAGGTTGCCGAAATTGTAGGATTCGAAGACCCTTCGAACTTCGTAAAGTTCTTCAAAAAGCAGATGGGAGTTACTCCAAAACAGTTTCGCCTACAATATTTTCAATAATACCATTTTTAGAACTATTACTACCCGAGCCACCTCGGTATAAGTCCATACCTTTGCACTATAAATAATTAACAGTGTAATTCAAAATGGAAATCGTAGTAATATCCCTAGTTGCTCTTATAGCATCTCTTCTAACATTCTTCTCGGGTTTTGGCCTCGGGACTATTCTTATGCCTGTCTTTGCCATCTTCTTTCCACTAGAGGCGGCAATAGCTATGACTGGCGTGGCTCACTTTGCCAATAATATCTTTAAAGTCGTTCTAGTTGGGCGTAGTGCTGATAGAGCTACACTCTTGCGCTTCGGCATACCTGCATTTATCGCATCGTTTGCAGGCGCTTGGCTACTGATGCAAATATCTGACCTCCCGACAATATTTAGCTACACCATAGCTCAGAGTACATTTAATGTATCGCTTATCAATATTATTGTCGGCGTAGTGCTCATATTCTTCTCTATGATGGAGATAGTTCCTCGCCTTAAATCTGTAGAGTTCAGCAGAGACAAGATGGTATTTGGCGGTATCCTCAGCGGCTTCTTCGGTGGGCTCTCAGGTATCCAAGGGGCACTGCGCAGCGCCTTTCTTATCCGCAGCGGACTATCCAAGGAGGCGTATATCGCTACTGGGGTGCTAATCGCAATGTTAGTGGATATTAGCAGGCTATCGGTCTACTTCTCTCGCATTAACGATATAGACTTAAGTGAGAATTTAGTAGTAATGGTATCGGCGACACTATCTGCTATCGTAGGGGCATACTTCGGCAAAAAACTACTAAAGAAGGTAACGTATGAGAGGTTACAGCAACTCGTTGCAGTGATGCTTATAGTAATTTCAATTGCATTAATTGGTGGATTAATCTAATAGAGAAGGTACATAATGAGAACTATTGTAAACAACATACTAAAGAGAGGATACCTCTCTATTGGACTAAAGCTAATGAGCTTAATAGCCTTTGGGGTGCTCCTCTGGAGTGGCTTCTCTGCCTCGTCACCCGATAGCGACTTTCTGATTCAGCTGCGCAATACAAACCTTGGAAACTTAGTTGTGTGGTCGTTATGGTGGCCTATGATTATTATTGCAGCGATTCTATTTGGTAGGGTGTGGTGTATGGTATGCCCAATGGAGCTAATCACAACGCTATGCGCTAAGGTTGGACTTAGGCGAAAACCTAGCAAATTTTTAGCCTCAGGTTGGGTTATAACTATATTCTACTTTACCGTTCTACTCCTTGGCATCCAAGCATTTGCAATCCATCGAGACCCAACGTACATGGCTATTTATATGCTCTCAATTGCTCTACTTTCGGTGATAGTTGGTCTGATATTCGAGAAGAATACATTTTGCCGTTACGCTTGCCCTATAGGGCTACTACTAGGGCTATACTCCAAGCTATCTATCTTCGGATTAAGGGTAAAGAGGAGTGATAGATGCGCAACTTGCAAAGACAAATCGTGTATCGACAAGAAGTACAGATATAGAGTCGCATCTAAGAGCTGTGGTGTGGGGCTATATCCTGCGAAGATAGAGAGCAACTCTAACTGCATACTATGTGGTGGTTGTGTACGTAGCTGCTCTAATTATCAGGCAAAGAGTCCATCTACCCAGCGACCAAACCCAACCTACAAGCGCACCCCATTTGCCTCGGGTATCTTCACCCAAAAGGCTCTATCGTGGGCTGAGGTAGCATTCCTTATTATGCTTTCAGGTTTTGTTATATCTGAGGTATGGACGGAGTGGGGTGTAACCAAAGAGATATTAAACTCTATTTCGGCAGTAATTATCGAGCCTCTAGCCATTGAGATTGGACAGATAAATAAGGTGATTCACGGTGTAGTGATATTCATTCTTCTACCACTGCTATTTTGGTTCTTGCCATTCCTTGTCGCAAAGCTTGCAGGCTCTACACTAAAGATAGCCGACTACCTAAAGCACTACTCACTGAGCTTTATTCCGATTGTAGCGGCCGCACACTTCACAAAGGCGATGCTAAAATCGACCTCACGATTTGACTACTACAAGCACCTAGCCAGCGATATAAATGGCATTGATACTGCACAGCAGATAATCGATGGTCAGATAGTAATAGCTAAACTACCTACGGAGGTGAACGCCCTTATATCTGTAGTAACAATAGCTGCCATCACACTAAGCATTTGGTTGAGTTTTAGGGTAATATCTAAACTAAACAGAGACCTATTCACCCATAGAGCCAATAATACACTTCACCTCATCCCACTACTCTACGGTGCAATCTTCTTAGTAATGATGGTAATTTGGAGAGTGTAGGATATACAATAAAAAAGGGAGTCGGAGATTAGCATTTACTAATCTCCAACTCCCTCTTTTAATATCTTCCTTGTAGTTCGCTACTCAGGCAGGTAGATTATCTCGCCATTTTCGAGTTCGTAGGCGATGCCGACTCTACGACCCTTCGATTTACCGCTAGCATCTTGGCTCTCCGACGGGGTGTACTTCTCGATAGTCTCGCCCTTCTTAGATATAATCTCCATATTCTCCTTTCCCGGGTTCTTTACCATAGTAAAGTCCTCTTGCGAGAACATCTCAGTCATATTATAGCGTGACACTAGGGCAACCATCAGCGCCACGGCAAATACCATCGCAACGTCAAATAGGTTACTCACAACGCTCATTGGATCGTTGTCTTCCTCCTTCTTTAGTAGGTTACGTCTCATAGTCCTTATGCGTTATTGCGCTGCTTAAGCAAGTTTGCTAGTAGCTCTAGGTTCGACATATCTTGTAGGTACCACCTCTGCTTTACCTGCTGAGTTATAAAACCCACAGCGCTAGCAAATAGCCCAACTACGGTCGTAGCAAATGCAACTTGCATATTATAGGCCATAGTCGAGATATCGCCTGTTGCAAGCCCTACAAGAGCTGGACCCATTGGAATAAGTGTACCCATAAGACCAAGCATCGGCCCCATCTTAGTGAGCACCTTAGATAGCCCTAGATCCTTATCTGCAGCGATTTCAAACTCAGTGAGTGTATGGTCGATATGCGCATTACTCGATTTGTTATCTAGTAGAAGCTGGATATAACGCATAGCAAGTAGCGACTTATTAGCAGGAAGTCTCTGAGTTAGTGTATCGATATTTGATTCATTGAGTCCATTGAACTCCTTGCGTAGGGTGTACTCCATCTTGCGGATAGAGATATATTGACCAAAGAACCCACCAATTAGTAGGATTGCACGGACAAATAGAATGATTAGTAGGATAATTACTGGCACTAGCAACCCCGTAGAGATCCAGTACATTACGTCAGAAATATAGTTCATTAGTTTACTTTTTTATTAATTTTTCTAAATTTTATTACTCTTACAACATAGCCTATTAGACCACCAATTACTACTATGGCGAAGATGCCAGAGAGTGAGTGTAAGTCTATTTGAGTTGTGCCAGCCACAGCCGTGCGGCCATTTACCGTAGAGATTATCCCTAGTACCGCCACAAGGAAGTTAGCTAGAAATAGCAGCTCTAGTCGTAGCTCTTTTTCGGGTATTACTACCTTTACTAGGTAGCTAAGTAGTGGTATTGCCACAAGTACTACCGCCGAGAGAGACCACGCCACAAGCGAGAATGAGTAGCCCGGCAGTGCAAAGATTAGCTGCACTAGACAGCTAAATAGCACTGGGAATATCAGCAACCCGGGGAACCACCTCAGGAATCGATATAGCATCAAAGTGCGGCGCTTTATCACCCCCGTACTAGCAATATAGACCGCTAGGATACAGTAGCACATCTGTAGAATCACCTCTATACATAGTAGTACCGAGGTATCGCGCATTAGTGTTGGGTTCGACAGCCACGCCTCTATCTGAGTCTTAGATTGCTCTATGGCAAATCCCCACATAGATCCAACAAAGAGTGCCGCCACTAGTGCCATAGCACCAACGACCCACCACTTGCAGAAGGTCTGCTTCAACACAAAGTTGAAGCAGACTACTATCATTAATATTAATACAACGCTCTGCATAGTGCTCAGTTTAGTTCTGATCTTTACGTCTGCGACGCATCACTACAATTAGAACTATAAGGGCAACGATTACAAGTACGATGACAGCGATATTACTTACCTCTGTCTTAGTCTCTTCGCCCTCTTCGCTTATCTGCTCCTTCTTCATCACAACACCCTTCTGATTGGCGTCTACTGCTACCTCTCTAGCTTGTTGAATTGCAGCGTTATACTCCTTAGAGACCTGCTCTGGCGACTGTTCAGAGATAAACTCACGTAGCTTTGCATTGTCGCACACGAAGCCAGTGCAAGCAGCATTATACTTCGCCACTAGCTCGGTGTGTAGCTCTGAGAGCTCCTCGATCTGCTTCTGCGAGGCATCCCACATACCCTTGCGCACAGCCTCGAGCATAATTGCTGTCATCTCCTGGAGTGCCGCTGGGTTCTGAGTCTCGAAGAATTCGTGAACATCAAGGTCGAACTTATCATTTACATATACCTCGTGGATGTCATCCCAAAGTCTATCCTCGATAACCGATGGTTTGAGTACATTCCAAGCAAATGTATTCTCGATGGTAGCAGCAAAGATTCTAGCCGATGTAGCCTCACCCTTCATCTTCTCCTTAATATAGGTTGGATTTAGGATAGTTGAGCGAGACTCTACACCTATAGCCTCCTCTAGCTCCTGCATACGCACATTATTACGGTTACGGTAGTCGCTGAAGTATGCGTCAGGATCCTTGCCCGTAACCTTACGAACAGCATTATTCATACCGCCCATAAACTCATATACGTGGTCGAGGCTAAGTGCGCCCCAAGTATTGCTCTGACGAGGGTGGATTACTGCATCGGTGCGAGTAAGTGCCGCCTCGAATGCAAATTGACGGAAAGCTTCCCAATTCTTCTCACTGCCGTAGTATGCACCCATATTATTTAGGTAGGCATCGGCAATTTGGTCTTCATTCTCCCATCTATCGCTACTTAGAACCATACCTTGAGTACCAGTTCCATAGCCTCCATTCGCACCACCAAAGACACGGAATGCCGCAATCTCACGTGCATCTTTAGGGTTTAGTCCCTTTTCGATTAGAGTGCGTTCGGCCTCAACTACGCCTGCTGCTACTTGGTTCTCAAACTCACTATCCTCGGCAGCTGCAGCCATCTCCACAGCACGGTTAATCAGAAATAGACGAGATGCCGCAATATCACGCAGTTGACCAGAGGTCTGAACCACAACATCTATACGAGGACGACCAAGCTCCTTAGATGGAATTAGCCTTAGGTCGGTCACCCTACCACGGCTATCTCTAATTGGCTCAACACCTAGCATATATAGGACTTGGGCGATAGTTGCACCCTCAGTCTCAATGAACTCACCACTCCACAGCGTATAGCTCACCTTTCTCGGCAGGCTATCGTTATGGCGCTCACGATATAGAGCGATAGTATTATTTGCCAGACGAACGCCCTTATCCCACGCCGATTCGCTCGGAGTCATCTCTGCATCTACGGCGTACATATTACGCCCCGTTGGTAGTGTATTAGGGTTTGCGATTGGATCACCTGCTGGCGATGGCTTTGTAAATCCTCCATTAAGTGCATTAAGCATACTTGTAATCTCAATCTGCGGACTTGAGAGTAACGCCTCACGGTAATTAATTACATTAAGGACAGTGCGCTCAATCTCTAGAATTGCCATAGCTCTATTAATCTGCTCCTTAGTATACTCTACCTTCTTAGCGCTTCCACCTCCCATTTGAGGTCTACCACTAGGGCTTGCAGCAGATTTTGGCTTTGCACTAGCCATCATCATCGCCATCATTCCACTTGGTGCATTACGCGAAGCCTCGATAGCACGCGCCTCCTCTAGCTCACCTTGACTAATAGTAGCTAACTTACAGATAAGTGCATCATTAGCTCTTCGAGGGTCGCTAAGTATGGAGCTAACAGTAGCCTTTGCAGGCTCTAAGTACAGACGGGTAAATGTAGGTTTATGCTCTTGGCTCTTAGCCGTTGCACGTCCCGACATCTTGTCGAGTGCTAGGATACTATATGCAATAGGCTCAGTACACATAGCATATACAGTACTCACGATACGTGATGGTTCATACTGCTCGCCGATGGTGTATAGTTGACCTGTTATCTTCTCTGTTGCAAGCTCCTCGGCAAAGTTCTCGATACGCATAATATCGGTCTCAGAGTATGGCTCAGTCAATGTGCTATCTAGCCCTAGGTCGGTATGGATACCCATCTCAACGGTCTTAGCCTTAACCGCTAGCGATGCTCTACGTACCTCCTCTGGGTTTGGCTCAACTGTTCGACCATATTGGTCAGGTTCAAAGATATTGTTATATATCTTTATCTTCTCCGAGAGTTCACGATAGATACCCCTTAGGCTACTCTCTAGGAATGGAGGAGTTAGGTGCGACTGTAGGCCTGCATAGGCTCTACGCTTTGCGATAACGCCCTCGCCAATATTAGAGATAGTATATACATAGAAGTGAGGAAGTGCACCCACTAGCCTATCTGGCCAGTCGTTACTCGATAGGGCAACTTGCTTCTTAGGGGTGAACTCCAATGAACCGTGAGTACCAAAGTGAATCATAGCATCGGCACCAAAGCCGTGCTGTGCCCATAGATACTGAGCGATATATGGGTGAGGAGGTGCTGCATCAGTTCCGTGAAGGATCTTAAATGAGTCACTACCACCACCTGCTGCGCTCTGTGGCATTATTGCCACATTACCAAACTCGATACGTGCAATGCCTAGGCGACCATCGTCCGTTGCCATATACTCCCCCGGAAACTCTCCATTTAGCCTTACTACATCCTCATACCTCTCTGGGCGAAGTGACTTAGCTACCCAACCCTCATACTCATCCTTAGTGACAAGTAGCGGATTGCCACTCTCCATAAAGTTTGCCTGTGCACCCTCGGCATAGCTACCAAATACTGCACCCTGCTCTTGGATCATACGCTCCAACTCCTTCGAAGTAGCAGGTAGACCATCGACACGGTAACCCGCATCTTTGAGTTGGCTCAACATATTGTGTAGCGATGGAGCGACCTCCATACCACCAGCGCTCAGTGCGCTCTGTCCTGCACCCTTGAAGTAGTAGATTACCACTCGCTTCTCTGAGTTATCCTTGCGCTGTAGCTTTACGTAGTTATTAATAGTCTCTGTGAATGTCTCTAGTCGCTCAGGTATTGCCTTAACATACTGCAGGCCATCCTCGTCGATATAGTTTCCAAATAGAGCGTATGGACGAATAGCGCCATCAATCTCAGGAGTTACAACACTCTGAGATAGGAATCCACCACTCATACCCATCTTATCTGCCTCCCAAGCATCCACTAAGCGGCTAGTATTAAGGGGGATGAATAGAGGGATATTACGCTGGGTTAACATCTCAACTACGGGATCACCCATTCTACCGTGCGCCATATTGATAACTGCCGATGGAGCAATAGAGTCTATAAGTCCCTTAGACATCGCAGTGTAGATACTTGTTAGTGGATAGACCATATTACCAGTCTGCTCTAACTTTAGTATCAGATCTGAAGGCTCACCCATAACACCCGTAACGATTATACGTGGTGCATCGCCATCATATAGGTCATTCTCCTTTAGGTAGTCATTATACTCCTTGATAGTATTAAAACCAACATTTTCATCCTCCAGATCCTCTAAATTCGGGTGGTAAATCAAGTCGCTACGGCGCTCGATTGCCTCGCCCGGAGTTGGGGCAAAGATTAACTTCTTATCTATCGAGCCACGGATGTAGCTATACATATTGCGAATATTGGTACGTCCACCACCACGCAGATACTTACTTACGCTAACCATATCTACTGAGTCGAGGCTCGAGATATTATTCATCGGGTTGGTAGCCGACGAGGTTAGGATCTGAGTCCCACCATCGGCCGCTGCTTGAATCACTGCACGCTGCTCCTCGGTAATGCGTATTCCCATACCGTTGATAAAGACCATATCATAGGATGTAATATCCTCGATATTCTCTATACTAAGTTCCTCAATACTCACCATTGGGTTGTCATTAGCCTTGCCCATCTGCCCAAGGCTTACCACTTGGTAGTTAACAAATGCTATCTTAGTTGGGCTAAGCCATAGACTCCATACGCCCCATAGTATCAGCAGGCCAGCCACGATACTACTCAGTAGATATACTCTTTTACGATTCATAATCATTAGTATGTTTTATGTGTGTCATTAGGAAGGACAATATAGTAATCTGCCTTACCTCTATACTCCTGCTCTAGGCTCGAAAGGTCCTCTTGGTAGACCGTTGTGATAAGTCCAACTGCTAGCTCAGGGTGCTGCTCTAGTAGGAACTTCACTGTACCTCCTCTACTATCTGAGTGGTAGCAACCATTAATCTGAATAAATGGATAGTTCAGATTCTTAGCGATACTACCAGCCATTACTGCATCCTTCAGGGCTTGGGCTTGGGTCATACGTAGCACTTTGGTCTTTTGCTCATCGGCACTTACCTTTGCGCCTCCCATAGCACCACCCATTCCACTAAAGAAGTCATCGGCAACCTCCACCTCAGCTACTCTATCGAGCACCTCACCGTAGAACTGTTGTGACCACTCAGGGAACTCTCTTAGGGCATCTACGCCATTGTAGGCAAGGGCACGAGCATATCGGCGAGGAACATTTGTTGCCACAACTCGAATGCCTCGCTCCTTTGCAAGCTCCACTATCGGCGAGTAGTCCATCTTATAGTTTGGCCATAGATAGGTCTCGGCAAGGAAACGTTCTGAGCTAATCAGCCCCGCCATATACTCGTCGATCTTACCTTGGGTGTCAACCTCTAGCATCTCCATACCTAGGTTAATCTTATCTTGGTGGATATCGGCTAGCGCCTCTACCACTTCGTGCTCTAGCCAGTGAACAAGCGAGCTATTATGGTACTCACCAAAGAATACCACGTCATCTTGGCTCAGATCCTCTATCATATCTGAGAACTTTACTGCCTCACCCTTATCGTTATAGAGCAGGTAGGCAGGCTTATCATTATCTTGAGCTTCAGCTGCGCTAAATTGTAACATTAGGGCTACCACACAGAGTGCTCTTACTATTTTATTCATACCTAATTCGTTTTCACACTAAGAGTGCGACCAATATAAATTGGCGCACCCTCAGCATCTATACTATTTACAAAATACTAATTTTCAATACTATACATTCTATTAAATGTAAATTTAGCATCTACCTTAAAGCCTTCGCTTACCTCTAGTGTTGAGGTGTTAAGTACGTAGATTTGAGCCTGAGAGTATTGAGCAGTGTACTCACCCCAACTTCCCTCGCCAGTGTATGACTCGCCAGTATCAGTGTTTAGACCGAAGTAGATGTTATTGCCAATACGCGCAATATAGTTATTGAAGTTACCTGTACTCCAGTCTAGGTCAACACCATTGTACTGAACCTTTGTAAGTGTCTGAGATGCACTATCGAAGATTGCGTAGTAGTAAGCATAGCTATTAAAGGTCTCTCCATCGTAACCATAACGAGCATGATCACCCACAAAGAATAGAGCCTTGCCCGGAGCAACGTACCTTACAACTAAGATGTTTGTATCCGAAGATGGAGTGAACAGGTAGTTTCTATCAGTTGTATTCTCGCCACTCTTAACCCTTACGATAACACACTCTGGGATTGGACCTCCCGGTGAGTATGCAGAGCCGTACTCAAGAGCGATGATATATAGGTCTCCATTATCATCGAAGTATGCCTTCTCTTGCTGAGTATCACCATACGACTCTAGCGCTAGGCCATATACACGCTCATCCTGAGTGATTGCATCAACGTTCATTGTACTTTGGTCAATAACGACAACCGCTAGTGGACCTCTTACAGTGTTAGGTTGACCAGTCATTGGGTGTGTACCCTCGCCCTCATAGTGGATAGATGTAACGAAGATTAGCTTATCATCAGCCTGACGATACCTTACGTGGCCAGTTGTACTGAACTTAATTGCTGGGTCAAAACCTGCATCAACAAGAGCTGCGTGTAGGTCAAAGTTACCCTCCTCTAGGATAGACATAGTAGTCGCATCATACTTAGACCAGATGTGCTTCTTAGTCGTTGTGCTATACGCCATAAGCATAAGAGTATTGTCGCCGATCCACTCGTGAGAGGCAGTCACGCCGCCAGTCATACCACCCTTAGGGAAGGTATTCTCAACAAAGGGAACTTCCGCCACCGTTATAACTTGGTTATTTGCGATTTGGTACTTACCAATTCCGTCAAAGCCGCTAGTTGCAGAGTAGTAGTATTTACCCTTTTGGATAGCACTTGATGTCAGCTTTCCAGTTACCTCAGTACCAGTACCGATAACGCTAACTGTTTGGTCGATATTTGAGTGGTCCATAACAGATGCCACATATGTACCCGATGCAGTCGTACCTTCGGCTGTTAGCCATAGGTCAAGGTGAGCAGGAACATCTGGAATTTCATTGCCACCTCCATTAGGGTCGGTGCCAACCTTCTCACAAGATGTCATTACTGCAGCAAAAGCTGCAAGGGTTAGTAGTAATCGTTTCATTAGTTTAAGTGTTTTTTATTGTTAGAAATTATTTTTGTGTATGTTGAATTTTCTGTTGTCTGCGTTTTCTATCTCTTCTGGCTTTACGCAAGCGGAAGAATAGATATGAACCATATAGTGCACATAGTATAGAGATGTTTGCTATCAGTTTTGTCTTTGACTCTAACTTAACCTCGGCAAAGGAGAAGCCCGATGAGCGGCCGTGGCGTGCATTAGCCTTCACAGGTGCTGCCTTTGCAGCTTCATTGACCTTCGCGGTTGAGTCTACTGGCATCATAAAGTGCGGTGAGCTAGCTGCACTATCTTTAGCTGCCACTGCCTCAACTTGCTGGGTCTTAGCTCTCTGCTCCTCTCGTGCATATGTATTCATTAAGCTGCCAGTATCGATACCTACGGAGTGGATAAATAGCATTGCGTAGAGTGCGTATGACCACCTCTGTGTCGCCTTCCATCTGCGTGAGCCCATCTTACGGTGCACAGAGTCAAATGATGTAACCCATAGAATCAAAAATAGCACTGTCATTACGATTCCAAGTAGGAATACTCCGTGGGTAATATTTGAACCCCATACGCTTGCAACTCGTGGGCTAGTGATGCTCTCGGAGTAGTTTGCAAAGTGGTTCCACGACATCGGTACCATTAGTATAATACGCTTTAGGGCGTGGGCAATCACTGGGAAACCTACGATAATAGAGAGCTCCTTACGGATTGACATCAGGCGGCCAATATAGCGAGTCTTAGGACTAAATGCCCCCATATACATAATTATCACTAGTATAGGGTGGATAAAGTATGTTGCATATGCAAACTCTATTAGCAGCTCCTCGATAATTGGCAGTGTCCCAAATCGCAGTAGTCCCAACTCAGAGGACATACCGAAGTACGACACAAGTGTTAATGTACTCATTAGAGCTGCACCCCAATAGTATGCCTTTGGGTGTCTCTTAATAGATTTTGAGAGTGCTATCACTAAAATAGTCCACACTAAAAGCGAGACAAGAAATGGTGATGTACTAAATAGAAATTGCAGAAAATCGAGTAAAGTTCCTATCATAGTTAATTTATTTACAGTTAGTTAATTTAAAAATACTCTAAATTTACAGAAGAATGCCCTACCCGGCTTCTGTAGCTTGTAGTTGTCATATAGCAGGGTATCGAAGATATTACTACAGTCTATCGAGAGGCTATATCTATTCTGGTTCCAAGCATAGGTAATCGAGGCACTGTGGTTGCTCTGTGTGGGGATAATCGACTTTGAATCTGGGTGGCCATATAGTGCCCAAGTTAGGTAGAACCACTTAACATACTCATATCTATACTCTAACATAAGTCTATCATCGCCTAGTATATCTCTGAATGTGTAGGATGCACTAGCATTACCATATAGTGTCGGTCGGTTTGGAACTGGTTGCTGATATGTGGCATTCGGCTTTCCATCTGTGGTCTTGAACTCCAACATATCGGTAGCCTCCTCCATCGAGACATTTGCTCTAAGTTGTAGTGCGTTGTTAAACCTATAACCTAGCTCTGCCTCGATACCGCTGATAGTGATATTCGAGAGGTTATCATAGCGGAAGGTCTCTGCACCTTGAACCGCCATAATATAGTCGTGAATATCACGATAGAATGCTCCTACTTCGTAGTTAAATACCGATAGCCCCGATACGATATTACCATAGAGGCTTACGTTATAGTTGTGGCTCTTCTCAGGCTCTAGCGAGTAGTTAGGGTTAATAGTCTCACCATTACCTAGTAGCTCATAGACACCCGGTAGGCGTACGCTATACTCATAGGACAGCTTCAGAGCCATCTCCTCCCAAAACTTGTAGCGAGTGCCTAGACCATAGCTAGTAAAGAACTTCACCACGTTATTCTTGGCATCAAATCCAGCAAGGCTCTCCGAACCAATGCCCGTATCCTTCTCTTCGATCTCAACATCATTGATAAACTCCTTGACAAAGGCAGAGGTCTGCCACCTATCCTCAAAGAGCGATAGGGAGTATGAAAGACCTATAAAGTGCCTACGAATAAGGTCCTTAGCAGTGCCACTACCTTGGGTTGCATCGCTAGTCTCTTGGGTCATCTCGCTGCTAGTGGCAGTAAGTAGGTAGTTTAGATTCAGATTACTAAACGCACCCAGCTTATAGTCGAGGTTAGCACGAACATTGGTCATTGGTTGGTCAATCTTGCGAATCACGGGGTAGCTACTCATCTCCGCTGCACCCGAGCTTGGGCGGTGGTAACCATTCCAATAGTAGAGCACTTGGGCGGTATCGACAATAGTGGATAGTTGCTCTGTGTGTGATACATTGGCATTAAGCGATAGCCCCTCGACAAATAGATTATCCTTCTTGTAGCGTAGCCCGAAGCTAGTAGATAGGCTGTGGCGAGTAGCTGCGCCATAGACAATATCTTGGGTCGCACCCGTCTGAATATCCTTATTAATATCTGCTACCGAGGCAGTAACGTATAGATAATCTGCCCAACTCTTATTAGAGACCCCTACTTCAACTTGCCCAAATAGCGATTGATAACTATCGTGAAAGCGTCTGCAATCTGCAAGCTCGAAACGGTTTACCTCTGGGTTAAGCACTCGAACATCTTTCATTATATAGTCATTCTTCGAGTAGTTATAGCTAAGGGTTGGGCGAATTGTGATACCCGACTTTGGAGCGATAATCTGCGCATTAAAGTCCGCCTTATAGGTATTGAATGAGCCTGCACCGACACTAAAATCATAGTAGTTCTGCTTATCTTCTTTGGTGATAATATTGATTGCCCCACCTAGTGCATCTCCACCGAGATATGACGGCACAACGCCCTTATAGATCTCAATACGCTCCACAAGATTCGTAGGGATATTATCTAGCGAGAAGTCGCCACCTTTAGAGTCAAGTGGCACACCATCAAGAAAGTAGCGTATGGAGTTACCTCCCATACCATTGAGCGTAAGGTCGTAGTCCGAGCCTACTCCACCATCACGGCGAATTCTAACTCCTACGCCCTCCTTTACAACATCGCTAATGCTCTGAATCGAACCCACACGAGCAGCAATATCTATTGCATTTACTGAGTAAATTGATGATTTAATCTTTCCAACCTCCGATTCCCCCCTTACAACAACAGCATCAATCTGCTTTACATCTTGCTCTAGGGTTATATCCCTTTGGGTGTTTGCCTCAATGGTTAACTTAAACTCGATGGTCTTGTAACCAAAACAATCTACCCTTAGATTCTGTTCGCCGCTCGAGAGTTTGATTTTATAGCTACCATCTGGACCAGTTATCGTTCCTCTATTGTCTTTGAGGCATATCACCGCAACACCAGTCAGAGGCTCTCCGCTAGCTGAGGTTACTATACCCGATAATTGATACTTTGGCGCACTACTACTACTTGCATTGAGGGTTATTGAGGTTAATATTAGAAGAGTTAGTAAAAATTTCTTGAGCATTATATAGTTATTGAGTTGTGGTGTTTTTCTACTGAAAATTGAATCGCAAAGGTAGCGTAGTCAATATCCTCAGGCAATCCCCATAAATAGCTATTTCAATAAACACCAAATACACAATGACTTAAATCAAAAAGCGACCGCCCTAGCTAGTAGGACAGTCGCTAAAATACAATAATCAGTTAGCCACAATAAGCTATATAGATCTACCCAAAACATTAGGATAACTCCATCTTAACCACTAAAACAGTGGAATTATTCTACTATCAAAAATTAGTAATGATATTTTGAAAAATTTTAATAACTACCCCTCCAACCACTCTAAAAATTGCTTTGTCTTTAGACGTGAGATAGTCACCTTTTCGGGTGTGTTATAGCAGAGTTTCACCGATAGCGTACGGTTAAAGTATCGTTCAACTGAGAGTACAGCGTCACGAGAGATAATAAATTGGCGACTAGCCCTAAAGAATACCTCGCTATCCAACTGCTGTTCCATCTCATCGAGAGTAGAGTTATAGCTATACTCTTGATTCTTAGTTGTCGTAATCTGCAGACCTGAGCCCGTGGCATATATATAGGCGATATTTCCTACTGAAAGTGGAATAATCTTCTCCGCAACGTTAATCATAAGCGTTGATTTATAGCGCTTTTGAGCACTACCTGAGATGAGCTTTAGTAGATCATCTATCTGTGGTTGAACGCCACCCTTGGCAGAGAATGCCTCGCGCATCGTGTGGTACTTCTCCATAGCTCTTTCGACCTGCTCGCCGCTAATCGGTTTTAGTATATAGCTCACTGCATTGGTCTCAAATGCCTCCATCATATATTGATTATATGCCGTTGTAAAGATTATCGGACAGCTAATTACAACCTCCTCGAATAGTTTAAAGCTCACACCGTCGGCTAGTTCAATATCGGAGAATATAAGGTCGGGCATACCATTGGCCGAGAACCACTCCACACCACCCTCAATTGAGTCTACCACTCCCACTATTTCAGCGCTATCCTCCACCGAGAGTATCAATTCACTTAGTCTAGTGGCTGCTCTCTTTTCGTCCTCTATAATTAATATCTTCATAGCATTGGTAACTTTACGGTAAAGGTTTGCGGAGTTTGGATTATCTCAATCTCGCGGTTAAATAGCATTAAGTATCGCTCTGAGAGGTTGTGTAGCCCTACCCCCGTTGAATCCATCGGCGATGCCTTTGGTTGGAGGTTATTACAAACTACAATCTTGTCATCTACCTCCTTAATCGTTATCTTCAGTGGGCGGTTTTGTGTCGCAACATTATGCTTTACTGCATTTTCAACTAATGTTTGGAGTGCCACGGGTGGAATTTTTGCGCTCGATAGCTCGCTCTTAAAGTCCAACTTTAGCTCAATTGCATCATCGAATCGCTCCTTGAGGATATGCCAATAGGCACGAACGAAGGCGACCTCTCTTTCGAGTGTCACCACATTCTGTTCTCTGCTATCTAATAAATATCGATAGACACTTGCCAACTGCTCCACAAAGCGTTGCGCACTCTGCTCACTAATAATCGAAGATAGTGTATTGAGCGAATTGAACATAAAGTGTGGGCTCAACTGTTCACGAAAAGATACCATCTTTGCCTCCACAGCAAGCCTTTCGGCCCTCGCCGCCTTCAGTTCTGCATCCTTCTTCTCCATGAGTGTCTGTCGTGAGAATAGGATCCAATGGTAGATAATATTCCACAACAGAACCCTAGCAAAGCCCCAGTTATCTACCCTATTCTCAATACGTTCGAAGAGTGCGCCCCTCTGAGCAGCTGGAGTAAGTCCATCGAATAATTCAAGCGCATAATAGACTATAAATGTAACTACTAGAATAGATAGAATATTCCGCACCCAAACCCTTGGCACTAACTGTCTGTACCTCTGAACTGAGAGTATCCACATATGACCAAACCACGTAGCGAGTAGCATCAATAGGGTCTTAATTGCCACCTCATCGAGTGGCTCTACTCCACGTCCAAATGAGAGCCTAGGGAGCATAACCATAATAGTTACACCCACTGATAGCATCACCCCTAAGATTATATCGCTTCTCTTTACTTGCATTGCCATACAAAGTTAAAAATAATATTTGAAAGGCTCGACATCATTAACTCATCTTATAGTTGAATATCACTCTCATTGAATATATAGTCAATAGTTGTAGTGCTATGGGCAGAGAAGTAACCCAAGCAATTACTATTAAAGTAGTTAATCGGGTTTGAGCCCGTGCGGTCGCTCAATATAAGAGAGTATAGGTAGTCGTATACGGCTCTATTTATGCTCCTAATTTCAGTGTGCATTATATCACCATCTAAGAACTTTACTTCACTGTTTGTCTCCATCGAAAACTCTATCACTTGGCCATCACGGTTGCTATCTTCGGCTATTGTAAAATAGACCAGATTGCCATTTACCCATACCTCATACTTATAGTAGTTTTCTACCCCTGCTCTATCTTGGATAGAGGTAGTATATTGCACTATCTTACCACTCTGATTTGGGTTCGGAAATAGAGGATCTACCCATCTATACTCTGCGCTAAGCAGCTCGGGAGCTGCATCAACAATCTCAGAGGTCGCAAAGAATGTTTCACCACCAATCGACACCTCTAACCTATACTCACCCATATCACTTGTAAGGGGCGAGGATGGAGTGTAGATTCCATAGTCACTATATTGCAATAGATTTTGGTTCCCGTGTGGGTCAATAATCATAACCTCCGCACTCTCAATATAACCACTATTAGCGGGTTGATCCATATCACGGGTCTGCGTGATTCGCACCTCGGTCGTTGAATTACTTAGATTGCCCTCTATCACATAGAGTTTATCTACTGATTTATAATCCAGCTCTATCTCCTTCTGACAACTTGCAAATAGTAGTGCTGCAAGTGTAATGATTAATATATTTCTCATCTCTTATTCTGTCTTTAATGCTTTAGAATTTAATGGTATATGATACTGATGGCAGGATACCAAAGAGTGATGTCTGTATCGTCCTTGTCCCCGTTGGGCTCTCAGGGTCATTCTCAAAGGTAATCATATATGGATTATACCTATTGTAGATATTATAGATACCAAAATTCCACTCGCTTGTATGGTTCTTCTTCTTGATAGTATATGTAAATCTTACAAATAAGCGGAGGTAATCGGGAGCTCTATATCCATTGCGCTCGGCATAGTAATACAACTTTATGCCATCGAGCTCATACTTAGCACTTGGGGCTGTAAGCGCTTGGCCAGTATTGTAGATCCAAGTAGCAGAGACGTTCCATTTATCAGAGAGTTCATACATTCCAACAATCGAGATGTCATGTCGGCGGTCGTTGTTTGCCACATACCAATCACCGCTATTAATCCCATCGATTCTATTCTCTGCCCACGATAGTGTATAGCCAATCCAGCCCGTAAGTCTGCCCATATTCTTCTTAGCTAGGAACTCCACCCCATACGAGCGCCCCTCGCCGCCAAGCAGAAGAGTTTCGATCTCCACAGCTGAACTAAATGACTTACCGTCCTTGTAGTCATATACATTGTCAATCTCCTTGTAGTACCCCTCGACTGAGAACTCATAGTTCTCATCTGGGGTAAGGTAAGTATACCCTAATGAGACTTGGTCGGCAATTTGAGGTTCTAGTATATTACTTGTCATGGTATATCTATCAAAGGGCATAGACGCGGTGCTATTGCGCACAGCGTGAATATGTTGCGAGGTGCGACTATACCCAAGCTTTAGACTTTGATTTGGCTGCATACGATAATTGACACTTAGGCGAGGCTCTACATTCCAATGCGTCTCAACAATCTCAGAGCTTCCATAGTTTAGAGTCTCTATAATATTGTCACCGCTCTGGTCGAGTTCGTAATATGGAGCACCACCTAGCACCGAGAATGTGTTAAGCCTTAAACCTGCCGAAATGGCCAACTTATCTTCGATAATTTTATACTCATCATTTACCCAAAGATTATTCTCCCAAGCTCTTCGAGTCTCATTTAGGTCTATCCCATTAAAGAACCACTCTGCCGATTGAAGTTCAATTAAATTGCTTTGCAGTCCGAACTTTAGGGTGTGTCTACTTAGATCCCAATTATATTCGTGTTTGAGCCCATAGTTCTTTATATAGCCAGCCATACTACTCTTAGTATCATAAAAGTTTATCGAACTATTTGAGTCATAGTCCGAGAGGATCGCCGTTGTATTTGAGTATAGCGAGTCACTGCACCTATGAAACCAATTAAGCGACAGCGAGTTATTACCCCACTGCATATCTGCAAGGTCAATCAGACCCATATTATCCTCGCCCGTAAATAGAGAAAGCGATAGGCGATTATTATCATCAATCTTATAGTCAACCCTTGCGTTTATGTCGTGAAAGTTCATAACCGTACCGCTGAACTCGTCACTAAGGCCTAAGAATAGATCAAAGTATGAGCGTCGAGCAGATAGAAAGAATGAGAGTTTATCCTTTACAATTGGTCCTTCGACCATTAACTTTGCAGATAGTAGACCGATACTTGCGCTAAAGTTATACTCCTGCATACTACCCGACTTTGTATTTATATCAAAAATTGATGAACTTGCGCCACCAAACTGAGCAGGAATCTGCCCCTTATAGAGCGAGGCGTTAGTGAGTGCATCACTATTAAATACCGAGAAGAGACCCATTACGTGCCCTGCGTTGTATATTGGCGCATCATCGAGCAGTATTAGGTTCTGCGCTGCCGTTCCGCCACGCACTTGAAAACCGCTTGACCCATCGCCATCGGTCTTTACCCCGGGCAAGAGTGTCAATGTCTTCACTATATCCTTCTCACCAAAGAGTGCTGGCAGCTTTGCCATATCAACAATCTCAATCTTCTCAACTCCAATCTGAGTATTCATTACTCTGTCGTTATTGCGAACTGAGCTTACCACAACTGCTTCAATCTCCTTCACATCGGGGGTCATCTCAATTGTAATACTCCCTATATTCACTCCACCAAGCTCCTGCATAAAGTCCATATATCCAACATAACTACACCTTAGAGCTTTACTACTAGCGGGAATACCTCGTAGTGTAAAGCGGCCTTCACTATTAGTGATTACACCTATGGTCGTTCCATCAACTACTACCTTCGCATAGGGAAGTGGCTCGCTACTATTAATATCTAGGAGCACCCCCGAAACTGTTATATCTCTATTTTGTGCAATCGCTGTCATTAAGCCGCACAGCAGAAGAAGGGTTAACAGTATATTTTTATTCATATATTTTAATATAACAAGGACTACTCACCTCAATGAGCAGCCCTTAAATTAATGATTACTACCAATACATATATCTATCTAGCACAACACTCTTTATTCTCTCTACACCCATAACGTACCTGTTATACTGCACGATAGTTAGTATCTCTTCGAGTTCTGCCATCTTATCGTCGTGGTATTTACGTACTAGTGCGATCTTAGCACCCTTACCTAAATCACTCGATCGCACCTCCGCAGTCAGCTTTATATACTCTAGGTTAATCTTCTCAACCCTCTGTATTTGATCTTGATCAAGCTCTAGCCTATCTGCCATCTTCTCGGTTAAGATCTGAGCCACATCTTTGTATAGGTCACGGTTACTTGTCTTTGCCCACGTTGGTGTTACACTCAACGCTAAAAGCGCTGTGACAATTGTTATAACTACTCTTTGCATCTTTTTATTGTCTATTTACGGTTTGCCTTCATCTGTTCTTTATTCTTAGCTGCGATCTCCTTCCAGACTTTGAACTGCTCGCTAGTGAGTACCTTCTTCATATCTGCCTCTTGAGCTTTAGCGTCTGCTTGGAAAGTTTTGTACTTCTCACGCCTCGAAGCTGAGCTATTCTTTAGCTCCTGTGCCTTCTTGGCATACTTTAGAGAGATGTTGTAGACCTCTACGGCCTGCTCATCGCTAAGATCTAACTGCTCATCGAGTGATTGAGTTCTAAGGGTTACGATCTCCTCGATCGACTTTTCGCTCTGCTGAGCAGTTGCTGTTGTTGTAAGTAGTGCGATACTAAATATAGCTGCACAGATTAATTTTACTCTTTTCATTGTTTTAATTTATTAGTTATTTACCCTGCAAATTTAGGTGATTTTAGCGTAATGCGAGAGTATCAATAGTGCGAGATGCTCAAATTACCCTTTGAGGTGCCACATCACCGGAGTGAAGTGTCCATCCACCTCTAGTACTATAGTTACACCATTCTACATACTCTATTGATATAGATCACTACCTACTTCTGAATTATCCTCATCCACAAGCATATCATTGATAAAATCGTATTGAATCTCTTTCAAAGTAGTTTCTCCATCAAATCCTGTAAATCTGATCACAAAGATCAAGACATCGTTACCATTTTGATACTTTGCTAAGTCAAAGCATACTGTTCCGCGCTTACCATACACCTCGCTATCACCCATCGCATTATGGCGGAATTCAAGGTATATCTTGCCATCATCGGGGTTCTGTACTAAACTATTCTCTACTAAGTTAACATAGTGCGTTATTGTACCGCTAGTATTAAATCCAAAGTTCACATTTAAGTGCCCTCCCGCACACCACACTCCTAGTAGTTCCACTGGATCATTGCCAAATTGGAATTCATTTTCTAAGTTTAACACCTCTACATCTTTGGTGAGCAGATCGTAGATTGTGTGTAGAACTACATCATAACTACTATCGCCACCACTCTCAATTGAATAGGTAACTACGGTTCGTTGTCCTGCTTCTGGATTATACCCTAGGTAATTAGATATCACATTAAGTGAATCTCCACCATCAGTCCTTAGAGTAAGGTTTTCATCAATATTAGATGTAATTGTAGCTCGAGATGAGTAGTAGGTCGTATATACTATCGATTCACTACTACACGAAACTAGGGTAAGTGACAGAGCTAATGTAAGGACAAAGCCCCTAAGGTTTAGTTTGATTGTCTTCATATTCTTTTCTATTAAATTTATTTGGGTTTTAATATCACTGCAAAGATATTATATGGGAGTATCACTGAGAATAGCCCTACTCTCCAACTGAACTAAATAGTGGGTGAAGTGTATAAATTATCTAGGTGAAGTGACAGAGGTTCCTTTTATCTTTCACAAGTATATAAATTCGGAAATATTTTCCTTACACATTAACTACATATCGAAAAAAATAAGCTATCTTTGTTCAGATAGGGAGGGAAAGTGTTAGCCTCAGTCACATTTAATTATTTCTACACACTACTTTATTTGCTGCAAGGGGGTTGCGGTAGTGTAGCTAAATAAACCTTTTAAAACAATGTATCTATCTGCTGTACATAGGATCATAGTACTAATTCTACTGATAGTCGGTGGGGTTAGTAGTGCCACTGGTAATTCACTATATAGATCGGGTGTTAAGCTCGCAAATAATGCAATACTATCGCTATTCGAGGATAGTGATGGTAAGCTGTGGATCGGCACATATGACGGTCTGCATCTATACGATAGTCGCAATACAGAGGTATTCCGTATGAGGCGTGATGACACTAGCACTATCAGCAGTAATATAATCTACAAGATACTAGAGGCCGATAACCAGAGTATGTGGATCGTTACTTCACTTGGCATCGATAAGTTCTCTCGAACATCGCACCGTGTGACATATACATTCGATCAATATGTAAATGAACGACTAGTGACTGCCAATAGCTACGGCGATGCTCTCTGTATATTCAATCCCAACTCCATCTCTCTATACAGAACAGGTAGTAGCTCTGAGTTTAAGAACTACTACCTAGCAGATATTAGCCCCGGCGACATCGTATCACTATGGTTCAATGGTCGTGATAGCTTCTCGATACTACGCAAAGACGGCGAGGTGACCAACTACTCCATTGAGTCGACAAAGATTATAAAGGAGTCTCAGAACTCTATTCACAACTGTAGTATTACCAAGGGCTACAGAAAGGCTCAGAGCCTATACTTCCTCGATTGCCAAGGTAAAGTTTGGCTATATGACCTCTCATCGAGGTACCTTAGCTATATCACCGACCTTAGTGGCCTAGAGGAGCATAGTCAATATGTATCATCTATCACACCATTTCAAGGGGATCTTTATATCGGATTCTACGGCGGCGCAATCGGTAAGGTTGAGAGCGGAAACAGCGTTTGTGAGCTACTAGGGCCAGACTATCGTATATTCTGTATGGTTGAGAGTAACCACCAAGATATCCTATGGATAGGAACAGATGGTTATGGGCTATATATGTACTACGACAAGCAGGAGTACTTCCACACCATAAAGACAGATGAACTGCTACCAAACTTCAACAAGCCTGTCAGAGGTATATATAGTGATGGCAGTGGCGATCTATGGCTAGGCACCAAGGGTGGCGGTGTAGTTCAAGTACATAACTACGCTGAATTTTCAAGCGACAATAATCAAGTGACGCGCTATACTACCAAAGATGGGCTATGCGACAATGAGGTCTTTGGCTTCGGTAGTAGCGTTCACTCCGATATATTTTGGGTGATTGGTAAGGGCCCCGGCATCTCCTACTTCGATAAGCAAGACTCAAAGATATATAGAGCTCAATCAAATGTAGACCTTAGTGGCATCACCGAGGTTCATAGTATGGTCGAAACTGCCCCCGACAGACTCTATCTAGCGGTAAATGGCAGTGGACTTATGGAGTTAAAGTATAGTATGGAGAGTGGCAGACCTACTATTACAGATACTAAGCTATATAGCTTTGAGTATGAGGGGGAGAAGTGCGAGAGATTCTACTCCATAACTCAGAACAGTGACTCTACCCTACTTGTAGGTATGTTAGGGGGCTATGGCATCGCTGAATTCAACCACCTAAGGGGTGAATATAAGTTCCTAGATATGAGCTCACTGGGCAGTCGCACAATTGCCGATATTCTAAGCCTCTGCCACACCGAAGAGGGGGTGCTATACTGCGGCTCTAGCTCTGGACTACTGAGCATTGATCGCAATATGGAGGTAAATAGCTTTAGCTCTCAGAGTGCCATCTCCGACGAGATGATACACGGAGTTATCGAGGATCGCAATAGCAACCTATGGCTCAGCACCAATAAGGGACTTATACAGTATAACCCTCAATATCAAGTATCGCACACATACGCCGACACACATATGGGTGTGGATGAGTTCTCCGATGACTCATACTGGAAGTGCCCAAAGAGTGGCCATATATTCTTTGGTGGGGTCGATGGCATTGTATGGTTTAACCCTATCAACAAGCAGAGCATAGCTAGGTGTAACTCTCAACTGCACTTCACATACCTTGAGTACACCAATGGCGACCGTGTGCCGCTGGCAAGGCTTACCAATAACTTTACCGAGCCACTAGTACTATCACCGAACCAACCTGCCATAAATATCTCATTTGCCAATATCGACTATATAGAGAGTAACGATATCGAGTACTCATATATGATAGAGGGATACGATGATAATAGGTGGGTAGAGCTAGGCACTAACAACATCGCAAACCTCGCAGCACTCCCTGCCGGAGAGTACAAACTATGGGTAAAGTGCCACCACGACGTTGATAAGACCACTGAGATTAGCACATCGCTACCAATTGAAATACTACCGCAATGGCACAGCACAACTCTAGCACATATATCATATATCCTACTCACTATTATCTTTATAGTGGTAGTGGTGTCCTATATACGTATTAGGTATCGAAGAGCAAAGGAGAGCATAGTTGCCAAGATAGAGAAGCAACAGCAAGAGAAGCTATATAACACTAGGCTCAACTTCTTCGAGAATATATCACACGAACTCTGCACCCCGCTGACCCTAATCATGGGGCTAAACAACAGACTTAAGGAGCACACCGCCGAGGATCGCACCCTAAGGGAGTATGTAGATGTTATGGGTGATAATGTACAGACATTAAATGAGTTGATTCAAGAGATACTTGACTTTAGAAAGATTGAAGATAATGAGCTCGGAAGGGTTAGATACTCGGAGTTCGATTTCGCAGCACAGCTAAACTCACAACTCAAATCAATTGAGGATAGCGCAAATAGAAATGAGATAACACTCTACTCTATCTTTGAAAATAGCCTTAATTGGGTCGCCGATAAGTCATTTGTAAAGAAGATAATCTATAACCTACTCTCAAATGCGCTAAAGTACACCCCACAAGGCGGAGAGATAATAGTTAGACTCGCCATCACCGATAGTGATGAGCTACTCTTAAGCGTGCGCAATAGTGGTAAGGGCATCGACAACGATAAGTTAGCGTTAATATTTGATAGGTTCGCAACGCTCGAGAGTATGGATAGCAATATGTACACCGATACCGCCTCACGCCACGGACTAGGGCTATTTATATGTCGTAGCCTTGTCGAGGCGATGAATGGCACTATTACAGTTGACAGTAAGCTAGGCGAGTATAGCGAGTTCAAGGTAGTGCTACCTAGGGCAGTCGTAGCTGGCAGTGGCGAGCTAGCAACTCACTCTGTAACTATCACTTCGCAACAGAGCAACTCCATCTCTACAGAGAATAGCTCCCCTATCGAGGGGCAAGATAGTAAGGCATCGAGAGCCAACGTTCTAGTTGTTGATGACAATAAGGATATAGTGTGGTTAATATCTTCGGAGCTGTCGAAGCGCTACAATGTATTTACTGCCAATAATATCGAGCAGGCAAAGGAGATTCTCCAGAGCCAGACTATTGAGCTACTCATTACCGATATAGTTATGGGTGGAGGCTCAGGGCTAGAGCTTATCGAGTATATACGTGGCGATAAGTTCCTATGCACCACTCCAATCGTTGTGGTATCGGCAAAGATTACCGATAGCGAGCAGGTGGCAGGCATTGAGCAGGGTGCCGACCTCTATCTCACTAAGCCATTCTCGGCCTCTGTCCTTACAGCCTCAGCGAAAAGGTTAATATCTAGTAGAGATAGCCTAAGGCAGTTCCTTAAGACTCCACATAGCGCAATTGTTACACATCAAGGCAAGCCAATGCACCAAGACGACAAGGAGTTTATGGATAGCGTCAGCTCATATATCGAGCGAAATATCGCATCCGAAGAGCTACGCATCGAGAGTATCGCCGAGGAGCTTGGTATCCCATACCGCAACTTTATCAAGAGGTTTAAGACCCTCTCGGGCAAGACACCTAGTGAGTTTATCAAGGACTATAGGTTCGAGTGCGCAGCCAAATCTCTTATCGGCACAAGCCAAACCGTTCAGGAGATTATGTACAGCGTTGGGATATTCAACAAATCTTACTTCTACCGTGAGTTCCTAAAGAAGTTCGAGATGAAACCATCTCAATATAGG
>CAYJFH010000011.1:0-32655 GCA_964369485.1 uncultured Rikenellaceae bacterium | reverse complement strand
GTGGGTGGTTTCGACTTTTTTTGTATTTTTGTGCTTAACACTCACCCTATAAATGGCGGTAATATGATTGTAGATTTTAGGTTACAAGTATTTCTTACAGTAGCTCGCACTTTGAGCTTTACAAAGGCGGCTGCCATTCTCAATATATCTCAACCTGCTATTTCAAAGCATATCAAAGAGTTTGAAATTGAGGTGAAGCAAGCGCTCTTCAATAGGCAAGGTAGCAGAATATCGCTGACCCAGAAGGGGAAGGAGGTGGTGCCCTATGTGCAGGCGATTTTGGATCAGTACGCCCACCTTAGAGATGTGATACAGACCGACACTAATAGCTTTGAGGGGACGCTATATATTGGTGCCTCGACAACCATCGCTCACTACGTTTTGCCCTCAATCCTAGCGGAATTTAACAAGCACTACCCTAAGATTAAGCTCTCTGTAAGGAGTGCCAATAGCGATGAGATAGTGC
Source organism: uncultured Rikenellaceae bacterium (assembly GCA_964369485.1). Taxonomy (GTDB): domain Bacteria; phylum Bacteroidota; class Bacteroidia; order Bacteroidales; family Rikenellaceae; genus Mucinivorans. The sequence continues at coordinate 32,189 of CAYJFH010000011.1, read as the reverse complement.
ACCTGCTACTGAGGCGAGAGATAGAAATTGCAATTGTTGAGGATAACGAAACCCACAGCGAAATTCACTATAGCTACTTAGCATCTGATGAGATAGTACTAGTGTCAAGTAATATCGAGGTGCAGAGTAAGACCATTGAGCAGTTGCCGCAATTGCCACTGCTGATTAGAGAGGAGGGCTCGGGAACTCTCTCAGCGATTCTAAGCGCCCTGAAGGGGGCTGGTGTCTTGCGTAAGAATCTAAATATTAATATGCAACTCGGGAGTAATGAGGCTATTATTCGATATCTTTTGGCGTCAAAAGCCTACGCTTTCTTATCTATATTAGTTGCAAAGGACTATATCTCAAGGGGTCAACTAGTGGAGGTTGAGGTTGATGGATTGAATATAATTCGAAAGTTCCGCTTCGGAACACTCCACGGTGAAGGTGGCAGAATAGTATCTATTTTTAGAGATTTTTGCCTAAGTCATTATAACCATTGTTTATAGCGGATAACCTATTGCATCTTGTTTTAGTAATTGAGAGTATCTATATTTGTCTTTAAAATAATGTGAAAAAATATTTTAAAATGAGCAAAACTCAGACCTCCTCAACTAAACGTAGAGATATAAAAACCTACATAAGACGACACCGAAAGGTGCTATTTATTGCCATAGCAGTGGTTTGTGCCTCATCCTTTGTCTCGGCTCCCGTTGCACTTGCAGTAGGTTTCTTGTTCACCCTGCTGATTGGTCACCCCCTTCCAGCGCTATCGGCGAAGACTACAAAGTGGTTGCTGAAGGCCTCGGTGGTGGGCTTAGGTTTTGGGATGAATGTGCAGGAGTCTATTGACTCGGGGCTCGATGGACTATGGTTAACAATATGTTCGATTACAATTATATTAATCCTAGGCTACTTCTTAGGTAAGTGGTTAGGGTTGGATAGGCGTATGGCTCACCTTGTCTCTTCGGGAACTGCGATATGCGGTGGGAGCGCCATTGCAGCCGTCGCTCCAGCTATTAATGCAAAGCAGGAGGAGATCTCAATCTCACTTGGTGTAATCTTTCTTCTAAACTCAATAGCGCTGCTTATCTTTCCGATTATGGGGCACTACTTTGAGCTTACCCAACACCAATTTGGTCTGTGGAGTGCAATCGCTATCCACGATACAAGCTCGGTTGTTGGCGCAGCTGCAACCTACGGCGAAGAGGCTCTGAAGGTGGCTACAACTGTGAAACTCACACGTGCGCTATGGATTATACCAGTTTCGCTGCTATCGGTATTCCTATTTAGATCAAAGACAGCTAAGGTTTCGATCCCTTGGTTTATCTTCCTCTTTGTTGGGGCTATGCTCCTTAATAGCTTCTTTAATTTGGGTGTTGTGGCATCGGGAATATATACCGTGTCGAAGAATATGTTGGTCGTTACCCTCTTCTTAATCGGCTCGGCAATCTCTGTTCAGGCAATAAAATCGACAGGTATAAAGCCAGTTATACTCGGGGTGTCACTCTGGGTTGTAATATCTATAATCTCTTTGGTCGCAATTTTGTATCTGTAAGGGTTACTAATCTGTAATTATTTAAGTGTATGGCATATATCTCAAAGTTTAGGTGGATACGTAACTACCGCCACATAAACCAGCAGAATAGAAATCTGTTGAATAAACCGTGGATGGGCGGCGCTGTGCTGCTATTTTGTGTGGCAGTTGCACTCATTCTAGCAAATATACCTGCGACCGAACATATCTATCACGAGATAATATCGGCGGACTTCTCGCTAAACCTTCACTCTAAACACGATGTCTTTGATGTCTCATTTCCTCGGAATATGAACATCGAAAAGTTTGTCAATGATGGGCTGATGGTTCTATTCTTCTTCTTAGTGGGTCTAGAGATTAAACGTGAGGTACTACACGGTCACCTTTCGAATCCAAAGGTTGCTATACTTCCAGCCATTGCGGCAATAGGTGGTATGGTCGTGCCAGCGGTAGTCTATGCACTTCTAAATGACACTACCCCTGCAAGTAATGGATGGGCTATACCTACGGCAACTGATATTGCATTTGCCATTGGTCTGATATCTATTTTGGGGGATAAGGTGCCAGTTTCACTAAAGATATTTCTGACAGCATTGGCAGTAGTCGATGACTTAGGGGCAATTCTAATAATTGCACTATTCTATGGTGGTGCTATTAATTGGGTGCTATTCTCTATCGCTATAGCTATTATGGGGTTGATGTACTTTATGAATAGGGTAGGCGAGAAGCACTTCTTCTACTACGCTATAATGGCATTTGCGATATGGACTCTCTTCTACTATGCAGGTATCCACGCTACGATGGCGGGGGTTGTAATGGCGCTACTTGTGCCCTCTAAACCTAGGTACTCAAAGCAGTATGTATTCCATAAGTCTCAAGTCCTCGAAAGGGAGCTACGAGACTTGGTCAGAAGCGATGAAGGCACTGATGAAGATGAACAGTATAGGGAGAAGGTGCACAGAATTGCGCAACTCGCAAATGGTGGAATTGATATCAGCCACAGGTTCGAGAAGTTGCTCTCGCCATATGTTACATTCCTTATTATGCCAATATTCGCACTGGTAAATGCGGGTGTCACCGTTGATATGGATGGATTAAATATCTTCTCTACTATTGGCGAAACTGGAGCAGTTGGGCTTGGTATATTCTTTGGTCTGCTGGTGGGTAAACCTCTTGGCATTGCTCTATTTAGCTATCTTGCCGTGAAATTTAAGTTAGCTGAGATAAGCAAGGACTTTAGTTGGCCGATGCTCATAGCAGTTGCCTGCTTCGGCGGGATTGGCTTTACTATGTCAATATTTGTAAATAACTTGGCATTCGAGGGGCTGAGTGATAGCTATGTAAATAGTGGTAAGATTGCCATTCTAATCGGCTCGTTCGCAGCCGCTACGCTGGGCGTAATTATGGTGCAGCTATTCCATAAGAGGCGTAAATTGTAGTGCTCAATATCTCTGTTAATAGACAAAGAGGGTCATTATGGGGGGTAACTACCCACCTATAATGACCCTCTTAGCTATTATGTTGTTGCGAATTAACGACCGTTGAGGTTTGCCTTCTTAGGGGTTAGGCGGACAAATCTATCGTCGCTCTTTGAGATGCGTGGTGTAAGGGCTACGTAGTACTCGCACCAAGCAAGGAACTCCTTAATGATAGCATCCTCGCTCTTACCTTGGTAGAACGACTCGGTGTGTGCTAGGCACTTCCTTGAATTCTTTCTGTTGGTTATATAGATATTGTTATTGTCGGAACGGTAACACCCCAAGAATGTTGGGTTGAGTCCCACTGCATTTGAAAATAGGGTTTTGCCTTGAAGATATACCCGCATTGTCCAGACTCCATCATTATCTGGTCTTAGTAGCTCAACTGGAATAAATGGTAGGAATAGATTATAGTCTCTACCCCCTGCAACACCTAGCTTGTCGACCTTAATCTCGATTGCTAGTGATAGAGGTGACATTGTTCTATCATACCCAGCCTTTTTGCCCACTCGGTGGTACCTATACCTGCCCCTAGCTGTAGGTTCGATGTAGCTCGTAGTGCATCTATATGATGTGCCAGTATTGTCGTCAGTGATTCTAAATCTAATACTATCTACATAGGTTTGGAAGTATGGTAGAATCTGAGTCTCGACCTTCTTCTGTGGATCAACTAGATAGTTCGCCTCGAACTCTATAGGTACAGCAGCCTGCGCCTCTTTAGCAGTCATCTCCCTGCTAATGGTCTTAATAATTTCACTAGCCTCGCTATAGTTGAGACCACCAGATGTAATAGAGCTACCGTCAAGTGCGCCGCCTCGAACTATTAGAGAGAATTCACACTTAGAGTGACTCTTGCCAATGTTAGATGTGAGGCTACCAAAGCTCGTCTTGCCGATATTTATACTAAGTGCCTTACTGTCGGTAGAAGATACTGCAAGGTAGGCAACACGACCGTAACGAATAGTCTCGATATATGCAGGGTGACATAGGGTGCCCCTATCTCCCTTTAGTTGTCCTAGGAGAGCTGACTCTGAGAGCTTATCGGTGATAAAGTCATCTAACTCCCTATATTGATCGTCGATGGACATAGTGTATAGTATCTGTTTTAGTTCAAATACCTTTACCTTTTTATTTATGCCGCCACTATCGAAACCGAAGTCAACTCCCGAGATATTGCCCGATATTGAGACTCCACTCTGGCTGTCAAACTCATAGGAGTTTATCTCGAGTTGGCGAGCTAGGAAACTTCTGCTATTTAGGTTACTGATATATCTATTGATAAAATTGTGCCTGAAGTTATTGACGTTAGCTTCACTCGGAACAATTACGTCGGAGCTTATTGCTGATGATGTGCCTAGTGAGCAGGTAATTCTCAGTGGTTTTCTCTCGCTCTCCTTGATGATTACCTTGGTTGGATTTTCGCTCCTAAACTTCTCGTCCACAAGTACTATACTTCCTAGATAGTGGTTCAGGTCGTTCTTTGGGAATAGGTAGTTGTGTACATTATACTCTGGGGTGCGCTTGCCGCTCAAGTATGTGCCGATGCCGTCTGGAGATGGTTTTAGCCTTTGAAGTGGGCGCGCTTGACCCTCTATAAAACCATTTGTACTTACTCTACTTAGGGCTTGGATTAGTGCTTTCATTGTAGTTAGATTTTAGGTGTTTGTAATGTTTGTTGTGTAAAGTTACCCAATTGCTTCACCATACTACAATAAAAGACCTAAGGAAAACCTTATACAGACATAAAGTTTTCCTTAGGTTAATGGTTAGCTATATTTAGAGTGCCTCTAAGCTACTCTACTTTGTTGTTGCGAGGGCTAGGTTACAGAGTTTGTAGAGTACTCTAGCGCCTACTATTGCGTTCCACTCATCTTGGGTAGATGGTGTAACCTCAGTTAGGTCGAAGCCTACAATTTGTCTGCCGCTACGCCCAAGGGCAACTAGTAGATATATCGCCTCGTTGAATGTAAGTCCACCCGGAACAGGAGTGCCAGTGGCTGGGCAGAAGCTCTGCTCTAGGCCGTCGATATCGAAGCTAATATATACCTTTTGGGGAAGTGTATCGATAATCTCGCTACATTGCTGTGCCCAGCTCTTACCCTCGGCCTTAGCCTCGAATAGGGATTGGTCGCTAAATACCCTGACTCTATCCTCCTTAGCGGCGAACTTTGCTTCGGTGGCAGAGTAGTCTCTCACTGCAACTTGGGTGAGCCTCTTAACGCCACGGAGCTCTAGTGAGCGGCGCATAATCGAGGCGTGAGAGTAGGTAAATCCCTCGTAGCCATCGCGTAGATCCATATGTGCATCAATGTGTAGGATACCTATCTCCTTATGGTGTTCAGATAGTGCGCTGATAAGCCCTAGGGGTGTGCTGTGGTCGCCACCTACAAGCCCTACTACTCTTCCTGCCTCTATCTCCGAATTTGCAGAGTTATAGACGTGGGTATTGAGCCACTCGCTACACTCATTTACAAACTTTAGGTCATCTGCAATCTCGCTATCTTGCTCATCACCACCAGCCTCTATGTGGTTGATGACCCTTAGGGCTGCTAGCCTCGCCTCGTCATTAACCTCAGAGATCTTTGGCTCTACCTCTAGGGTGGTGATACCCCTTTGCCACTGATCGGTGAAGTGGCTATCATATATCTCTACCTGTGTGCTAGCCTCGATAATTGCCTCTGGAGCGCTGCTTGTACCAGCTCTGTATGAGACAGTTGCATCCCACGGAATGCTCATTAGGCTAAGTGTAGATTCCTCACTCGAGAATTCGAATCCAAAGTAATTTCCATTATATACGCCCGTTGAATCTGGGTTAAAAGCCATAGTTTTTTATGTTTTAAATTTAAATTAGTAGTGTCTTAATATGGGGAGTTTTATCTTATAGGTATTTCTCTAGTACTTGCTTAGTTGTAGGGTTCATAGGGCTCTGTGCATCGGCGTTTACGAGCTTGCCTTCTTGGTTAAAAATCATATAGCGTGGTATTGAGCCAACCCTAAGGTCACCGAGCATCTTTGCCTCAGGGCTATCGGAATTGGTTGAAAAGTAGCTCTCATAGTTAATCTCTTTACCAATAATTTCGTGCCATCGATTAGTCCAAGTATCCTTATTATCCCATAGCGCTATAAAGACAAAGGTAATATCTTCGTTCTTCATAGCCTCTCTAAGCTCTTGTGCCTTGGGCATGGCGGCTATGCAAGGCGGACAGTTAGTGCCCCAAAAGTCGAGATAGACGACATTGCCAAGGTTTCTATCCAGTACATCTTGCAAGGTCAGTTCCTGCCCCCGTGTATCGACTAACTTCAAGGAGCTAAACTCATCGTACTGAATTACGCTCAAAAATTTATTGGCTATGTCTTTACTTCCACCCTCAGCAAGGTATTGCTCTATATGCCTCTCTAGGGTAGGGTGGTCGATATGATCTAGTGTCTCTAGGCATATCTCCAAGAGTGCGAGCTTTGTCTTTGGAGGGATAGAACTATCGATGCGCAGGGTATCAAAGAGCATGGAGTAGGCATTTTCGCCACCCTCTTGAGTGTAGACTCCATTCGAGGAATACGCGAGTGGAATATCCTTACTTGCATGGTATCTCGCAATGAAGTTCCCATTTAAGAATTTAATGTAAGAGGAATATTCGATATAATCATCACTCAGTAGTTCCGGTGCATACCTATTGCCAGCATCCAAGATCTTTAAATAGTACTTGGCATACTCTCTTTGCTGAGGGTGTAATCTTTTGTCGTTTGAAATGGTGTTATATCTCTGGTTAAATCTGTTTAATGCAATTTGCAAGGTGTCGGGGTCGATGTAATTATCTTTGAATGATTCAAATACCTTTGGATTTTCGGCCTTTGCATAGGCTATTCGTCTAAAGATAAAATCATCACGAAGAGTGTAAGGTGTAAAATTGTACTTCAAAGATGAATCATTAGCACTAAGTAGGATGTTATATCCTAGATTTAGGTTGCTATTAGTGCGACTCTCAAAAATAGGTTCCTTTTGAGCATTAAAGCGCACATCTATTGTGTCGCCGCGTTTTATAAAGAATGTGCGGTGATCACTAACTCTATATCGGCAGATAATCTCCATAAAATCGCGTTCAGTCTTGATTTTAAAGGTGTCTAATGGAGTGCGCGTGTGTAGTTTTATCTTTTGGAGGCTATCGTCAAGATAACTCGCAAAGAGCATAGTGTCCTCTACTGGAAGTTGAGAGTTTATCCTGTTGCTAAATCTCATTATATTGTCAGGTTGGGAGTTGTGTACAATGAGGACGACTTCGTTAGTGGCTTTTTGAATTGAACTCGAGCAAGAGCACATAAGCGCCACAGATACCATTAAAATTATTTGCAATCTCTTCATAATTTTAGATATTTCCTTAGTTCAACTTCTATTAACAAGAGAGAGGCTTGGGCTTCAGTGTAAGGCCATTTCCAAATCTCATATCTATTGTCACTGACAAATAAGCTCTTTTTGAGGGGTTAAATATATGATTTTTTGCGGACTTAACCTAATCTTTGGGGTGCTTTAGAATAGGCGTTCTATGCGCCCGCAGATAAGGTAGAGTTCGGCAATCGATGCTAGAGGAACTATCTTGCTGTCGAAGGATGGGTTGTGTGGAACTAGGGCGACCTCCTTGCTATTGTCACTCTTGCGTAGAACCTGCACAGTCTCATATATATCGCCATCATTGATAATAAAGCATAGGTAACTCTGCCCGTAGATTATATTGCTTTTGCTATTTACTCGTTTGCAGGCTACGATATCGCCTGAGTTGTAGCGTGGCGACATACTCTGGCCGAATATAGGACGGTAGAATGTGCAGTCATTGAACATTGGTAGGTCGATATAGTACTCAATATCGCTCTCTGAGAGTTCGATCGGTAGCCTTGTGTGTGGCCCTACGGACTTAGTGAAGTATGGTACCCCTACCTCGCCAACCTTACTCTTCGTGCACGGTTGGTTGTGTGCAGGACTGAGTATCATAGGTAGTGTGCCATTGACAAGGAAGTCCGAATTTATATTTAGTCTACTCTCGAGTATCTGTCTATTGCGCAGGGTAAGGGCGATCTTGCCATTCTCGATCATCGAGTAGGCATTTTGACCTATTCCCAGTATATCGGCCATCATCTTTTGGGTCATCTTTAGGCTCTTGCGAACCGTATATAGTTGGCTATTCATATATTGATGCAATGTAATGTTAATAGAATGTTGATAAATAATATCATTGAATGATAGAATTATCATCAAATGATATTATCTTTGTTCTCAGTTAAGCCACTCAATCAATGACTAGTATCAAAGGAAGAGGTAAAACTATTCACAAAAGTATGAATTCTTTTTAGCTTTTCCAAATTACTAGGCTCTTTACTATTAACCATTGAAGAAGAAAACATGATACATCTAAACCAAGATTTCTATAACGATTTGGCGCAGGAACTCATTACTCTAATCTATGATAATGAGAGTGTAGAGGGTGTAATCGAAATGCGGGTTATGTGCTCTATGGGGTGCGAAGCAGAGGTGATATTCGCCTTTAATGCGACAAACTTCTCTATAGATCGTGGACTCGAATCTATTAACTACTTAGTGTTAGGGTTTCAGGGCGGTAGACGTGCCTCTACTGATTTTAATAGCACCATACTTTCATCAATCATTGACGAGTAGATGGAACTGCAACATATTATCACCGAGATCGATGAGCTCAAAGGGCGCTACGAAGGCCTGTTTGAGAGTGTGGAGGATATAAAGGCGCTGCAAGGGATCGAACGCTGCCTTGAGATGAAGATTAAGCTATCGCCAGTGGAGCTAAAGCGTGAGGATGAGGGGACGAATGGGGTGAAGATATCACTGAGTGAACTCCCAACTAAACTCCTAGAGGAGATCTTTAATACTATAAACTCTAAAAAGATGAAACAACAACTCTAACTAAAACAACACAAAACGTAACTTTAGCCGAGACTCAAATCGAACTCTTAGAGCTAACTAGAGAGATTGCTAGGCGCACAATCTGTTCATTTGCAACCTTTGTTGACAACAGGCTTGATATGTCAAGATTCCATAAGGCATACTACTCTGTTCTCGATGACTTCGCCACGTCAAAGACGAAGAGGTTGATAGTATCAGTGCCGCCGCAACACGGTAAGTCGCACGGAGCTAGCCACCTACTGCCTGCCTACCTGCTGGGGGTGAATCCAGACCTTAGGATATGTATCGCATCGTATTCATTCTCACTTGCACGTAGATTTGGACTTGGGGTGCAGAGGATTATCGAGAGTGAGGAGTATCAGAGGCTATTTCCCTCAACTAAACTAAAGGGGATGGAGGGGACTTCGAGGAGCGACAGCGCACAGAGAACCACCGATGAGTTCGATATCGTGGGACACCGTGGAGGACTTAGGGTAGTGGGGCGTGAAGGGTCGCTAACTGGTAGTCGAGTAGATGTAATGATACTCGATGATATGTATAAGGATGCTGCGGAGGCGAACTCGCCGCTCATTCGTGAAAATGTTTGGCAGTGGTACTGCTCGGTTGTCAAGACTAGACTGCACAATGACTCTAGGGAGTTGATTGTCTTTACACGGTGGAGTGAAGATGACCTAATCGGTAGGCTGCTTGCCATTGAGGGCAGTAGGTGGAGGGTGGTGAACTTCGAGGCGCTAAAGAGTTCAAAACCTACACCACTAGATCCGCGCAAATTGGGGGTTGCGCTCTGGCCTAGTCGTCATAGTAGGGCATCGTTGGAGCAGCGTAGAGAGATCGATCCAGTCTCGTTCGAGGCTCTATATCAGGGAGATCCAAAGCCACGCGAAGGGTTACTATATGGGGAGTTTAAGACCTACTGCTCAATTGAAGAGGTGGTGGTTCGGCGTGGATGTTATATCGATACTGCCGATAAGGGGAGGGACTACCTATGTGCGGCGGCCTATAGTGTTGGGCGAAGCGGTACTATCTATATCACTGGGGTTGTATATAGTCGTGAGGCTATGGAGGTAACCGAGGGGCTGTGTGCCGAGCTTTTAAGTCGTTCAAATTCACAGATCTGCTATGTAGAGAGTAATAATGGCGGGCGAGGATTCTCTCGTACCCTTGGGCGACTAGTGCCTAGGTGTAGGGTGGAGAGCTTCTTTCAGAGCGCCAATAAGGTCTCTCGAATCCTTAGTAATGCAACTGAGGTTATGCGTAGAGTTACCATGCCCGAGCGGTGGGTTGAAGAGTGGGGAGAGTTTGCACGTGATCTATGTGCAACCAAACGTGAGGTTGAGGCCTCGGTTAGTGACGATGCTGCCGATGTCCTTACTGGAATTGTTGAGAGAGAGGAGGATAGGTCGCAAGTAGCCTCTACAAAGGTTACATTCACAGCTTAGCTGAAGCGAGGTTATCAATAGTTATTAACATACTTATCAACATTTATTAACACGTTATGAACATCAATGTAAAGAACCTTAATAGTCGTGAGGTAACGATCGATATTGAGGGAGTTATTGGAGTCGATGAAAACTTCCAATTCCAAGAAAATCAGAGTGATAGCAGGGTCTCTACCTACGAGAAATTTCGACAAGAGGTCGAAAATATCGAGCGTTCAGAGGCTAAAACTATCCGTGTAAACATCCGTTCTATGGGCGGGTCTGTTCAAGATGCACTACTTATCTACAGTGAACTATGTAGATTAACTGAAGTGGCTAGTGTCGAGACTCACTGCTATGGCTTCTCCGCCTCGGCTGCCACTATTATTGCTCAGGCTGCAAGTCCATCTAAGCGATTTGTAGCGAGCTCGGCGCTCTATATGATCCATAGGGCTAGTGCGCTAATCGATGGTAATGCCACTCAGCTAAACTCAGCGCTATCTATGTTGGAGAAGACCGATGCACAGATTGCAGAGCTCTACGCTCAGCGTTCGGGGCTACCCGTGGAGCACTTCGTGGAGCTTATGGGGCGATCTGGCGGCGAGGGTGAGTGGTTAACGCCCCACGAGGCCGTAGAGGCAGGGCTAGCAGATGAGGTCGAGAAGTTTTCAGCAATTCGCGGAGTTATTAACACTGTCAAGGATATCTTTAAGAAGTTAACATCGAAAAGTGATGTTAATAGAGGGCTATCAACAGAGGTTATTAACAGATCTATCAACAATATTGACAACTACATCTGCGACTGTACAGCAACTCAAACAGAGCCTAAGGAGGATCCATTGATTGAGCACTACTCTGTTGAATTAAAGGGAAATAGGCGCTCGTATAACCATGATCTTGAACTCTTTCGAGATAGATAGTTATTAACCAATAGAGGGTAGTTATTGTAGTTATTAACATTTCGTTAACAGGCTTCTTATCATTTCATCATACTATCGTTGTCGATACATATTAACACTTCTGATGTTAATAACTTACATAGGTGAATTTAAAATGTTAATAACTCTGTTGATAACTCTAAGTAACTTTCTCTATAGTATGTGGTAACTATCACTAAACCAACTATATTACTAACTTTTAAAACAGAACTAAAAAGATGTCAAAAATTATCTCAAACCCTAAGACCTACCAAGGTCAAGAACTAACACAAACATTCTTTCGCCCTATGCTTCAGGGAGATAGCGCAGAGGAGCTCGGTATTAGAGTTATTTACAATATGCCAGTTCCAACTACGCTGAACTTCTGGCAACGTGGCACCGATGCGCTAAAGCCATACTCTAAGGGCTGGAACGGTGGTGATGAGACCCAGAGGTTTCAGAAGAGTATCAAACTCAGCAAAGTGAAGGCAGAGATGAGCTATTCGGCTGCCGACTACTTCTCTATGGTCTATGAACAGATCGTATCAAAGGGTGATGTAAATCTCTCTGACCTTAGCGATACCGAGCTGGAGAGCGCAGAGACCGAACTATTCCGTAGAACCATTGCCGAGAGTATCAGAGCTACAATGTGGCTGGGTGATAGTGAGCGCGCCTTTGGTTACAACACATTCGATGGACTGCTAACTCGTATTAAGGCCGATATTGGTGGAAGTAGTAGCCATATCCCAGCTGTGGCAATGCTACCTATGGATGTCGCAGGGAATGGCGAGAAGATGCTTCAAGCGCTCTATGAGGAGAGCTCACCACAACTGCGAGCCCTAAAGAAGGAGGGGCAACTCGTATTCTTCGTTACTGGCGACCTCTATGAAAATTACGAGGCAAGCCTCCTCGAAGGTGAACTAGACTCAGTGCGCTCAGCGAAGATCAACGGTATCTCAAAGCTCTACTTCAGAGGTATTGAAGTAGTAAATATGGGTGTAGATAGCTACCTAGAGGAGCTTATTGAACTGCCGCAAAGTTGGGCTATCCTATCCGATAGACGCAACCTAGCCCTAGCGGTTAATACCATAGACTTCCCCGGCTCACAGATCTCCATGTGGTACAACGAAGACGAGCTCGAAAATCGCCAACGCGCTATCTTTATGGCGGGGTGCGATTATCTGCTGCCGGAGCTGGTGGTTGCTGCCCACTCCTAACTCTTTAAGCTATATAATGGGCGAAATAGCGCACATCCTTTGGGATATATCCCTCACGTACCCTTAGTACGCATCGGTCTCTATACCAGCACGATGTCCGCTCTTTTCCTCACTATTATAGATAATCGAGTGACTTAACTACTGGGGTGGTAGCCCCCTAATGGCTCGCCACCCCAACCATTTTGATAACTATTAACCAACACCAAATGAAGACAACATATATAAAGAACCTAAAGAGCAACATCCCTATAGTTGGCTCTACTCCAACCTCCGAGGTTAAGGAGGTGTGGCGGTGGGGGAGTGATAACCTACTGCCAATAGCTCTAGGTGAGCTGAGCCGTAGCTCACCGATACACCGTAGAATCCTAGCCGATAAGGCGGACTATATCTCGGGGCGTGGATTTAAGTGCGACGACCATAGAGTCGTGGAGCTATCAGAGAGTTGCAACCCACTGGGGCACTCCCTCAGGCTAGTGATGCAGCGTGTGGCGCTCGATAAGTGCCTCTTCGGTAATGCCGCCATCGAGGTAGTTCTAAGGGATGGAAAGATCTCGATATTCCACCAAGATATAAGCAGATGTAGGGTCTCAAAGGATAGGGGGAGTATGGTGCTATCTGCCTCGTGGTCGAACTTTAAGAGTTCAAAATCTAGTACTCTACCTATCTATCCGAACTTTACCAAGTGCGAAGATGGAACTACTCGTACGCTTGTTCACTACAAGGACTATGAGCCGATATTCGAGAACTATGGAGTGCCAAAGTATATAGCCGCTCTTGGGGCTCTTGCCATCGCCCACAAGACCGAGAAGTGGAATATCACTCGTATAGACAACGCCTTCTCGCTCAGTGGTGTAATGGTGCTCGATGGCTCCAACGCAACCGAAGAGGAGGCAGAGAGTATAGCTCTGGAGGCAAAGCGTAGGTTTGAGGGTACACCCGGCCAAGTAATGTTTATGGTCAAGGATTCAGCCGATGCCGATGGTAGTAAGTTCGTGCCTATTGCTACTCAGAATGATGGCGACTGGAAGTCGCTCCATAGCCAATCGCTCGACAGCATAGTGGTTGCGCACTCGTGGTTTAGAACCCTCAGCGGTTTGGAGTACTCTAGCGGCTTCTCTTCTGAGAGGGTACAGAATGAGTATAATATCGCTCTTGCCACTATAATTCGTAGCGAGCAGCAAGACCTGCTAGAGCCTATAGTTAAGGTATTGAACCTCTATACGGAAATGGATGCTACAACTCTAGAGTTTGTGAATATCCCACCATTCGACCCTCGACAGCCATACCTCAAGGTGTGGGAGGCGCGCAAGGCCGATGGCCTGAGCTACGACCCCGAAGATGCGCTACAGAACCAATTTCTAGCCGACCTATAATACTTAACCTATAAAACCAACCAACTAAAGATATGTTATTAATTTCAGCAGCAGAGGTCAAAGAGCTTGCTTTTATGGTGCGTGAAACCATAGAGGAGGGCTCAATTAGACCCATTAAGATAGATATTGCACAAGAGCAATATATCCGCCCTCGGCTTGGCGAAAGGCTATTCGATAGGGTGCTTAGTGGCGAGTACTCAGACTTTGTTAGTAGCTACCTAAAGCCTGCACTTGCACACTATGTTAGGGCATCGATAATCGATGAACTCTCGATTCAGATTACCGATAGTGGAGTAATTGTCTACCAAGGGGCAGAGACCAAGAGCGAGGTGGTAAATAAGATGGATACCATCGTTCAAGATATAGATGTTACCTCTAGTGAGACACTCACTAGTAGTGGCACAGATACCGAAACTCTAAATGGTAGCGAGGTACTAGTAGGTAGTGACGATACAGTTACCCTCCATAATATCAATGAAGATATATTGAACTACCCAGTGGGCGAGGAGGATAAGAGTAGAGATCAAAATGCTACCACTACTACGACCCAGAGTGCTAAGGTCGTAAGTAGCAAGAGTGACACCACTGCCCTTACCTCTGAGAATAGCCTGTCGAGAAGTAATGGCCACGAGGGGCAATCGACCACCACCAACGAGGGGAGTGTGGGGGCTAGCGCTACGGAGCGCAGAGTCTTGACCCTTAGGGCCTATGGAGATGCTAAGATATTGATGGCCAAGGCTATTCGGTATATAGAGCGAAACTTGGAGCAATTTCCTGAGTATGAGCCGCTAAATATCTCACAGAGAGTATTCTTCTAAAGATGGAGCTATTTTCATTAATTCTAAACTTTCTACTAGGTAGTGGAGTGGTAGGTATCCTTATCTTCTACTCCTCGAAGCGCCGAACAGCAAGTGCTGAGGCTAGTAGTGCTGAGAGTGGAGCTAAGGGGCAGGAGCTCTCGATTCAGAGGCAAAATATTGAGTTTCTTAGCTCTCAACTCCAAGAGGCATGGAGTGAGGTGGAGAAGTTTCAGACGCTTCTTAACACCAAGCGCGACCAGATAGTGAGGCTTATAGCTCAGACCAAGCAACTCGAAATTGAACTTATTGAGAGCCATAGCGAACTACGCCGTGCAGAGCTATCTATATGTCAAAGGGTTGAGTGCCCACAGAGATTAACTAATTAACTACTAAAAGACTATGAGAAGAAGAGTAATAGAGGGCGTTGTAACCTCACCATTTGGAGGTAGGCGCCACCCAATCGAGGGTATATATAAGGTGCACCAAGGTATAGATATTGCTGCACCAAAGGGAACTGCGGTATACTCTCCTTGTGTTGGAGTTGTATCCTCGATATATAGACATAAATCGGGTGGACTAACGATGATTATCCGCTCCGAGGATGGATTAATGCGATTTGGCTTCTGTCACCTACAGAGCTGTGCTCTGGAGGTCGGCTCTAAGGTGAGCGTTGGGGAGCTAATTGCAAGGAGTGGCAATAGCGGAAGGAGTACTGGTCCCCATCTACACTTCTCAGTAAAGAGTGGTGGAAGGTGGCACGGCGAGCAGTATATAGGGGGAAGGTACGTAGATGGTGAACCATACTTAGAGTTTGATGTTTAGGAACTTCGCCTTGGTGGTGCTCCTAGGTGCGTGTGTGGTACTCTATGGAATGTGGGATTCAAGGGGCGAGAGGATTGATACCCTTTCGGCTAATCAGAGTGTACTGCTGGATAGCGCTAGGAGTTATCAAGTAAGAGATTCGCTTAGCGCTCTGAGTATAGGTGTGTTGAGGCTAGAGGTTGGCGAACTACAAAGTGCAAGGGTAAGGGATGTGGAGCTAATACGAGATATGGGCATACGCCTCCGCAGGGCTCAGAGTGTCGCCAAGGTATTTACTGCCTCAAAGTACGAAGTTATATCGGTGGGCTACGGCCATAAGTGGAACTATCGTAGCGACTATATTAAATTGATGGCTCAGAGAAGTGGTGATACACTTCGAGCTGATATAACTATATATGATACTATCGCTCAGGTGCTCCACCGTGTGCCACGCTTTAAGTTCCTAGGGATTTGGTTTGGCACAAAGGGGGTGCGCCAAGAGGTGGTAAGCCGCAACCCACATACCCGTATAGTGGCAGCCGAGTATATTGAGATAGAGTAGCTGTGAATCTCTGATAAAGAGATGTTTAGTGACTAATTTTTTGGTTTTATTAGATTATTTTTTGTAACTTTGCTCTTAGGATTTTTAGTTGATAGAGTTAGTAGCGCTAGGATTGTATATGGCTCACAGCAACTCTAGTCTATTATATTTGAATTGAGAGCCAATTAAATTTCAAAGCCATGGAAAATTTAAATCAAAAAATCAACAATCAGGCAAAGAAACTTCCTTATGTTGGAAAGCTAGATTGCCTATTTAGTTACTTTAGAAGTGGAAAGATCTTTAGGCAGCCAGTAGCGTGGCTCTATGTTATCATTGCCCTTGCATTTCTACTCGCGCCTATCTATAATATCATCAATACTGCAAGGCTCTTTGAGTATATGAAGGGCGGAGCAATTGTAGGGATGATCCTTATCTATATCCTCTCTATTATTGGGGGAGTTATAGGTTGTATGTACTGGATCGATAAGAGTTCAGAGGTAAGCACCCTAACATCTAATGACGAGGTCTATGTGGCCACTCCGATTGTAGCCCACCTAATTAGGTGTGTTGGCGAATCGGTGGGGATGATCACTATACTTATTATGCCATTTATAGTGCTCGTGGCTATGTTGTTTACCGATGGAATGGGCGGACAATTTAGCTATCTTAATATACTGACAATACCAATCGGAGGTTTTGTGTTTATTCTTATCACGCGTCTGGTCGGTGAGCTTATTAGTGCACTAAGTGCTATTGCAAATAACACGGCAAAGAGGTAATGCGCACAGTAACTTGTTAATAAAATGGAGGGTCACTTTCTAAAAGTGACCCTCCATTATTATAGTGCTATCTACCTTAAAACAGCTCCTCGATAGTTACTACCTCAATGCGCTGGGTCTTGCCTCTGCTCGCTGCAATAAATGCCATAAAGTGCTCAGAGGAGTTGTGGAAGTTAATAGCCTCCTGATCTCTCCAGCTCTCTAGCATAGTGTAGCGAAGTGGATCTTTGATGTCACGGTGAAGTTGGTATGAGATACACCCCTCTTCGAGACGGGTGTGCTCCACAAGGCTACGAAGTGCAGAGAGTACCTCTGCGTCAAACTCTGCCTTTGCTACAATAGTAGCTACAATTTTAAGTACTGCCATATTATTTTATTAGTTTTATAGGTATCTGGTTATCTCCTCTACGCTCATTCTAGGGGTTGGCTGTGGGTGTTCGCCCTCGGGGTAGCCATATGTGATAATTGCACCAACGGTCTCATCCTCTGGAAGTGAGGCGATCTCTGCGATGACCTTATCGTCAATAACGCCAAAGATGCAGGTGCCTACGCCATGGGCGTGAGCTGCTAGGCAGAATGTTTGGCAAGCAATACCCGCGTCAAAGACCTCCCAAGCGTTACCCTTAGTAGTAGCGAAGTCATCATTACCACCCTTTGCAGCGCCTAACTTACCACTCTTGCCCTTTACAAAGCTAAGGACGGCAACGCCCTTTGCGTTCTTAAGTGTGCCGATGTTATAGGCAAATCCTAGCACACCCTCCTGAGCAATACGCTCTATGAGTGCCTCATCGTCAATTAGTGTATAGCGAGCAATCTGAAAATTTGCCCACGATGGAGCGAAGCGAGTAAGCTCCATAATCTCGTTCATAGTCTGGCGACTTACCTTTTCGTCCTTGTACTTGCGGATACTACGTCGTTGGATTAGTGCATCTTTAATGTCCATCTTGTTTGAAAGTTTTATGGGGTTTATATCAATTGTTAAGAGTCTCTTCTTAATCAAAAACTATACCCTAAGAGAGTAGTTGCAAAGATACTTATTTTATAAAGAAATTTAGGTATGATTTTTGAAAAACTCTTAAGTGCTATGTTGAAAATTACAATTAGATGGGATGAAGCGTGCGAGGTTACTATATGGATGGATGGTGCTCTCTGTTTTGGTGCATACAACTGGCAAGTTAAGCAGCCAAGGTGTAGAGAGTCGAGTTGAGGTAGTGAGGGCAACCCTGCAATCTATACCGCAGATTCTTAGTTTTACATCTACCACCACTAGCCAATTCAGCCGTGAGATATACTCTGCTGTCTCTGGCGCTATTGTGGAGATTAATAGTTCGCAGGGCTCAATGGTGCGCTATGGTGATAAGTTACTCTCGATTGATAGGGGTAGATACCAAAGGCAGCTTAGGGGTGCCGAGGCGGAAGTTATGCGCCTTAGCGATCAGCAAGATAGCATCGAGTATCTATATAGCGCCGCTCAGAGGAGGTTTCGTGAGAAGCTGCGAAAGAGGCGTGAGGTTCGTAGGCTTACTGAGGAGCTAGCCGAGGCAACTGCCAAGCTAAATAGTGCAAAGTATAGGATGAAGCTGGCTAGAGCCAAACTCCTAAGTACAGATATATATGCCCCTTTTACGGGAGTTGTGGGCGACTACTTGGCCGATAGTGGCCACTATGTGTCACTCAGTGGAGGCGCTAACCACCTCCTCACCCTCCATAGTATCGATTCACTATATGTACCACTGTTGATTCCACTTAATCGCTACTTGGAGTATGTGGTGCGTGATCCTAATCGCTACCGCCTCTTTAATGATAGTCGACTGCTTCGTGATATAGTGTTGACCTATAGCGGTGTAGAACATCCACATATGGGGCAATATCGTTCTACCCAAAGGGTGGTGGTAGGGGGAGTTGCCTATGTAGAGCTCAGTGTGTTATTTGCAAACCCTAACCATCAACTATCCCATCAGCAGCAGGTAGCCGTTACAGCAGAGTTGAGGCACGCAAGTGAGGTGTTACTGCTGCCTTTAGAGGCAATTGATAGCGATGGAGTGATATATGTAGTTGGCGGTGATGGCAGGGTCTATATGCGTGAGGTAGAGTTAGGGCAGCTCTATGGTGAGTATAGGGAGGTGCGTCGAGGTCTTCGACGTAATGATATAGTGCTCAGAGAGGGTGGTCGCTCGCTTGTTGGGCGCAGGGTCAGTACTCTTAATCTCTGAGTAGAACTTGGGTCATACAGTGAGCTGCACCGTAGCCAAGGATTAAGTTCTCCATATCTACCCACGTTACATCTACATTATGCTCTTTGAGCGCCCTTTGAAACTCCTCGCTTTGATTTGCAACGGCGATAATCTCCCTTTTACCGATGGTCAAAAAGTTGTTGGCGAAGTGGTCTTGGTCGCTCTGCTTAATGGTGATGATATCTATGCCTAGTTGGTCGGTAAGTAGCTTGATAAATGGCTCGCCGTCCTCGACTAAGGTATATCTACCTGCGCTGTTCTTAGTGTATAGTGAGTAGGTTAGGTACGTGTCGTCATTTGGGTTTAGGGTCATACGCTCCTTGGCTAGTGTCACAAGGTCGCGGTCTATAACGTTGAAGTACGTGTCGAGGTGCATCTGTGGTTGGTAGAACCTCTTATCGTGCACCACTACAACTGAATCTGCGCCAAAGGCATCGTGCTCCAGTAGTTCATCAATAGCCTCTTGTGTGGTGCGCATACCGCAGCCGATAAAGGCGATATTATCCATCGAAACGTAGTCACCACCCTCAAGGAACGCCCCCTGAGAGCTAATAGTATGGATAGGTGTAATTCCTAACTTCTCGATTGCAAACTCCATAACTTTGCTCTCGTTGCGGCGTTGTGCTGAGTTTAGCTTGCCGATAACAACGCCGCTTGGGGTGGTTATCATCTGATCACGAGTGTAGAATAGGTTGTATAGTGGAGAGTAGATATACTCTGCTGCAATTCCAGTGTTGTGCTTAGTCTTCGAGAGCCTGAGTGTCGGTTGGTTGATGATAATGTCGAATAGTTGCTCTGCAGCAATCTTTCTAATCACTTCGTTTTGGTACTCGATCTGCTGAGTAGCCTCGCTATCGCTAAGCTCTGAGGTATCGTAGTGTAGCGATTCAATGGCAAGTCTGCGAAGCGCATCTAGCTCCTCTCCCTCTATGTTATTGCCATTGCTATCTACACATCCGCTAAGCATCAACTCCTTTAGGGTGTAGACCTCAGCACCCCTCTCTTTAAGGGCTGCTCGGTAGTTATCGTGCTCCGCTCTCGCCTTTGGAATGCTAAAGTAGCGATCGAAGAGAGCGGCCCTTGGGTGCAGCATAGCGGTCTGTAGCTCATTGCCGGGGGTGTGCACAAGTATCACCTTTGCATCGTGATACTCCGCATCCTGCGAAGCTTTAATTTCGCTCTGCTGAGCAAATGATGTAGCTGTTAGTGAAAGTGATAGTAGAGCTGCTGCAATTATATGTCTCATCTTCGTTCTAGGGGTGCTTTTTGAATATATTTTATGATTGTTTCCTCTTTAAAAATTAAAGATAGTAAAAAATATGATATGTCACTATTTCCTGCAGTTAAATTTTATAAAGCACAACTCTGTTTGAACATTAATGCAAAGCGAGCGGTGGCGATTAGATGGCTTAGATGTTATGTTATATAAAATATTGCTAATTAGCGATTGATGGTGATTTTTCGTTGTCACTTTGGAGGTGACTGGCAAATTATTTTGTGTCGATTAACTGATGGTTAGGGTTTATAGTTATAAAAAACACTCGATTCTACACAGACGTGTGTGAAATCGAGTGTTTTTTGTTCTAAGAGTCTAAAGAGTATAGACCTCTAAAAAATTGTGGAGTTGGAGGGAATCGAACCCTCGTCCAAACAGTGCACGTAAGACCTTTCTACATACTTAGTCTTCGCTTAATTTTCGTCCCAAAGGCAGGCGGAAGACGACCAACCATAAGGGCTTATTCTCTAAATTGTCGACTAAAGGGTCGAGACGTTCCCTATAGCCTATCTCTTATTGGTTGATACCCATTGCCGCCACCCAAAAGAGAGGAAAGGATGAGGCGGGTACTCGTCGGCTAGGCAGCCTTGGCCTAGCGGATTAAGGAATCTGTCTTAGACTAGATTACGCAGCGAGTGCATAGCTATTATTGCCAGTCAAAAATTTGTTGTCCGAGATTATAGAGGTAGCCAACCACCCTCTGTATGCTTAGTTATACCTGTCAACCTGCTGTCAAAACCGGTCAACCCCATTACTTATAACAAGGCAAAGTTACAAATAATTTGCCATTATTTATATATATATGACAAAAAATGACTATTTTTGTCAAAAATTTTTACTTTAAAAAACTATAGAATACAATGTGTGGGATTGTTGGATATATCGGAAAAAGAGACGCCGTAGAGGTGCTAATTAAGGGCCTTAAGAGGCTAGAGTACCGTGGTTATGATAGCGCAGGAGTTGCTATTATCGACCCAAAGGGCGATTTAAATATCTATAAATGTAAGGGTAAGGTCGCGAATCTAGAGCACTTTATCGAATCTAAGGACACTTCGGGAACTATCGGTATTGCCCATACTCGTTGGGCGACTCACGGTGAGCCAAATGACGTCAATGCGCACCCTCATAGGTCGCAATCGGGCTCACTTGCCATTATCCATAATGGTATTATCGAGAACTACCATATCCTAAAGGAGGCTCTAATCGAGCACGGATATACCTTTAAGAGTTCAACTGACTCTGAGGTACTAGTTAACCTAATTGAGTATATTCAGATTACTAGGGAGTGCACGCTATTCGAGGCGGTGCGTAGAGCTCTTAAACGAGTTGTAGGTGCATTTGCAATTGCAGTTATCGAGAATGGTAAACCCGATGAGATCATTGCGGCTAGAAAGAGTAGCCCGCTTGTAGTCGGTATCGGCGAGGATGAATTCTTCCTAGGCTCAGATGCTGCATCGGTAATTGAATTTACACATAACTTCGTCTATATCAACGATGATGAGATTGCAACTATTCGCCGTGGCGAGGAGCTAAAGGTTTCGACACTTGAGAATAACGACGCAAAGATCGATATTAAGCAGCTAGAGATTAGTATCTCGGAGCTTGAAAAGGGTGGCTACGAGCACTTTATGCTAAAGGAGATCTACGAGCAGCCTAAGACCATTAAGGACTGTATTCGTGGTAGGGTAAATAATGAAACCCTCGATATTATTATCTCAGGAGTTATTACCAATGAGCAGAGGTTCCAGAATGCGAAGCGAATTATATTTGTAGCCTGCGGTACATCGTGGCACGCATCGCTAATTGGCGAGCACCTAATCGAGAATATGTGTCGAATTCCAGTGGAGGTGGAGTATGCCTCGGAGTTTAGATACCGTAACCCAGTTATCAATGAGGGGGATATTGTTATTGCAGTATCTCAATCGGGCGAGACTGCCGATACACTTGCGGCCATCGAGCTTGCTAAGCGTGCAGGTGCGTTCGTGTTCGGGGTATGTAACGTTGTAGGCTCATCTATTGCTAGGGCTACAGACTCAGGAGCATATATTCACGTAGGTCCAGAGATCGGGGTAGCATCGACTAAGGCATTCACTGGTCAGGTAACTGTACTTACTATGCTAGCAGCTACAATTGCAAAGGTTCGCGGTACAATCTCTAGGGATACAATCAGTGAGATTGCTGCAAACCTTATCAAACTTCCTCAGACTATCGAGGCGGTTCTAAAGACAGATACTAAGGTGGAGGACCTTGCAAAGATCTTTACCTATGCACGTAACTTTATCTACCTAGGTAGAGGTTATAACTACGCTACTGCACTAGAGGGTGCGCTGAAGCTAAAGGAGATTTCATATATCCACGCCGAGGGCTATCCTGCAGCGGAGATGAAGCACGGCCCAATTGCACTTATCGACCGTGAGATGCCGACAATTGCAATTGCAACTCCAGATAAAATCTACGAAAAGACAGCAAGTAATATCCACGAAATCAAATCCAGAGGTGGAAAGATCATTGCAGTTATCGCCTCAGATGATAAGCACGTAAGGGAGACTGCGGACTACTGTATTGAGGTGCCAGTTATCCACGAGTGCCTAATGCCAATCGTGGTATCTATCCCACTTCAGCTACTTGCCTACCATATTGCAGTTAATAAGGGTAGAAATGTAGACCAACCTAGAAATCTTGCAAAGTCAGTAACTGTAGAGTAATCTGATTTTGCCTCAGGGGAGGCTTACTACACAATAAAACTATTGAACTATGAGACTTAGTGAAGCAAATATTAGAGAGCTAGAGAGTAGAGGGTGTAGTGCGGAGGATTGGAGCAGGGTAGAGATTGAGAACTTCGATAGCTCAAGGTTTAGAGCAGTTCGCTTCTCGGGCGATGTAAAGATTGCATCGCAGAGTGGAGTGGTTGCTATTGGTCGTGATATTGAGGTTAGAGCCTCTATATCGTCGGTTATGCTACATAACTGCACCATTGGCCGTGATGTATATATCAATGATGTAAGGCAATATATCTCTAACTATCAGATTGGTGATAGTGTGGTGATAAGTGCCGTAGACTCTATTAGTGCTCCTGCGGGTGCAACATTTGGAAATGGGGTTAAGGTCTCAGTTCTAAATGAGGCAGGGGGGCGAGAGGTCACTCTATATGACAACCTATCTTCGCAGGTGGCATACCTAATGGCACTATATCGTCAGAGCTCAAAGATGGTCGACTCTCTGGAGTGGATGGTCGAGAAGTATGTGCGTGAAGTGCGTCTAAGGGGTGCATATATTGGCACTGGCGCTGTGGTGAAGAACTGTGGCGAGATAGACTCAGTGAAGATTGGGGACTATGCCGTTCTGGATGGAGTCTCGAGACTTGTCGATGGCTCAATTAATAGCACAAAGCAGGCTAAGACATACGTCGGTCGTGGGGTAATCGCACAACACTTTATTATATCGAGTGCAGCAAAGGTGACCGATGGGGTGCTACTTGATAGGTGCTTTGTGGGTCAAGGCTCAGAACTCGGCAAGCAGTTCTCGGCCGAAAATTCACTATTCTTCTCAAACTGTATAGCTATGCACGGTGAGACCTGCGCAACATTTGCAGGGCCATATACCGTAACACACCATAAGTCAACGCTCCTTATCGGGGGTATGTTCTCATTTATGAATGCAGGTAGTGGTTCTAATCAGAGTAACCATATGTATAAGTTCGGGCCAGTGCACCAAGGTGTGGTGGAGCGAGGTTGCAAGCTAGCTAGTAGCTCATATATTCTGTGGCCAATGCGTATTGGGCCATTTTCACTTATTATCGGTAACCATTACAGTAATGCCGATACCTCTAAGCTGCCATTCTCATATATTATCGAGAAGGACTATGGCGATCCTGTAATTATCCCAGCAGCTACACTTCGTAGTGTAGGTACTATCCGCGACGTGGCAAAGTGGCCAAAGCGTGATAAGCGTGGTGGTGGAGCTAGGCTCGATGTCATTAACTTTAAGCTCCTAACTCCATATACAGTGGGTAGGATGGTTCAAGGTATGGAGCTGCTCGAAGGTATGATTGAGATGGGTGGTCAGAGTACTACTGAGTACGTATATGGCGGCTGTAAGATGAAACGCAACTACTTAGAGCGTGGTATTGAGTTCTATAATGCAGGAATTGATAAGTTTATTGGCGACCAACTTCTAGGTAGACTATTCAAGACTAAGTGGTCAACCATCGAAGAGGTACGCGTAGCACTAACCCCTAGCGGAGATGTTGGAGTGGGTCAGTGGGTAGATATATCGGGTGCTCTATGTCCGCAGAGCGAAGTTCAGCGAGTTGTTGATACTATCTCTGAGGGAAAGTATAGCGAACTCGAGGATATCAGCAATGCATTTAGAGAGATTGATAGCCACTATGACGATTCAGTATGGAATTGGTCGGTGAGCCTTATCGAGAAGAGGCTAGGGGTATCACTACAGAAGATTACAAAGGGTGATATTGCATCATATATGGATAGCTACCTAGCGGCAGTGGAGTCGATTAATAGGGGTATCTATGATGATGCTAGCAAGGAGTTCTCAGCTAGAATGCGTATCGGCTTTGGTGTCGATGGCGATAAGGATATTAAGAATAGCGACTTTGAGGCAGTTCGAGGCAAATTTAATGATAATGACTTTGTGCAAGATGTCCTAAACCATAGCGAAGAGAAGAGAGCGGCTGTGGCTAAGTTAAATAAACGCCTAAATATTATAGACTAACCTATTGGGATGTATAAAAAAATAGAGAGAGGGTAGCGCTACAGTGCGTTACCCTCTCTCTCTATTTCCCTCTCTACTATTTTAGTATCTCATCTATTGAGATACCTGTAAAGTCATCAGCTATGATATCATAGTGGTTGTGTTGCTCCCTGCTAAATGATGTTGCAAGCACCCCGACCTTCATCCCTGCGCTGCGTGCAGCACGAACCCCTGCAAAGGCGTCCTCAAATACGAAGCACTCCGAGGGCTCTAGCTCCATTAATTTCGCCGCTAGCAGAAAAATATCTGGTGCAGGCTTTGCACGTTCTACGAGTCCACTGTGCGATATGGCCGAAAAGTACTCTCTGATGCCAAGGCTATCGAGCACGAAGTCAACATTCTCGATAATCGCAGAGCTACCAACTGCCATCTTTATACCCCTTCGCTTTAGCTCTGTGAGTGTCTCGATTAGCCCGGGGGTCGGTGCGATAGACTTTGAATATACCTCTCGGTAGATTTCTTCCTTTTCGGCACCAAATTTGCTTATATCTTCATCCGATACCTCAGGGCCAACGATGCCTCGAAAGATTTCGTCGTTACCCTTGCCGTAGTAGCTCGATAGGAAGCCTTCGGGTAGTGTGATATTATGACGTTGACTCCATATGACAAATGCCTCGCTATGTGCGTGATCATTTACTACTAGTACACCGTCCATGTCGAATATTATGCCCTTTATCATGTTTTTTTTAAGAATTAATATGGTTGAAGCAAAGGTATGTAAAAATGGTGAGAAGAGCAATAGAGTAGGTGTAGTGTAGTGGTGTAGTGTGAAATATTATTTTTATTTCTCTCAGAGTTATCTTATATTTGTTACAGCTAAGATATTGATAACCGAAAAGATAGAGTATTACAATTATTATGATGCAGATATTAACAACAGATGATGGGAGTTCAACTCTTCTAAGTACTCACTTTGATGGGCAACTCTACCACTCCTCGCGAGGGGCTATTGGTGAGTCGATGCACGTCTATATAGACTTCCTAAGGGATGGTGCAAGGGTGCTAGAGATTGGCTTTGGTTCGGGGTTAAATGCCCTTCTGTCGCTTCAGAGTGGATATGACCTCCACTATACCACAACCGAGCTATACCCTATAGAGTTAGATGTAGTTGAGCATCTAAGCTTTGTGGATGATAACCTACGTGCACTCCATAGTGCTAATTGGGGTGAGTGGGTTGAGATTGCAGATGGCTTTAACTTCAGAAAGTTCAATGTTGACTTTACAAAGAGTGGTGCTATCCCCGATGAAAAGTTCGACATCGTATTTTTCGATGCCTTCGCACCAGATGTAGTCCCTGAGCAGTGGACTCAAGAGGTATTTACTCACTTAGCTAGTAGGATGGATAGCGGTGCATTTCTGGTTACATATAGCGCAAAGGGAGATGTAAAGAGGGCGCTTCGTGCGGCAGGATTTGAGGTCAAGAGGCTCGCAGGAGCACTCGGTAAGCATAATATGCTAAAGGCAATAAAGATTTAATAACTAAAAACCAAAGAGAAGATGGGACGTTTAATCGGATATCGATGGGTTAAGTATATTCCCTATGTGGCTGTGGTATTGATAGTCACCCAACTTCTCTTTGATAATCTAGTTGTAAAGCAGCAGTTAAAGGCCGATGAGATTGGTAGGCGTATCGACCTTTCGATTCGGAGTGTAGAGGGCATTGTCGAAAAGTGGCATAGCGGCGAATATAGCGAGCACGATATCGATAGCCTTTGGAGTAGCCACTTGGGGGCCGAGGCTGATATTAACTCCCCGGCACTGATTCTATTTTCGGATGATACGGTACGGTATTGGCAAGGTGAAATTCCAAGTGGAGAGGTATTTAATCTCGGTAGCTCTAGTACTATAGATAGCCTACCTCAGAGCGTAGTGCTGAGCTTTAGCCGTAGCGAGGGTCGCACGCGTTCGTTAATTATAGTGCCTCTGTTGGGGCTAGATGGCATCTATAATGACTACCTATTTCCATTTTTAAGGAGGGCTCCAAAGGTCACTGCGCCACGAGCAGATGGGCTAGGTAATCTAGTTGAGGTGCGAGGAAAGAGCTTTACCGCAAGGTATATGTGTCTAAGGCAGATATCCTATGTGATCAATATTATGGGTTGGATGGGTGTATTTCTGGTGTTATACTATATTCGAGTAAGGGTAGGGCGTAGAGCAACTCCTGAGAATATTCTAAGGAAGGTAGCAACACTAGCTGTTCTATTTACTATTGCCCGGATAATACTATACAACGTAGAGGTGCCTCAGGGAGCTAGTAACTCGTGGTCTTCACTCTCTTCTTTACTAGTTACATATATAATTCTATACCTATTCTTTGAGTTGCCATATATGGCTCGCTTTAAGCTTAGGCGCAAGATGCAGAGTAGCTCCGTTGTATTCAGATATGTGATGATAGTGATATTCTCTGTCATTGTCTCTATCTCTGCGCTCTACCTCTATCGTGTGTCATATAATGTAATACACGAGACTATCGGTGTGGTGAGCCTAAAGAATATGTTGGAGTTAGATCTCGATCTAGTGCTTGTCTATGTGGTCTATGCTATACTCTCATCTATCGTAGTTGTCTACTGTTTGGCAATTGCCGTAATCTTTAGTTCGATAGACTTCAAGGTACGGATGTTGATTCACATAGTTATCTTTATTATCTCAACAATAATATTTGGTTATAGCCTAGTTAGTGCGCTGCTGTTAGCTACGATCATTAGTTTGATGATTGTAATAATAACTAATATCAGTACTAAGCGCTCTGCAGGTGCTCTCTTTCTTATTGTGGTTCTATTCGCATCTACCTATGCCTCGATATTTACCATTGTGGAGACCAATGCTTCTCACCTGGGGCGTGCAAGGGAGTATGCTGATTTGCTCTTGAAGAATGGAGTTGATAATACTAATATTCCTACTGGTGTTTGGTATGTAGAGATCGGGCGCTCAGGAAATTGCACAGCAGAGAATAGCCGCTATGAGGTCGGGGTGATCGATAGACTCTCTGAACTCAGCGATAATGAAGTAGCATACTTGGATGATAGGGTACACGTCTACACAAGTAATGATAGTAGGGTTGTGATTGTTAGTATGCGCTACTATGGCGTACTAGAGGCTCTAACTCTATGGTGCTATATAACTCTAATATTGCTATTTATATGTAGCTCAATTATACAGCTCTCGGCTATATCTGTCTACTCGATGTATAATCGTCATAGTCTGATCTATAGGGTGCGTGCCGCTCTATTCTTCTCGGCGCTTATCTCGGTAACTGCAAGTCTTGTATTTGTGGTCTATATGCTCATTAGGGGGGAGCACTCTATTAACTCTCGAGCGCTTGGTAATACCACACTTGAGTTAAAGGCTGCCCTAGATAGCTCACTATTGCAGGATGAGGTAACCCTCGATAGAGTTTTAGACTGGGTGCAGGATCCTCTAAATAAGGTAGCAGAGCTATCTGTTGGAGTCTACGGTGCAGACTATAGGCTTAGATATTCATATGGCTCGCTAGAGCTGGGAACCTTGCTCGACGATGAACTCTATGCGCAGCTGCTCTACGATGGCAGATTTGTCTCAGAGATGGTAATCGAGGGAGGTGATAGAGTTGAATTTGCAGTGCCTATTATAGGTAATGATGGTGTTGTGGCTTACTTGGTTGTGGCGGCTCGGAACTATGCAGTCTCGGGAATGAGGGTTACATTTTGGAGCCACGTTCAGGGTGGTATCGTGAATCTATCTATTGCAGTTCTACTATTCTCCCTGCTAATCTCAATTATACTATATCGCAGGATATCTAAACCACTAAGGGTACTATATGATGGAGTCTCGAAGATAGGCGATCTACGTAAGATTAATGCTGTTGATAGTGAACTCCTTGGTAATGAGATTGGTGCTATTATTATACAGTATAACTCAATGGTGGAGTATATCCACTCGAACTATAAGCAGATAATAGAGAGTGAGAGAGAGGGTGCGTGGCGTGAGGCTGCACGTCAAATTGCCCACGAGATAAAGAACCCACTCACCCCTATGAAGCTACGTATAGAGCTAATGCAGTACTATCGTCAAGCCGACCCAGAGAGATTTAATCGTCAGATGGACGATGCACTCGAACTACTGAAAAATAATGTCGATATACTCAGCAATATCGCCTCAGATCTATCCGATATCGCAAGGACTAAGGCAGGCGAGTTTCATAGTGCCGATATATGTAAGGTGCTAACTAATGTATCTTCGCTCTACGGTTCGATGGGTAGTGTGCGTATACGCCTAAAGGGTGATATGGAGTCGACCATACTAGTCAAAGCGGACTATGTGTCGCTCAGCAGGGTATTCCTTAATCTGATAAAGAATGCCTCGGAGGCTATGCAGTGGAGCGGAGTAGTGGATGTAGATCTGAGCGTTAAGGGCAGTATGGTAGTGGTAGAGGTTCGAGATAGGGGACCGGGACTGAGTGAAGAGAATCTACAGAGGCTATTTAAGTATAACTTCTCCACCAAGGTAAATGGCTCAGGGCTTGGGCTTACTATATGTAAGGGTATTGTTATTGGATATGGTGGTACTATCACTGCAAGGAACCATAGCGATGGAGGTGCAGTATTTACTGTGAGCCTACCGCGTTGTTGATCTTTATTGCCATTAATCTATAAATGTTAACTACTTGTAACTAATTGAATAGTTGAGGCACTCTTATCATAGAGATTTTTTCTGTACATTTGTGCCGTGAAAAGAGGGAATTTCTATAGATTATTGGTGCTCTTAGCTCTACTTGGCTCTATCTCTGAGGTTAGAGCCGACAGATTGGATACGCTACTTATCGACAGAGTGGAGGTCTTGGGCAGTAGGCTCTCTAGTCAGAGTCGTGGCTCATTTGGAGTAGATAGCCTAGTGCTCTCTACCTCGATTGGTAGTACCCTTGGTGATCTGCTTCGTGATGCTACTCCTGTGGTGATTAAGGACTATGGGCGTGGACAGAGGCAGAGTATATCGTTTCGTGGTGCTGCCTCTACCCATACTTCGCTCTATTGGAACTCGCTAAAGGTAAACTCGCCAGTAATCGGAGATGTTGACTTCTCACTACTTCCTGCCGCAGGGCTCGATGGTGTTAGTGTAGCACCGGGGGTTAGTGCAATTGCCTATGGCGACGGTGCACTGGGTGGAGTTGTGGATATGCACAGTAAGGCGCAGTGGGATGATCCCTTTAGCCTTACACTCCTAGGCTCTGTGGGGAGCTTCTCTACATACGATGGCGTTGTGGCACTAAGAGTTGGAGGCAGTAGATTCCAGAGCTCTACCAAGGTGGTCTATAACTACTCGCTCAATGACTTCGAGTTTATAAATAGAGATATTATTGATCCGTCGAACCCAACATATAGACCGACTCAGAAGAACCTAAATGGCGACTATCGTAACTTATCGTTAGTTCAAGATTTCTTCTATAAGCTGCGCCCTAATCAGGAGATATCGCTATCTGTAATGGCGACCGATAATATGCGCAATCTACCCCAACTTACAACCTATGAGGGTTCTGAGAATTCAAATCTAATTAGTAGCGGTGATAGAGCACTTCGAGCAGTTGTGAACTATAGCGCAAAGTTCGAGCACTTCAATATCGATGCTATGATAGGTGGAACTATAGAGGATAGCGAATTTAATCAAGAGAACTTGCGTGGAGCAGGGGTCTACGACACATATATTGCATCTACCTCTTTTGGGCGAACGCTCCAAGGAGGTGTAGATATATCCTACCGTCCAACCCTAGAGCATACTCTACTGCTAAAGCTTGATGGTGCGCTTCAGAGTGCGAGTAGCCATGAGGAGGTGCGCGGTACGGGCTTCGATAGGAGTAGAACGGAATTTTCAGCGGCGCTAGATTGGTCATCGTGGTGGGGGAGTAAGGTCTCGACATCGCTATTGGCACGTGCTGGAGTTGTTGGTGGCGAGCTATATGGAACGGGCTATGCTGCGCTTAACTATATTATATCTAAGGAGTCGGAGCTATTTGTAAGGGGTGGTTATAACCAACACTTCCCAACACTCCAAGATATGTACTACACCCCCGGGGGTAATCCAGACCTTAGGCCTGAGAGGGGGCTCACCGCAGAACTTGGCGGTCGCTATGTTGGAGAGTCGCTCAGAGCAACGGTAAATCTGTTTGGCTCGGTTATCGATGATTGGATTATATGGCTGCCTACTCACGCTCAGTACTGGACGCCTACTAACCTAAAGAGGGTGTTGAGTATAGGTGTTGAGGCACAGGTAAATTACCACTACAGAATTGATAGCCACTGGAGGGTGGATTTGGCAGGTACTATGAACTTTAGTAGAACTGTAAATATAGCCCCTAAGGAGAACCCAAATGACTATTCTCAGTGGCAACAGTTGCCATATGTACCGCTACTAAGTGGGGCGCTATCTGCTGGGATAGGTTGGCGTAAGCTTTCGCTCAACTACTCTTTGGAGGGCGAGAGTGGGAAGTATAGTGCTATGAGCTCGAATCCAAATAGCCTCTCGCAGATAGAGCCATATGTAATCCACTCGTT
This sequence comes from uncultured Rikenellaceae bacterium, assembly GCA_964369485.1. Classification (GTDB taxonomy): domain Bacteria; phylum Bacteroidota; class Bacteroidia; order Bacteroidales; family Rikenellaceae; genus Mucinivorans. The sequence continues at coordinate 622 of CAYJFH010000011.1, read as the reverse complement.
GGCTCTAAGTTATTCACCTCTTGAGCTCCTAAGCATAACGGCTCAGTGCGAAAATATATTCGATAGCAGGTTCTACGGCATACTTCGCCGCCCGATGCCTCCACGTAGCTTTACACTTACATTGAAATATACACTTTAGGACTATGGCAAGGGGAAAGATAATTTTAACGATAATCTATATATTTTCACTACTATGTGTGTGGGCTGTGCAGATTGATAATTTTTGCCAAGAGCACTATTCGTTTTTGTGGTTTAGTCTACTTTTGAGCTTTGGTGGAACTTGGGGGTATCTAAAACTTCGTTTTCCCCCGCCCGCGGGACGCGGAAAAAAAGAAAAAAGTAAGTGAGCCTGAAAGGCGAACGAATCCAAATCATAAATCAAAATAGTTGAGGCATTAGCCACAACTATTTTGCTGTGATAAATAAATCATAGCGGTTGTGCGAGGGGCGACGACTAGGCGAACTCCGAAAGCGTAGCGAGGAACGAGCGCAGATAAGGGGGACGACTCGGGGGAGTCGTCGTCCCCCATATAATTTCTCTAGCTTGACTCTTCTGAATCACTATAATGAAGCAAAGTGCATACCACTTTGAAGGCATATGGAAAGATGGCGTAAAGAATTT
>CAYJFH010000010.1:0-35735 GCA_964369485.1 uncultured Rikenellaceae bacterium | reverse complement strand
ATATTTTATTATGATAGCCCACTACTTATATATCTATGACTACTCTTAGAGGTAGCTATCTAAATTATGGATATCAACATTACGTTTGACAATGATACCATCTGGCGAGATCAAGAAGTTTGTAGGTACCGCCTCGACTCTATAGAGTTGTGTCGCTTCGCTGCTCCATTGGCTCCCACCATAGAGATTTAGCCACTCAGAGAGTTTATCACTCTCAATTGCTTTCTTCCAATCTGCTTCGGTATAGTCTAACGAGTACCCCACAATAGTAAAGTTCCTATCCTTGTAGTCACTATAAGCCTTAACTAAGTGTGGATTTGCCTCTCTACAAGGGCCGCACCACGCCGCCCAGAAGTCTAGTAAAACCCACTTACCCTTGCCTGCTACATCGCTAAACTTTACAGTATCACCTTGAGTATCAACAGCTGTAAAGTCTATAAACTCTTTACCCTCTGCCGATGCCTCGTACTCATCTGCCCTTTCGAGCATTATATCTACATATTCCCCTATACCCGCAACTTTTGTATTAGGTATCGATGCAAGCGAACGGATACGCTTTGGGGCAAGGTCATAGGTTAATTCAGTGGCTAGAAAGTAAGCAATAGCAAGGCTATTTGGTCTTGCCTTGGCGTATATCTCTACACTATCCATTATTACCTCTCGTTCAGTGCCATTCTCATAGAGTTTACGGAAGTTATCGAGCATCATCTTAGCCTCAGAATTCTCCTCTCCTCCCTCTGCAGTAAGGAAATATTCAAAATCTGGGCTAGTGATATCACCCTCGACTGTAAGATTATAACCATTTCCGACAAAGATTGGTGCGCCAGTAGGAATTATAAGCGGCTCTTCAAATCCATATAGCCCACGAACTAGAATACTGCTCACCATAGTGTGTGGTAGTGAACCTGAGAACGTAAAGTTTCCATTTGCATCACTCTGAACAGAGTCCATTAGGTATGGATTCACATCATCTGCCCCAGTTACACGAAGGTATATCATTTCATCCTCTGCTCCCTTAATATTGCCAGAGATTATGTACTCCTTTGGGGTAGTTGAACAGCTAAAAATCAGAAGTAACGAAGCTGTAAGTAAAATTTGTTTCATAATTATATTAGAGTTGGTTGATTAATAAGAGTTGAGCAGAGTCTAAATGATATAGACTCTGCTCAATAAAGTTAGTTAATTTTGCTTGAATTTGCAAATTACTTCTTCAGTTTTCGCTCGATAAAGAAGACTACAAGGGCGCCAATACCTCCAAATAGCAGAGTCGAGGCTGATGTAAATAGTGACGAGAAGGCATTTGGATTCAAATGCATATCTGGGTTCATGGCATTCATCTCATTGATAGCAATCCTCATATAGAATGTTATTAAGATCCCTACCAAAAGTCCAACAGCCACACCGATAGTAATACCTGCAACACGTAGCATCAGATTGCCGTTTGATTTAGGTGTAAGGTCGATTGGGGGCATAGGCGTTGAGCCTGCTTGCCACTTCTCAATAATTAGTAGTCTCTCCTTCTTTCTTACCGATAGCTCTATAATTTTGTAGAGAAAGTAGAATACTACTGCGGGAACTAAAATTGCTGTTAAGTCCATAGTGATGTTGTTTTAAAAGAGTGATTAATTTGTTTAACTTTGCCCTTTAGACAATAGAGTTCAAAAAAGGTTACAGTTCCAACTAAATTTTATTTTTTCGTATTAAGTTGTAACCATTCGAGAGTTACTGTTGTCTAAAGGGCAACTATGAATAGAAGCGAACAAGATATAGTAAAAGCGGTCGTAGATGGCGACCACTCAGCCTTTGAGTACTTCGTTGAGGAGTATAGCTCAAGGGTCTTCTCGCTTATTGTAGGGATTGCACGAACTGCCGAGGAGGCGGAAGAGCTAACTCAAGATACCTTTTTAAAGGCATTTAAGAACTTATCGAAGTTCAGCTTTAAGAGTTCATTTTCGACGTGGCTATATAGAATTGCATATAACACGGCAATAACATCGACCAAGCGTAAACGTTATAGTAGTATATCGATTGATGAGAGTAGAGTAGCCGAGGTGTCGGACTTGGATGCAGATAGTGTACTAGATGCCGACATAGATAAGCTATACTCAGCAATAGAGCAGTTAGAGCCTACCGAAAGGGTACTAATAGAGCTATTCTACCTAGAGGAGTGGCCGATAAAGAGAATCGAGGAGGTTGTAGGCCTTAGCCAAAGTAATATAAAGGTTAAGCTACATAGGATAAGAAAGAAACTATATATTCTGATGAGATGATGCAGAGCAATAACATAAAGGAGGCGCTACGTAGGGCTCAGAGACCTACACTTCCGACAAACTTCACACACAAGACTATGGAGAGGGTATCCCATAGTGCAAATAGGAGCCGTAGACGTATGGCTCTACTACGCACTCTTGCGCTAACTCTAACAGCTGTGCTCGGAATCGTTGGCTCATTGGTCTATATTGTTAGAGTGCAGGGAGTAGAACTTCGAGATTTAGTGTCATGGATGGGGGATATCACCCTAGTTCCAGTATTCTCGATGGCTGTAACCGTAATATTCTTAATTCTGACTATCGATATGATAGTTAGAAGCCGTCAGCAGAGATAAATAATAGAGAGATACTAGCCCGTCCACATAGAGCCTATGAAGTGCTACGTGACCACTTGTCAAATGATAGTGGGGAGTATTAATCTTTCTATTTTTTCAGTTTCATTTGATGTCAATTTGTCCAACTCCCTATATAAAGAGTTTTAATGTTTCTCAAAGTGCATATAGTCTTTGGGGTCTCTCCAATCTCCTCCCCAAGTCCAACCTCGAGATTTTAGGAACATCACGAGTTTAGAGTCATCACTAAGCGACAGTGGATTCTGAGCGGGGTTATACTCTGCGCCCTTTGGGATTATACGTCCCGACTTTGAGATATATGGATTGTCGAATGGGTTAAAGTCAATAGCAGTACCATAGGAGTGGTTCGAGAGCGATTTTTTACCCCCTGCCTTTACTCGATAGTGGAATCCATAGGTATTGTTTAGATGTGCCATAGTGGTATTTCCATCGGGTAGGTCAAAGGATATTGGAATAACCATCTCTACAATAATCTTCTGAGACTTAATATACTCAAATATCTCTGCAACCTCACTTCTTAGAGTCGAGTCTACAACGATTTGCCCTCTATGTAGAAGGCTATCTATAGAGTAGTACTCAACATCGACAATCACAAGGCGCGAGGTGATAGCACTTGGGGCAGTTGTGCCCTCAAGTGCCTCACTCAAGGTAATATTAGAGTCAATAATCTGAGCTCTACCACTTAGCGAAAGTAGCGTAATAAAAATCGCAAATAGATACCTCATAGACTATAGTTCAAAGTGCTCGATAAGGGGCGGAGTATTCTCGAGGTTGTAGTAGTCCAAAGTTGAGATTGGCAGGCGGAAGTAGACCAGTGAATCGAAAGTAGGGTATAGACGTGGAAGCACTGGGTTAGTATCATAGATATGGCGTGCCATCTCCTCCTTCACATCAAACTTTACAACACCCGATACCCTTACCGATATATCGCCAGCGGCTGCAAGTAGCTCCACCATTGGGTTGCTCTGTAGCTGAGTATACACCTCCTTGTGGGGCGCAGTGGCAAAGTATAGGTCGTTGCCTTGGCGTGCCATAATCTGAAATACCCTCAGCTTTGGTTTAAACCCATCGGTGGTAGCAAATGCCACCTCTCTGTGGCTATCAAGAAATTTTAGTGATTTTTCCATTGCTCTATAACTATCTCATAAATATAATAGCACAAAACTAGTGATATTATCCCTCTTCTACAAATCTAATATGGTACGTCCTTTGAGATGGATGGGATTTTTACTATATTTGCAGCTATGAAATCAAGACTATATATACTTTCAATTGCTATTCTTTCGCTATTTATTAGCTGTGAGGATCAGGGCTTAACCCCCGTAACTTTCCTTAAATCTATATCGATTAGCTCAGGCGACACAACAATAAACCTAGGTACAAACCCTATACTTGAAGTTATTAGCAACCCAACTAGTGCAACCAATGCACGCGTAGAGTGGCACAGTAGCGACTCTACTGTAATGTACGTAGATGTTGAGGGTATGGTTACGACGGTCAGTGCTGGCGAGGCGCTCGTGACAATTACGAGCCTAGAGAATCCTAATATCCAAGATAACGCTATATTCAACGTTATAATTCCAGTTGAATCGGTAACAATCGACACTACTGACTTCTCGATGGATATAGATGCGCAGGTTACCCTAAGAACAGATATACTACCTGCCTCGGCTACAAATATCTCACTAGAGTGGAGTAGTAGCGACGAAGAGGTGGCAACTGTCTCGACGCTCGGTAGCGTTACGGCAGTAGCCAAGGGATCGGCAACAATTACTGCTAAATCGGTATCAAATCCTGACATCTCTGATAGTGTTGTGGTTACAGTTAATGAAACTGTGCCACCCGTGGAGTAAAGATATTGTAAATTTTCAGAATTAAATCTTATTTTACAATAAAATTTATTACCTTTGCGGGGTAGAATTTCAATTAATTTTTAATTTAAAAAAAATCAAAACGATGAAAAAACAATTACTACTTATTGCTGCAGTTGCAGTAGCACTTTTCACTTCTTGCGGTAGCAGCGAACCAACAAACACTATCGAAGAGGTAGCAATCCAAAACATCGAGTACACTTACGCGGGTGATATCGACGCAACTCTTGAGCTATGCCACGCTACCGACGAGGAAAAAGCGATGGTTAAGCAAATCTGGGAAGCTGCTGGTAAGCAAGCTCTAGAGCAAAGACTAGAGGAGTACGGTCCAATCGCATCTATCGAGGTTACTGAAAAGAACGTTTCAGAAGATGGTATCAGAGCAACTCTTAAGATCGCAGTTACTTTCGAAGATGGTACAGTTATCGAGGAGCCGGGTATGTGTATCCTAGTTGATAACACTTGGATGATCGGTCAATAAGCGTAAATAATAAGCCATCTTTGGCACTTCGCTAAACTAAATAGGGTAACGCTTCGTTGAAGCGTTACCCTATATTTTATCAGTAAAGTCCACTAAAAGCCGAACTTTCCATTCTCATTCTTCCACTCCGACTCGGGCGCAATAGCCTCTATTACATCCCAATGCTCAGCAATCTTCCCGTTCTCAATGCGGAATAGGTCATAGAACGAACTCTTGCGGCCACCATCTTCGCCAAAGTAACCCTCGCATACAGATAGCACAAAGTTACCTTCGCCAAATATCTTTTGTATTCTATCGAACCTAAATTCAATCTTATTCTCTGCCATTCTTACCATTGCCGCCGATAGTGAATCTAACCCATCACCAATCGATGGATTATGCTGTATATAGTTATTGCCATCAAAGTACTCTGTAATTCTCTCAGGCTTTTCCCTTAGTAGCACATCTTTAATAAAGTTCTCGATGAGTATCTTATTCTCTTGGGTCTTATCGTGGTCAAGAACCTCTCTTGTGCCATCAATCATAGTGCGGCCACTTGGATTTGAGTTAATTGGCTTTACTTGTAGGTTATCCCAATGCTCAACGATTAGCCCATCTTCAAATTTAAATATATCGAAACCGACCTTATCACCAAAGAAGTTATAGTCCGTATGCGCTATAACATACTCTGCATCCTCGAGGACTCTAATCGGGTCAACCATCGGTGGTTCTAAGTAGTTATCTAACTCCTTTAGCACCTTGCCAAAACCCATTAATCCATCACCAACTGACAGATTATGCTGCTTGTAACTCTTAGGGTTAATGTATGCTATTGGGGCTTGATCCCCACTCGCAATTGACTTTAGTAGCTCTACTACCATTTGCTTTTGTGTCTTCATTATTTTTCGCTGTTGAAGGTTAAAATTTACGTTCTGTGATACAAGATATAGACCAAAATGCAGAAAATTCTATATTTTTTGTAACTTTGTCTAGCTTTTATAAACTAACTACATAAATAATATGTCTTCAAAATTCCTTGCCTTTACCGACTACACATCGCTTAGGAGCACTGATACCCCCAACTCAATCGCTAAGTTCGTGGACGAATCTATAGGTGGTAATCCAGCCTCATACTGCGTCTACTCATCAATGGTGGAGAGCGTAGGGTTGGCACTTGGCGATAGAGAGGTGCCTATTACAGCTGTATGTGGCGCATTCCCTAACTCGCAGACTTTCCTTGAGGTTAAGATTCTAGATGTTGCAATGGCAATTGAGAATGGAGCCGATGAGATTGACGTAGTAATAAATGTAGGCGCTGTGCTAGAGGGTGATACTGAGCTTGCAATGAGCGAGATTCGTGCAATCAGCGAAGAGATCGATGGCGACGCACTTCTAAAGGTTATCCTAGAGACTGGAACCCTAGAGAGTGAGCAGCTTATCTTCGAGACTGCAATGGCGGCAATGGCGGCTGGTGCAGACTTTATCAAGACCTCTACGGGCTTCTCGGAGGTAGGGGCAACACCTGAGGCAGTTCGCGCAATATGTCGTGCTATTAAGAGCTACTACGAACTAGAGCAGAAGTATATCGGCATAAAGATATCGGGCGGCATTCGCACCGACGAGCAAGCCGAGGAGTATATCGCAATTATCAAGGAGGAGCTACCAGCTGAGTGGATGACCCCAGCACTCCTTAGATTTGGACGCTCAACGCTTTAGAGGTCTATATGCAGGCACAGAGATATAGAATGAGAAGAGATCTGCTGAGTCGTATTTTGACTCTGCTATTTGCTACTATGGCAGCCCTTGTAGTTGCCTACTTCTTCCTATACTCATCGGGTAGCTACCTCCCTGCTTGGCTAACTATCCTAGGAGTTACCATTGCCCTTATTGCACTAATACAGATACCTAGAGCCGTGGTTATATCTACAAACTATATTGAGGTAATGTGTGTGCTAAAGGTAGTAAGGATAGCCAAAGATGAGATTACGGAGATAAGCCAACTACCTGCAAAGTATAGTAAGTGGTTACTACCAATTCCGATTCTATCGGTTTGGGGTATACCTGCATACTTCGGTATTTACCTTGATATTAAACGCTTTAGGGTAGTAAGGCTATATGCAACCGAGAGGCGCAACCTTGTACTTATCAAACGTAATGGCCGTTCTAATACTATTATAAGTATAGATAGACCAAGTCACCTAATTGAACTATTTAAAACTAAAACCCTATAAAAGAAAAGTTATGAAAAGAATCTTCGGAATTTTAACACTCGCACTATTAATTCTACCCCTTAGCGCTCAGGAGATAACTAGAGCAATGCCAGCAGTTCGTGGCGTAATAGTAGAGTATGCTATCTTTGAGAGTGGCGAGCCAGCCCCTCTGAGTGCCACCCTCAACGCAAATTGGGAGTATGCTAAGGTAGAGAGCGACCAGAGCGAGACACTAATCCTTGACTATAGCGCAGATAAGTACTACTCAACTGCCGAATTTATGGGGCGTGAGCTAGCAGTTAGCCACAACCTTAACCTAAATAGAGGTGTCGAACTTATCAGTCAAGATAGCGAAAAGCTATTCTCGTGGGATGTGAGTATATATAGGAGTCTTGATGGTAGGGTAGAGATATGGGCAACTCAAAACCTTGGACCACATGGCACGCCAGCCCCTGAGTATGGAGTGGTAGATGGAATCGTACTACGCGTAGTTGTCGATGGGGTGACTATCATCGATGCAACCTCGCTAGAGCGCTCAATTATGCCAGTTGAGGTAACACCACCTTCCGAACTAAAGATAGTTAGCCAAAGCACTTTCAATTCGGCTGTGATCTGTAATGAAATAGTGAACTCTATGAGATAGTGTACAAAGGGATATAACCCTTAAAGTATATAACAGAGACCAAGACTAAGGCTACCCTGAGGGGTTCTTAGCTTGGTCTCTGTTATATCTAGGGGTATAGCGAAGTGATATTTTGGGGTTATTAAAAAATTTTTATTAGGTTATATCTCTGAGATAGAGTACTATGCTCAAATTTTTAAGGGTAAAAAGTGCCTTTGCGTTTGGTGTATTGGTTAAATATACCTAATTTTGTAGCGTAGCAAAACAGCTAATCCTAAGTAACAATGAATGACAATAAGTTAATGCTAAAAGCAGCGGATAACATCCGTATCCTTGCTGCTGCAATGGTCGAAAAGGCCAATTCTGGTCACCCTGGTGGATCTATGGGTGGTGCCGACTTTATTAATGTACTCTACTCAGAGTTCCTAGTTCACGACCCAAAGAACCCAGCGTGGGAGGGACGTGACCGCTTCTTCCTAGACCCGGGACACATGTCTCCGATGCTATACTCGCAACTAGCGATGTGTGGTAAGTACTCTATGGAGGATCTACAGCAGTTCCGTCAGTGGGGCTCTGTAACACCGGGACACCCTGAGCGTGATATCGAAAGAGGAGTAGAGAATACATCTGGACCACTAGGTCAAGGTCACACATTTGGTGTGGGTGCAGCTATTGCAGCTAAGTTCCTAAAGGCTCGCTTCGGCGATGTTATGGGACAGACCATCTACGCATTTATCTCTGACGGTGGTATCCAAGAGGAGATCTCACAAGGTGCAGGACGTATCGCAGGTACACTTGGCCTTGATAACCTAATTATGTTCTATGACTCAAACGACATCCAACTCTCAACTACTTGCGAAGAGGTAAGTAGCGAAGATGTGGCGATGAAGTATGAGGCTTGGGGTTGGTGGGTTAAGACCATCAACGGTAACTCAGCAGAGGAAATTCGCACAGCACTTACCGAGGCTAAAGCAGTGGTTGGTAAACCAGCGCTTATTATTGGTAAGACTATTATGGGTAAGGGTGCACTTCGTGCAGATGGTACTAGCTATGAGGCTTGTTGTGAGACTCACGGTGCTCCACTTGGTGGCGATGCCTATAAGAATACAATTAAGAATCTTGGCGGCGACCTAGAGAATCCATTTGTAATATGGCCAGAGGTATCTGAACTATATGCAAAGCGTGAGAAGGAACTTGAAGGTATCGTAGCTGAGCGTCTAGCATATAAGAGAGAGTGGGCAGTAGCTAACCCTGAGCTAGCAGTTAAACTAGAGCAATTCTTCAGTGGTTATACTCCTGAGATCGACTGGGCAGCTATCGAGCAGAAGGCTAACGATGCTACTCGTAACGGTTCGTCGAATGTACTAGGTGTACTAGCAGAGAAGGTAGAGAATATGATCTGTGCAAGTGCTGACCTATCTAACTCAGATAAGACTGATGGCTTCCTAAAGAAGACAAAGGCACTTACTCGTGACGACTTCAGTGGAGCATTCTTCCAAGCAGGTGTTGCTGAGCTTACAATGGCTTGTGTATCTATCGGTATGATGCTACACGGCGGTGTAATTGCGGCTTGTGGTACATTCTTCGTATTCTCAGACTATATGAAGCCAGCTATCCGTATGGCGGCTCTTATGGAGATCCCAGTTAAGTTTATCTGGACTCACGACGCATTTAGAGTAGGCGAGGATGGCCCAACTCACGAGCCAGTAGAGCAAGAGGCACAAGTTCGCCTTATGGAAAAACTTAAAAACCACAAGGGTGAGAACTCAATGCTTGTACTTCGTCCAGCAGATAGCGACGAGACTACAGTTGCATGGAGAATGGCAATGGAGAACACTTCGACTCCAACGGGTCTAATCTTCTCTCGTCAGAACGTTACTACACTTCCAGCGGGAACTAACTACTCAGAGGCAACCAAGGGTGCATATATCGTGGCTCAAAGCGACGAGAATCCAGATGTAGTTCTAGTAGCTTCGGGTTCTGAGGTATCTACACTTGTTGCCGGTGCGCAACTTCTACGTGCAGATGGTCTTAAGATCCGTATCGTATCGGTTCCATCTGAGGGTCTATTCCGCACTCAGAGCGAGGAGTACCAAGAGTCTGTAATCCCATCGGATGTTAAGGTGTTTGGCCTAACGGCTGGTCTACCAGTTAACCTTCAGGGTCTAGTTGGTAGAAATGGTAAGGTATTCGGACTAGAGTCATTCGGATTCTCAGCGCCATATACTGTCCTTGACGAGAAACTAGGCTTTACAGCTGAAAACGTATACAACCAAGTGAAGGCGATGTTTTAATCACCTAACATATTAGACAAATAAAGAGGCGACTGTGGATAATCCATAGTCGCCTCTCTTATTACTTAAGAGAGTAGCTATCTTAAGTACTGCCCTCTCTCTGCGCTCAACTATCACTAGTTGTTTGTGTATTGCATATTGACAAGGTTTGATGATGCGAGCTGTTTATTTCCATCAAAGATACCCACTAACATAGAGATATCGTGCTTTCCGTTCCCTAGGTGGAGTTGATCATATGGCAAAAAGAGGAAAAACTCCGTGAATTCAGTATCTTGGTACTTAGGAACAAAATCATCACCAACGCTTACCTGACCACTTGTAGTCGTATAATTACCATCAAAGTCCTTTAGAATCTGCTGGCCACCTGCAAAGTAGAAGTAGGCTGCACACGAGCCTGTACGGCCAGTCATACCATGGACTGAGAAGTGTACATAGATGCCAAGACCATACTTGCCATCTCTCTGCATATTATGAGCAGTGGAGATACTCTGAATAGTGCCATAGGCTGGGGTCCTGCTAACCTCACTTGCTCTTTGATTCGAAGGTGAACTTGGTATTGTGGGTCTAACGGGTGGTTGTGCTAGTGCGCTAGTTACTAGTAGCGATAGCACTGCAAAGATAGTTGTAATTTTTTTCATCGTTGTAAACTCTTTGTGTTATGTAATTAATATGTCTTCTAGGAGATTAAGATCTTCGAGCTACAAAGGTAACACTTTAATACTAAAGAGGGGCACATCTACATATTAATAATGTAGTGTTGCCCCTCTTTAGTATTAAAGACGTCTGTTTATTCTAGAATTTAGAATGGTAGGTCGTCCGCCTCTGGTGCTGCAGGCGCTGCTGGAGCAGGCGCAGGAGCTGGAGGAGGTGTGTGCTGTGGTTGTTGAGGAGCACCATAACCTTGCTGTGGTGCGCCATAACCCTGTTGAGGTGCACCGTAACCTTGCTGTGGTGCGCCGTAGCCCTGCTGAGGAGCTCCGTAACCTTGTGGTGCGCCATAACCTTGCTGAGGAGCACCATATCCTTGAGGTACACCGTAACCGCCTTGGTTAGGCATACCATAGCTACCATCAGCATTTGGGTTAAGTACAGTTAGTCTCCATCCGCGAATCTCAGTAAACCAACGACCATTACGCTCGCGGCTCTCTATATTAACGCTAACTGCGACACGCTCACCCACACGTAGTGCAGCTGCTGCAGGAGCCTTATCGTTCCAGAATCCGACACAAATCTTACGACCATATTGGTCTTGTGGTAGTTCAAATACTACCTCTTGTTTTGTCCATTCGCCACGTTGCCCTTCGCCCTTTACTACTGGAAGTACCAGGTGTACAATTGCTTCAAAATCCATAGTTAATTCTCGTTTAAAAGTGTATAATAAAAGTTGGTAATGTCTAGTCGTTAAGTATCTTAATAGTCTCGATTCTATCTCCTGCGCGAATATCGTCAATTACGTCTACGCCCTCGAGTACTTGGCCAAAGCAAGTGTGTACTCCGTCAAGGTGCGATGTGTTGTTACGGCTATGGCAGATAAAGAACTGCGAACCGCCAGTATTACGGCCTGCGTGCGCCATAGATAGCACACCACGGTCGTGGTATTGGCGCTCACCCCCGGTCTCACACTCGATTGTCCAACCCGGACCACCCGTTCCAATTCCGTTAGGGCAACCGCCTTGGATTACGAAATCAGGAATAACACGGTGGAAAGTAAGCCCATCATAGAAGCCGTGAGTGGCTAGGTTCTCAAAGTTTGCAACTGTCTTTGGTGTCTCATTCTCGAATAGCTCAACTATCATTGTTCCCTTTTCGGTAACTATCTCTGCTCTTTTCATATTTTAATTTTTCGTAATTATGTTTTGTTATGACAAAGTTACTTATTTTTTTCAATTTTCCAATTTTTTCTACTTCATAGTGATTTTTTTATCGGAGCCCAATGGTTACGCCCACTCCCACGACTTATATAGCTGCCGCCACCCCTTAAAATCTCTGCTCCTTGGGGTAGGGTATTGTCGAGAGTTTCGCCTCTGCGACCAATAGTCTGGAGCTGATAGTGTGACGCTCCCCAACCCGGGTTGCGATTATCTACAAACTCAGACTTCGGGTCATTATCATATACCTCACCAGTATAGCTATAGTCATAGATATATGGCACCTTAGAGCTAAACTCCTGACACTCATTCCGAACTACATCTATAAAGTTAAGTTCACCCGTAAAGCCACAACTTAGCGTCTCGGAAGGGAAGCTCTCGCCACCACGATTTACTGCCGTTACCCTATAGCTCCTAATGGTAGAGTCTTGGGTAATGCCAATATCGTAGTAGTTATCCATAGTAGTTCCGATTGCCATAAACTCACCACGTTCGCCCACTCGGCAGTAGATTCTATAGTAGTCGGGCTTTGCGCTACTCTCTAGGCTATCGATTGCAGCCTGCCAACTTAGCCTTACACCTCCACCACTCATCGACATATCGAAACTCCTTAATGGAAGTGGTTGAACTACATAACTACGATTATATCTCTGTGCCAGATACTTCAGCATACCGATATATATAGCCCTTGCCATCTCAAAGCGGAACTGTGGGGTAGTTGCTAGCTCCATATCGTTATAGTTTTGGTGCGAGAACATCTCTATAATTGTCGATGGTACAACTGGGCGTGATACCTCAGCATACTGCCTATCGAATAGCGAACGTGCTGCCCACTCTGAGAGGTGACGTGCTCGTATATTCTCCAATATCTGACTCTGTACCATATCAGAGAGGTCCCGAGAGGTAAACTTACTACTGCCATCTCTAAGCTCCCCCTTACCCTTCTCGGTATAGTGGATAGTAAGAGTGCCAAATGTAGTGTCGGTTATCCCAGCATTAGAGTGTAGCGCCACTGCCATATCTAGTGGGATATTTCGCTCCTCGACTAGCCAATTCGCCCACATTCCACGGCTCTTATAGTCGTCGATATAGTCGAGGCTATCTACATTTCTATCCCTCTTTGGTGGTTGCTCCTTCGCCTCCTTCTCGCCAACGGCATAGATATCTTTAGGTACACCGCTAAATTGCAGATAGTACCTAGCCGCCTCGCTCCAACGAGGCATTCCACTAGTGGCATCATCTCGCTTTACCGAACCCATACCACCACCAAAGCGTACAGCATCGGCAGTAATAGTGCCCTCGCCGCTAATCTTTACGCTTGCCGTAGTGTCAAAGTCCCACTCGCCAATATGTATCCAAGTTGAGCCTCCCATCCTTTGATTAAGGTATATAGTAGTCTGCCCACCACTATGGTTAACATCCACTCGAACCCTCCTGCTGCTATTAGGTAGTGAGGCGTAAGATAGCGTAATGCCGTACCTTCCAGCCTTAGTAATTGGGGTAGAATACTCAATCTCTCCGCCATTCTCACAGAGTAGATAAGCTCCCAATTCGTGGGGATTCTCGCCATCTAGCGCCCTGATATGCCGATAGCCGCCGCTCTGAACCACCCAATTTCCACTCAATATCTTCGCTGCTGAGTTATCAACTACAACCTCCTCTCGCTGAGTTGAACGCTCCCTAGGCGAGATAATTATACCACCTGCACTCTCAACCATAGGGGCAAGATATCTCTCGACATATTGAAATGTGTGTAGATCCTCGATAGTTCGATATAGGGCTGGGCGTTGGAACTGCCAGCGTACTGTATCTTCGTGCGCTTCGTAGTACCATCCGTGGCTAGGCCACATGGCGATATGGGCACCATTAAAACCCTTAGTGTAGAGCTCTTGATTCTCTCTAGTAATTAGAGGGATACCACTATATGCCCTGCCGTCACGCTCCTTATCCCTCTCTAACTCCTTACGGTAGGCGTTTGGGATAAAGTCCTCTAGCGGCATTCTATTGTATAGGAACTCAACATTTGCATCATCAAAATCACGCTTTAGGTAGTGCGATAGAGTATCACGCACCATCACCTCCCACTCACGCAGTAGGGGCTCACGAATAGCGATATAGATGGCATTTGCATTGAGGTGTAGCTCAATACTTTGACTAGCTGGTATAACCTTTGTTTCAAGTAGTCGCACCTTCGATGCGCTCTGATCCTTATAGTGCAGGAACATCTTAGGGTTCCTACCAAGGGTATTAGATATCTCCTTTGATAGAACTTTAGCCTCACTCTCACTCATATCTGCATGCAGCGCTTGGCTCAGCGCGCTTATTGGTACTAATAGTAGTACAAGCAGTGTAAATAGTCTTTTTCTCATGATAATTGTAGCAAAAGTATTCTTTTTTGATTACTTTTGCAACTAAATTTAGTTAAAACGATGAGTACATTCAGTCCACTAGCACAGCGTATGCGCCCCGAGAGCCTAGATCACTATGTCGGCCAAAGGGGGGTTATTGAGGTGCTACGTAAGTTCTTCGAGAGTGGTGTTGTACCATCGATGATACTATGGGGCCCTCCGGGTGTTGGCAAGACTACACTTGCCACTATTATATCCAAGAGCGCGGGGCGTGAATTCTTTACACTCTCGGCGATAAACTCTGGGGTAAAGGATGTACGTGAGGTTATAGATAGAGCTAAGAATTCACGACTACTATCGGGAGGCAAATCGCCAATACTATTTATAGATGAGATTCACCGCTTCAATAAGAGCCAGCAGGACTCTCTGCTTGCAGCTGTGGAGCAGGGCACAATCATTCTTATAGGGGCAACGACCGAGAATCCATCATTTGAGGTAATCCGCCCGCTACTATCTAGATGTAATGTCTATACCCTAAAGTCCCTCAGCGATGAGGATCTATTAGAACTACTCTCCAGAGCGATAACTACCGATAGTGTGCTTAAGGAGCGTAGGGTAGAGGTGAGGGAGACCAAGGCGCTACTTGCATTCTCAAATGGAGATGCACGCAAGTTACTTAATATCATAGATACACTCAGCTCAACGACCACAACAACTATCACAATTGACGATAAGAGTGTAGGCGATGCACTCCAACAGAACGTTGCGCAGTACGACAAGGGCGGAGAACAGCACTACGATACTATCTCGGCATTTATCAAGTCCGTGAGGGGTTCAGATGTAGATGCGGCAATATACTACCTAGCAAGGATGTTGCAGGGGGGCGAAGAGCCGAGGTTTATAGCTCGCAGGCTCTTGATATTAGCCTCAGAGGATATTGGGCTCGCAAACCCTAATGCACTACTACTTGCAAATGCAACGTTCGAGGCGGTCCATAACCTAGGGATGCCCGAGGCTAGGATTCCACTTGCACAGTGCACGATATACCTAGCTCAGAGCGCAAAGAGCAATAGTGCCTATATGGCAATCAATGAGGCTCTGGCATTTGTAGAGAAGGATGGCTATCGCCAAATCCCACTCCATATCCGTAACGCTCCGACAAAGCTAATGAAGGACGAAGGCTATGGCAAGGGCTACCTATACCCACATAACTACCCAAACTCACAGGTAGAGCAGCAGTACCTGCCCGACGAGCTAGTGGGTATAAAATTCTTTAAATAAAACTATTACTTTAAACACACACTATCAAGCAAAAGATGAAAAGAGACTATCTACTATCAAGCGACAACTTTTTCCTACTAGCAGGCCCTTGTGCAATTGAGGGCGAGGAGATGGCACTAGAGATTGCAGGCACTCTATGCGAGATAACCAAGCGACTCGATATTCCATTCATATTCAAGGGTTCATACCGCAAGGCTAACCGCTCTAGGGTCGACTCATTCACTGGTATTGGCGATATCGAAGCACTAGAGGTACTTGCACGTGTGCGCAAGGAGTTTGGCGTACCCGTAGTAACGGATATTCACACAGCTGCCGAGGCAGAGATAGCAGCGCAGTATGTAGATATACTTCAAATTCCAGCATTCCTATGTCGTCAAACTGATCTACTTCAGGCTGCTGCAGCTACTGGCAAGTGGGTGAATGTTAAGAAGGGGCAGTTCCTATCACCTGAGTCAATGTCATTCGCAGCACAGAAGATCGTAGATGCAGGTAACGACAATATAATGCTAACTGAGAGGGGCACTACATTTGGCTATGGCGATCTAGTGGTAGACTTCCGTGGAATCCCTACAATGCAGAGCACTGGCCACCTAGCAGTGCTAGACGTTACCCACTCGCTCCAACAACCAAATAGCGCTTCGGGAGTTACAGGTGGCGTACCTGCAATGATCTCGACTATTGCACAAGCTGGTATCGCTGTTGGTGTCGATGGTCTATTTATCGAGACTCACCCTGAGCCATCAAAGGCACTCTCTGACGGAGCAAATATGCTAAAGCTCGAGGATATGGAGGCTCTTCTTCAAAGACTTGTTGCTATCCGCAAAGCTATTAGATAGCAGTTTTAGATATATAACAAAGATAGAGCGGGCGAATCTCCTACATTAAGGAGACTCGCCCGCTCTTGAATCTATAGTTCAGATTAATCTATCGGTGCTTCGGTCTGAATAGTTACCCCAGCATTAAACTCCTCGCTAAGGCTGATAATATTATTATCAATTTGCGTTGGGGTCATAGTTAGCGTTAGTGGTAGAACTTCGCCCTCTGTCTCGCTAAGTTGAGCACCACATAGTAGGTGCAGTGGAGTATAGGCTCCATCAGAGAACCCTATATTAGGGTTGTCTGTGATATTCAGAGATGTCATCTTATTGACGTGGCAGTATAGATCCACAAGGTTAGGGCAGTCACCAAGATAAAGATTGGTTATCTTGTTGTCGTAACAGTCTAAGTAGGTAAGCGCACTACACATATTGAGATTAATCTCGGTTAGTTCATTAGCCTGTAGATTTATCTCAGTTAGGAACTCAGGGTTACTAGGTAGTGTAATAGAGGTAAGTTGGTTGCCGTCTATTGAGATTCTACGCAGATTATTATTATTGCTCAGATCGATATTAGTAAGTAGATTCACACCTCCAACAAACTCTTGCAGCAGCGCATTATTGCTCAGATCGATAGTCGAGATCATATTGCCTGACATGTCAAGTTTCGTAAGCTTTGTATTCTTCGATACATCCAACTCAGTGAGCGAATTAGTTGCGCAAACAAAGACCTCCAATTCCGTAAGTTTCGATACATCAAGGACAAGCAGACTGCTCATATATGCTACCCATAGATCCTTAAGCATAACATTCTTAGATAGGTCTATCTCAGTTATATAGGTATTAAAGATAGCATTAAGGTAGGTGAGTTTAGGATTGTTAGTAACATCAAGAGTCGAGAGTTGATTGAAGTATATCGAAATATACTCAAGCTCACTATTCTTACTCAGATCAACAGTCGCAATGTCGTTATCGTAGGCATATAGCTCTTTTAGCTTTGTATTATAACTTAGGTCAAGTTCGGTGAGGTTATTACCTCCACAGCTTAGAATCTCAAGATTCGGGAAGAACATCAGATCGCTCATATCGGCGATCTCTCTAGTGTACACCTGAATTTGCGTTACAGCTTCGGCCTCTTGGAGTGAAATTTCACCGTCACCATTAGCATCGATCTTTGCAGGGATATGGCCAATATAGCCTTGCTCGCCCGGTGTTCCTTCATATACTACAAGCAGTCCATTTTTAAAGTTCTCATCCACAAAGTTAATAGGTGCAGATAGCTCTGAACCCTCTTGTGTAACCGTTACGCTCACGGGTTCAACGCCCTCGCCCATAATAGATAGGGTGGCAATGCGTGCATTGGCATTTTGATTCTCAGCGGCCGAGACTGTAATAATGCCGCTCTCCTTACCAATCTTAGGGTCAAAGTTAAGCCACTCGCTAGCCTGAGAGGTAATCTCAACTGTCCAGTAGACATTTGCCGTTACATTTAGAGTCATCTCTTCACCCGTTGCGGCAAGAGTAATAGTAGGGGAGTCAATAGTTAGTGAATAGCTCTCACTCTTCTCATTAGGTTCGCACGATAGCAGTAGCACGATAGCACACGCAAGGTTGAGTAGCCAAAATTTAGTAATTGTCTTCATGGGGGATACGATTATTTGTGATTATTAAATTGGGGTATCATAATTAGGCCTTAGCCTATATAATCTAAAATCTGCAATACTCATACATCAATCACACAATATCCTCTCCCCGCTCATTTTTAGCAAAAAAAGCGAGAGAAAATCTACAATTCACCCATAAAGATAGAAAATATCGTGCAAATTCACAATTTTTCACGGCAATTTCCACATATTAATTACTAGATTAACAGTCTACTAACTATCAATTCTCATAATAATACATCAATAAACCGGTGTCTACACTACCAACAAAGTTAGTTTTTATTATTTATATCAAAATATCATTATATTTGTAGTAACAAAACAACAACCAAAGAATCATTACATTTATGAAAAATAGAGTAGCAATAATAACCCTTTCCCTACTACTAGGATCCTGTACGCTTAGCAAAATGGTACTACACGGAGGCCCAGATGGTAAAGACTATCGAGCCTTTAGCCAAGATACTCTAAGGGCCAGCGATAGACCCTTTCATTTTGCTGTAGATACCGATTCTAAACTATCTAAATCGCTAGGTAGCTTAAGAGGGCGAACCATAATCAAAGGTAAGGATACCATTAGATATAGCTTTGATAACTATGTGAGCTCCCTATTTCTTAATGACTTTACCGTTGGGGCAACAAAGGATGGAGAGTTCAAGAAACGGGCAGCTAAAAACCGCAAAGGTGGAGCTTTTGTAGTAATCGAGAATGATACGATTAAGTACCAACTGTGCTCAAAAGGCACCGATCTATACTCCAACTATCTTACATTTTCAGTCACAAAATCATTCACCTCTATACTCTGCGGCATCGCTATAGATCAAGGCCTAATAGGTAGCGTTCAAGATCCTGTAACCAAGTATATTCCAGAGCTAGAGAAGAGAGATAGTCTTTGGAGTCGGCTCACCATTGAGCATCTGCTCGATATGCGTAGTGGCCTACATCTAGATGAGGACTATAGTGTTAACTTTAGCTCTAAGATGGCAGAACTATTCTATACACCCAACCAATTTAAGATGGTCAAGGAGTTAGAGTTCTATGCCACCCCGGGTGAGAGTCAAGACTACCTAAGTGTCACCACAACTGTGCTCGGCGTAGTACTCGAGAGGGCGATAGGCGAGCCACTTGCACACTTTGCCACTAAGTATCTATGGCAACCACTAGGAATGGAACGTAATAGTTTCCTTAGTATCGACAGCAGAGGAAATCGCAGTGTAAAGACATTCTTTGGGCTTACTACCAATGTGCTTGACCTTGCAAAGCTCGGCAGGCTATACCTTAATGGCGGTAATTGGGATGGTCGTCAAATTGTTAGCAAAGAGTGGGTTGAACGCACTATAGCCGCCAGTGACTCTACACCACACTACTCATATCAGTGGTGGATAGGCGAGGAGTATATAGAGGATGGTGTACTTAGCAGTAAGAAGTTCGTAGATTCGCTAAGCGCACTAAAGGCTATCGATTCTCTTGGTATTCCTCGTAGTCGTACGTGGGTGCGTAAGGGTAGAGATGACAGATACTTTGTAAGGCACTATCATGATAATGGAGTAATCTACGCCTTGGGAATTATGGATCAAATCCTATATATAGATACAAAGCGAAACCTAATTGTGGTAAGGCTTGGCACAGATTGGACAGATATTGATGATATTAGCAATTCAATAAGGAGAATGATTCGCAACACTACGATTACTAAAATAGAGGAGTAGAGCCTATCTCTTAATCAAAAACTTGTAGAATACAGGGTTATGGTCAGAGTTCTCGAAGCCGAGGTCAAGGCACATAACACTTAGCGGCACAACATCGGCAGAGCTTAGAGCAAAGTCTATGATAGAGGTAGTTGTAGAGTTGCGCTTATATGGCTCATAACCGTAGCGCACCGATTTGGTATCTAAATCAGCTGTGAAGTGAAAATCACTATTGAAGTCGCCATGGGAAAGGGAGTGCACCTGAAAGTGCTCATCACTTAGCTCTCTTTGCGATGGGATATAGTCGGGTGGAGTAGAGTTCCAGTCCCCTGCCGTTACCGAGTACCTAAAACCATCGAGATACTCCTTGATATATACCATCTCCTTTGTGCGAGCCTCGCCATCGCTATCGTAGGCTGAGTTATGGGTATTATTGACATAGAGAGTTCTATCTTCACTCATTGCAATGGCAAGCGATAGCATACCACGCTTTAGGTCAAACATACTCTGTGGCCACGAAGTTGAGTTTGGGTAGGCTAGGCGTGTGGCGCTACGTGGAGTATAGCGACTAAATGTTGCTAGTCCTCCCTGAACCCCTCCGATCGGATCCGAAAGGGGTATAGGTACGTAGAAGACATCGAAATTATCGGCATAGTAGCCCTTAAAGTCCATGCCGATACTCTTAATTATAGTGTCGTAGATATTTATGCCGTAGCTTCGCTTTGAGTCTACGTCCACCTCTTGAAGTAGTATAAAGTCTAGCTTTTTACTGTGGCTCTTTAGTAGTGAGACTATAGCCTCTAAGTTCTCAAGTGTTCGGCCCCTCGATGTACGACTACTCTGGCCTCCATCCATAAAGAAGTCCATATCGCGCCCTAGGCCTGCATAGCCGATATTCCAACTAAGCATTGTGATAGTGTCACCCCTCATAGTCTCGGCATCGCCTGCAACGGCAATTGCCTCACGATCGGATGGAGTAAACTCAACTATCTTTGCATAGATCAGAAATAGCGCAAAGAGCACTATAACACTAAAGACTAAACGGCCTATAAATTTCATATCTGCTTAAAGTATATTATTCTTCTCAATATCCTTAAAGTAGCGGTAAGTACCTACTCTAAGTTCAACGGTTGCATCCTCATCACATACTACTATAGCTTTTGAGTGGAGTTGTAGCGCTGAGATTGTCCAGCGGTGGTTTACCCCCTCCTCAACGCCCTTGGCTAGTGCTACTGCCTTACTCTGCCCATTACATAGGATTAGAACCTGCTCGCTCTGCATAATCGTAGCAACACCAACGGTTAGCGACTCACGAGGGACTATCGAGGTGTCACCACCAAAGAATCGTGCATTTGCCGCTATTGTCTCCTCGGTTAGGGTCTTAATGCGAGTCATTGAGTTAAGGGAACTGAATGGCTCATTAAATGCAATATGACCATCCGAACCAACGCCACCTAAAAATAGCTTTATACCACCATAACTAGCTATCTTCTGCTCGTACCTCCTGCACTCTAGCTCAGGATCTGGCGCACTGCCATCTAGTAGGTTGATATTCTCTGGTCTAATATCTACGTGTTGGAAGAAGTTTTCGTGCATAAAGGTGCGATAGCTCTGCGGGTGGTCGCTATCCATACCTCTATACTCATCCATATTGAAGGTCACAACGTTCTGAAAGCTAACCTTGCCAGCTCTATATAGCTCTATAAGCTCCCTATATGTGCCAAGTGGAGTAGAGCCTGTTGGCAATCCTAGTACGTAGGGGTTACCCGCTGTAGGTTGGAAGTCATTAATCTGTTGCGCTATATATGCGGCTGCAAATTGACTAAGGGTGTCATAATCTCGCTGAATTATTAGTCTCATACCTCTTTAATTATTAATATTTTATTTCGTTGGTTAATTGTTGTAATCTCATCTTTGGTTAACTCTCTGAGCTCTCCATCTACATCGCATAGGTATCTGCCATCTACGGGGAGTAACTTTGAGCTCTCGCTCAGCGGGGTCATTATAAGGTATGGCGCACCGAGTAGCTTGGCTGCCTGCTCCATTTCACCCCTCTCAATAGTGTCACGTACCATCGTTGAGCTTATCGAATCCTTACGGTCAATATCTATGACTCTAAGCCCACACCTCTCCATCACCTCGCCGCTGCCACTTCCACCTCTGCCGAATGTATGGCCTTGGCCAATAAATACTGTCTCGACTCCAAGTCTACTCACTAGTATATCTCGTGCAAAGTCCTCCGCCTCAGTTGCTGCAAATTCACGTGTAAAGTCAATCACCACAACATTTCTTGCCCCTGCACTCTCTAGCAGCTCCAAACGCTCATCGAGGGTAGAGAGTAGTCTATTCTCGCCCCTAAAGAGCATCCTAGGGTGTGGCTCGAATGTCAGCACAATACTACTTCCGCCACAACTATCTGCAACGCCATTAAGCTCCTCGATTAGGTAGCGGTGGCCACTATGGACACCATCGAATGAGCCTACAGCCGCCACGCCTCGGTGGAATTTGTGGTTAAAATCTCTAAATACCTTCATAGTCGTTACTTAGAGAAGTAAACTACCTTTTCAAAGAGTGTTAAGATATCGTAGTTCTCGACAAATATCTCTCTATTGAAGTGGAGCGATGCGCTGGTAAAGTTAAGAACACCCTTCACCTTAGAGTCCTCGATACTCTCCACAAGGGCAGTGGCGGCATCGGATGGGCAGGTAAGGATAACTATCTCAATCTCTCTCTGAGCAATCACCTCTGAGAAGTCCTCAATAGGGTAGCACTCAGCACCGTGAATCACCGTACCAATCTTCTTAGGGTCGCTATCAAATAGCGCCGCCACATCCATCTTATAGTAATCTCTACTATTGAAGTAGTGGTTAATTGCCATTGCAAGGTTACCAATACCAACAAAGGCAACCCTCTGCACACTCTCTGCATCAATAATTGATGATATATGACGACTAAGTTCATCAATATCATATCCTCGCCTAGCCGAAGACGAAAAGCCAATAAGCATAAGGTCTCTACGCACCTGAACGGCGGTGATACCTAGCATCTGAGCTAGCTGGTGTGAATAAATATGTGTAAGCCCATCGGACGAAAGCCCTAATATAGCCCTTCTATAACTAGAAAGCCTCTCGATAGTCTTCTCTGGAAGTTTCTTTTCGCTCATAAATTTTACCTTACAAATGCTATTGCCCCAAGCGAAAGCCTTAGCTCAGGGAGTCTACGGTTAATTATATCGGCACACGCCTCTAGGGTCGAACCGCTGGTTATTATATCGTCTACAAGCAGTACTCGCTTGCCCCTTAATCTCTCTACATTGCGCAGCCTAAAGGCACCCTGCACATTACTAAATCTGCTCTCCACTGTTCGTTGTCGAGCTTGGGTGTTAGTTCTACGACTTCGCACTAGCACACCCCTTTCAACCTCAACACCTAAGCTCTTTGCAACGCCACAGGCAAACTCTGCCGATTGGTTATACCCACGCTTAATGGTCTTTGTGAAGTGCAGAGGCACTGGTATCACAGTATCAATATCCCTATAGAGTTCACTACTTGCAAGTAGCGACCCATATATCTCGCCTAGCGTGCGAGCAATGTCACCACGCCCCGAGTACTTCATCCTATGGATAAGGTCACGGTAGTGGCTATGCTTGTCGAAGAACATTAGCGCAGAGGCATTATCAAACATCACCCTGCCTGCAAACTTCTCCACCACTGCATTCTCCTTGCGGTTATAGTATCCCGTTAGCGGCATATCGTAGCGACAAGTGGTGCATATGGTCACCTCACCGTCGAGTAGCGAAGTAGAGCAGCAAGCGCACCTTCTAGGGAAGATGAGCGAAGAGAGTGAGAGTAACCACCCCTTCAATACACTGGCTCTATTTACACTTATGCCCATTATTTACTCTAACAACTACTCAACTACGGGTAACTCCTCAATAGTTGGAACTATAATTGAATCTGGAACCTCGGCTGGAATCTCCGAAAATATCGATATTGGGAACTCCTCCATTGCGATAATCGATCTAGGAAATGAAGGCTTAACCATTCCGAGCATTCTAGCTGCTTCACTACGGTTAAGACACCTGCTGATATAGACCTTAAAGAATGGATTTTCGTACTTTAGCTCAGTGTAGAAACCCGGGAATTGAGCCTTTAGTTTGGCAAGTGTTGCATTAGCCGTACTTCTGGCATTCTGTCCATTGTCTGCATATACACAGATTGTATAGCCCAATATCCTATCATCTCCACGCCCTCTAAAGTTTGCTGAGTTAATCGCCACTTGCGATGCAGAATCTAGAGTAACCTTTGCGCCATTAGGCAACATCTCTAATCCCCTTGGGCTCTGAGCCAAGAGTTGGGATGTTGCAAATACTACTGCCGCTACTGCAAATATTAATCTTTTCATTTTATATCTTTTTCTCTCTATTTATATGCTGTATATAACGTTACAACGCCACCCATTATAGATTTAGCCTCGGCTCTCTGGAATCCAACTCTGTGGAGCAGTTCGATAAACTCATCCTCATAGTAGAACCCCTCCACCGACTTAGGTAGATAGGTATATGCACCCTTATTTCCCGAAACAAGTCGCCCGATAGGGGGTAGTATGTGGCTAAAGTAGAATCTAAATAGGCGGTTCCACAGCGTATTGCGACGCTGAGGCGAGTACTCAAGTATGCAGCATATAGCCGAGCTCTTCAATACTCTGTGCATCTCTGAGACTCCACGCTCAATATCCTCGAAGTTACGCACACCAAAGGCGCAGGTTAGGGCATCAAACTCTCCATCCTCGAACTCTAGGTTCAGAGCATCACCAATCGATAGAGTAGCGTCAACACCTAACTTCTCCAGCTTCTGTACACCACGCGCGACCATCTCCTTCGATATATCAACACCTTGATACTTCGTACCACTACCCGTGGCTCTATTCATAGCAATAACTAGGTCTGCTGTACCTGTGGCAACATCAAGCACATACTCTGGCTTAACGCTAGCAACTCTGCGGGCAACCTTACGCCTCCAACGCTTATCTATACCAAAGGATAGAACGTGGTTTAGCAGGTCATAGCGAGGTGCTATGGCATCAAACATCTGCTCAACTTCCTCTCTTTTGCTCTGTTTACTCATACTTTATTAATTAGAAAAGACAAAGATATAAAAAAGGCTTGGAAATATGATTTTCCAAGCCTTAAAATATTTTATAAAAGTTCTCTAAAGAGACTATTTCTTAGCAGTTGGTTCTACAACGTCTAGTACTTCGATTTCGAATACAAGAGCCGCCTTAGGACCAACAAGTCCGCTACCTCTCTCACCGTAACCTAGTTCGTAAGGGATGTAAAGAGTTGTCTTACCACCCTTTGCAAGGTGAGAGATACCTTCAGTGAAACCAGCGATCATGCCACCCTTCTTGTTAGCAAATCTAAATGGTTTACCCATATCTTTGCTAGATTGAAGAACTTTACCATCGATGTCTTTAAGGATGTAGTGTAGGCTTACAGTGTCATCAAGTTGGATCTTGCGACCTTCACCTTCAGTCTCTACGTTGTAAAGTAGACCAGTTTCAGAAGCCTTAACGCCTGACTCTTTTGACATCTTTGCAAGGAATTCAGCCGATTTTTTCTCGTTCTCTAGTGATGCTTTCTCTTTAGCTTCTGCATCTTTCTGAGGCTTTACTACTGAGAAGTAGTTGCGAAGGAACTCTTGAGCTTCCTTCTCTGTCATACCTGCGCTCTTCTCGAATGTATCGATAAGTCCTTGAGCAACTTGCTTGTAGTTAAGAGTTGAGTCAACTGTCTTTTTGATAGAGTTTCCGATGTCAACACCTAGAGCGTAAGCTAGTGAGTCTTCGTAAGTAGATGGTTTACCACCTAGTGATGAGCAAGAAGTTGCAGAAAGTGCAAATACTGCTACTAGTGAAAGAATTACTTTTTTCATGTTGTAAATTGTTGTTATTGATATATTTTTACTAATAGTCTCTTAAAATTAGTCTGCAAAGATAACCTTTTTTTTCATTTATAAAAATATAAATTACGGTTTAACCACACTCTCTACGAATATATCAAAGATAAGGGTAGAATAGGCTTCGATCATACCAGTACCATGTTCTCCATATCCAAGCCAGTATGGGATATACAGCACTATATGGGTTCCTTGGCGAGCATAGCCAAGCCCCTCGAAAAATCCTTTTATTAGGCCGCTCTCCTTATGTTCAAACTCAAATGGTTCGCCGTGTTCATAGGTGCTATCTAGTATTGTGCCATCGATATTTTTTAGTTCGTAGTTAAGCACAACTTTGTCTCCTACTGAAACTAGTGGGCCTTCGCCCTCAGTGACAATAGAGTAGTAGAGTCCGGAGGCTGTCTTCTTAATACCTGGCACGCCATCTAGTTCAGCCAAGAACTCCTCACTCTTAATTTTATTCTCACGACCCTTATTATCTTCCCTCTGAGTTAGGTACTCCATAATTATCCTCTCTACATCGCTGCTACTCATCTGAGCCTCGTTGTCAAGAGTTGCCCCTATCGCCTTGCAAAGCACCTCGTAGTTTATTATATCCTTACCGAAGGAATCAACCATAAAGCCCGCCATAGAGACTCCAATGGCATAGGAAACCGAGTCGCTTTGGCTCTTTAGTTCAACATCAAATGGACTCTGTTGAGCCACTGCGCTACTCGATAGCGCCGCTACACATAGTGCAGTAAGTAGTAGTCTTTTCATTGTATCTTAAAAATATAAAAATAAGTGGGACGCACTTTACTTATTTAAAAGTAGAATACGCCCCACAAATATAGTAATTTCTTTAGTAATTATCCGATATTAGATATTACAGATTTTACCGCATAGATCTTAATAATCTCCTTCTTGTCGATCACAACCTCATCGAAATCCTGAGTGTTACGAGGCTGAAGCACAAGTTTAGTTGCATCTCCAGGGAATGTGCGTACAATCTTTACAGTAGAGTATTCAGGTGTAACAACTAGATATGGTAGACCCGGTAGGATTCTTTCAGCATCGATTGCCTTTAGGATAATAGTAGAGCCATTAGGGATCTCAGGAGTCATCGAATTTCCGCTACATTGTAGTGCAAAATCAGCTTCGAGAGGTAGGCTAATATTATGTTGTGGCGCACGAGTCTCAATGTTCAGTTGAGTCACTTGGCTAGCGTCTAGGCTATAGAAAGGTATAACTGTAGCAGGGTCAATACCAGCAGCACTAACGCCCACCATCATCTCACCATCACCTGTGAGTAGCCATGAACGATTAATCTGCGGGTACTTCTTAGTAATAAGGCTCGATAACTCTTTACTTACTCCAAAAGAGCCGCGTTTAATTTGATAGAGATTCTCTGAGCGCTTCAATCCAATGGTGTGTGCAAACTTGTTTGTGCTAAGTCCGCTCCACTTAATAACTTGTTCTAATCTTTGCCAAGGTGTCATAATAGTTGAGATGAAATTAAAATTTTAGTATCCAAAATGTATATATGCAAATATAATACAATTATATGGTTATTTAAAACTTACAGTGCGCTATTTTACGACTATAAAGGTGTAAATTTACTATATCACATTTATATTATTATAATATTTATCATAATTACAATAAATCATCGAGTGATGGAATAACGCTATATAGCTTAAAATCATTGAACTTTTATACTATAACTAAATATTAAACATTATAACCAGCAAGTTAGCTTTTTTTTGTTGTTTTTTTTTACTATTTTTGCTAAATAATTTACCGAATAACCCTATATCACTCAAAATACGTGCAATTATGTTAAAAATCAATTCAAATCTCCAATTTGACTTTTCAACAACTTACTTAGGTCTTCAGCTCAAAAACCCATTCATAGTTAGCTCATCGGGGCTTACTTCGACACTCGATAGAGTATTGAAGTGCGAGGCTGCGGGAGCAGGAGCAGTGGTGCTAAAGTCAATCTTCGAGGAGCAAATGGCTGCCGAGGCATCTACACTTCAGAGCTATGATGACTACCCAGAGGCCGCAGAATACCTAGCTGGATATATGCAACAGGAGGGGCTAAGAAACTACCTAACTCTAATTAAGGAGTGTAGTGAAGCGTGTCAAATTCCAATTATTGCTTCGATTAACTGTTCGAGCAGTGGTAGCTGGGTAAACTTTGCTCGCGAGATTGAGCTGGCAGGCGCAGCGGCAATTGAGCTTAATATCTTTGTTATGAGCTCAGACCCTAACACCACTAGCACAGAGCTAGAGGCTAGATATATTGCTATTGCCGAGGAGATAAAGGATGTTGTTACTATTCCAATAACTATCAAAATTCCAAATAACTTCTCAGCACCGCTAAACCTTATCCAAGCCCTTTACTTTAGAGGCATTAAGGGTGTAACTATGTTCAATAGATTCTACTCACCAGATGTCGACCTAAGAAAGGTCACCCTACACACTGCAGGAGTACTTAGCTCAGCAGAAGAGTTAAACCCAGTTCTACGCTGGATCGCCCTTAGTTCGGCTCAACTTCCACTAATTGATATTGCGGCATCGACTGGTATCCATAGCGGTAGAGCGGCGGCAAAGGCAATTCTTTGTGGCGCAACTGTTGTGGAGCTATGCTCTATACTTTATAAAGAGGGGGTAGAGCACCTAGAGGCCATTATCTCTGAGTTCAAGGAGTGGGCACAATCCGAAAACTACGTAAGTATCACCGAATTCAGAGCTAAACTTAACGCATCATCGGTTGCCAATAGCGAAATTCACGAACGTGCACAATTTATGCGCTACTTCTCGCAACACAAGGCATAAGAGACCATACAGAAAAAGGTGTCCTATAGGTGGACACCTTTTTTTTATGCTAGAATATTGCGTTCTGTTGTGCGAAGCTCTGGAGCTTTAACTCCTTGCTCTTCCAGTCGGGATCGACATTAGTCATCAGAGCATAGAAATCCTTGCTGTGGGAGTGGATGCAGAAGTGGCTAAGCTCGTGGAGCGTTATATAGTCTATACACTCCCTTGGCGACTTGGCTAGGTGGATATTTAGAGTAACTACATTCTTTGTGTAGTAACAGCGTCCCCATGCCCGTGTCATATTAAATATCTTGATTGTAGGCACTGGCACAGAGTAGCCGAGGCGAACCATCGCTTCACGCTGGCGCATAAGACTCTCCTTGAATAGTTTGCGTGCCTCCCTGCGATACCAACCCTCGAAGTATGCCATAAAGTTCTCTTTGGTCATCTCCTTTAGGGTAAAGAAGAGTGTATCCTCTGTCTTCTTGCAAGCGTTGCGGTCTCCTAGGTGTATCTTTATACTATATAGTTGCCCTGCTAGTAGCACTCGCTTTCTTACGTAGTGTATGGGAGTCTTCCTTCCACTCAGACGGTGGATTATATCTCTAAGTCTTCCCATTACTCGATCTCGGAGGTTATATACTCAATAATCTTCTCTAACTCAAAGGGTGATAGTCGTGGGGTAGTGGTATCCCTCCTTAGCCACGTAATTTGACGTTTAGCATAGTTACGAGTATGTTGCTTTATAAGTTCGATGGCTCTTTCTAGTGAGATTGCACCGTCGAAGTGCTCAAAGAGTTCGCTATAGCCAACCGTGCGCAGTGCACTAAGATCCCTATACTTATATACAGATTGTGCCTCCTCGACTAGCCCCTGCGAGACCATCTCATCGACCCTCTGATTAATCCTAGAGTAGAGCTCCTCACGTGGAAGATCAATAATAATCTTTATGGCAGTAAATGGGCGATTGGCACGCTCACCGATCCTTAACTCGGAGTATGGGCGACCACTAACGATAGTTGCCTCTAGTGCACGGAGCACCCTCTGTGGGTTTGAGAGTTCAACCTTATCAAAGTAGACTGGATCTAACACCTTGAGCCTAGCGGCAAGAGACTCAATGCCTTCTTGCTCTAGCTCATCGTTGAGCTCCCCGCGAACTGCTGGGTCACTAGGTATCTTATCGAGGCCATAGAGTAGGGCATCAACATAGAGTCCTGACCCTCCAGCCACAACTGCAACGATATCACTATCTTCTCTTCCTACTGATAGCTCTTCGATAAGCCTTACGGCTTCGAGCTCAAACTCCCCTGCCGATAGAGGTTCACAGACGCTTCTATCTTGAATAAGGTAGTGCTTCACACCGTCCATCTCCTCGGGGGTTGGAACGGCTGTCCCTATCATCATCTCACGGTAGAATTGCCTTGAATCTGCACTTATTACGGGGCAATTATAGTGCGCTGCTAGCTTTACTGCAACACCACTTTTCCCCACTGCGGTAGGCCCTTGTACTACTAAAATTTTTGCCACTTTATAATCAATAATTTAGAGGATTTTCGAGAAAAACTTTCGTCTCTTCTAACTGTAAAGATAATAAAGTTACGTATATTTGTTACCCAAAAGCACGACTTTTTGTGCGTTTGGGCATAATAGATCACATTTTTAGCTCGCTATATCCACAAGATGTCAAAGTTTACTCACCTACATACCCACTCGCACTACTCACTGCTTGATGGGGCAGCCTCAATCAAGAAGTTAGTATCCAAGGCCGTAGAGGTTGGACAAGAGTCGCTTGCCCTTACCGACCACGGTAATATGTATGGCGCCAAGGAGTTCCACTCCGAGGCAACGAAGCAGGGAATTAAACCAATTCTTGGCTGTGAGGTCTACGTAGCGACAGAGTCACGCTTTGAACGCACTAAGCGTAGCGGCGACCACCTTATCCTACTTGCAAAGAACAAGGAGGGGTACCACAACCTTATTAAGATGGTATCCTATGGCTTTACCGAAGGGTACTACTACACTCCTCGTATCGATAAGGAGCTACTCGAGAAGTACCACGAAGGTATTATCTGTTCCTCTGCCTGCCTTGGTGGCGAGATTCAGGGCTTTATTATGGATGATGACGACCAGAGTGCTCGCACAGCTATTGAGTACTACCGTGGGCTATTTGGCGAGGATTTTTACTTAGAGATGCAGCTACTACCTAGCGGAAACCCAAGGACAGATAGCAACGTTCTGCATAACCAGATAAAGGTAAACAAGAGGCTAAAGGAGTATGCCGATGAATATGGAATTAAGTATATTGCTACTAACGACGTACACTATGCAGCCCAAGATGATGCTGAGGCGCACGATAGACTTATCTGCCTAAGTACTGGTAGAGATTTGGATGATCCCGAACGTATGCGCTACACCACTCAGGAGTGGTTAAAATCATACGATGAGATGTACCAACTCTTCGGCGAGGAGTATCCCGAGGCACTTGACAATACGCAGGAGGTTGCCTCGAAGATAGAGGAGTATGACCTTAGCGAGAAGCCTCTAATGCCAAATTTTCCGCTACCCGAAGACTTTGTTATAGATGAATCGAGGGTTGAAAAGGCACTAAGTGAAGAGCCTGACGAAGATCCCGAGGAGGTTCGCAACAAAGCTAGGCAGCAACAGTACCTAGAGCATATATCACGCAAAGGGGCGGAGCAGAGGTATGGCACGCCACTACCTGCAGAGGTAGAGGAGCGCTTAGTCTTTGAGCTGGCAACGGTCGAGAGGATGGGTTTTCCTGGGTACTTCCTAATCGTGTGGGACTTTATTAAGGCGGCGCGTGAGATGGGCGTATCGGTTGGCCCGGGTCGTGGTTCGGCGGCAGGTTCAGTTGTGGCATACACCCTAGGGATTACAAATATTGACCCCGTAAAGTATGGCCTACTATTCGAGAGGTTCCTAAACCCTGAGCGTATCTCTATGCCCGATGTCGATATCGACTTCGATGAGGACGGTAGAGCAAGTGTCCTACGATATGTTGTAGAAAAGTATGGGCAGAAGAGGGTAGCCCATATCGTTACATTTGGTACTATGGCGGCAAAGTCCTCAATTAAGGACGTTGCACGTATTCAGAAGTTAGACCTAAGAGAGAGTATCCGTCTATCTAAGCTAGTACCCGATACCCCGGGAACTACACTTGCAAAGGCATATAAAGAGGTTCCAGAGCTCGAACAAGAGAAGCAGAGCGATAATCCACTAATTAGAGATACACTGCTCTATGCAGGAAAGCTCGAAGGGACTGTGCGTCAGACTGGCGTGCACGCCTGCGGTGTAATTATCGGCAAGGATGACCTTGAGAACTACGCACCACTAGCAACTGCCAACGATGCTGAGCTATTTGTAGTACAGTTTGAGGGTAGTTTAGTGGAGGATGTAGGTCTGCTAAAGATGGACTTCCTAGGGCTAAAGACCCTATCTATTATTAAGGATGCGGTTCAGAATATTAAGCTATCACACGGCATAGATATAGATATTGACTCTATACCCCTTGATGACAAGAAGACCTTTGAGACATATAGTGCTGGCGATACAACTGGTCTATTCCAGTTCGAGTCACCGGGGATGAAGAAGCACCTCCGTGCACTACAACCTAACCGCTTCGAGGACCTTATCGCGATGAATGCGCTATATCGTCCGGGGCCTATGGAGTATATCCCTAGCTTTATCGCTAGAAAGCACGGCAAGGAGCCTATACAGTATGACCTACCGCAGATGGAGGGCGTGCTTAAGGAGACCTATGGTATCACCGTCTACCAAGAGCAGGTGATGATCCTATCGCAAGTACTCGCGGACTTTACTAAGGGGCAAGCCGATACACTTCGTAAGGCGATGGGTAAGAAGCAGAGGGCGGTGCTAGATAAGATGAAGCCTACCTTTATCGAAGGTGCTGTTAAGAATGGCCACCCTGCAGATATCTGCGAGAAGATTTGGACTGACTGGGAGGCATTTGCTCAGTATGCCTTCAATAAGTCACACTCTACGTGCTACGCCTATGTGTCGTATCAGACTGCATACCTAAAGGCAAACTACCCTGAGGAGTTTATGGCGGCAGTACTTAGCCGTAACCTCAATGATATAAAGAAGATTAGCTTCTTTATGGATGAGTGCAAGAGGATGGGTGCAGCGGTACTTGGTCCCGATGTAAACTTCTCATACTCACGCTTTGCAGTGGACTCTGAACGAAATATCCGCTTCGGCATGGCTGGCATTAAGGGTGTTGGCGAGAGTGCCGTTGATGCAATTATTCAAGAGAGGCAAAATGGAGGAAAGTTCAAGGATATATATGACTTTGTAGAGAGGGTAAACCTAACTTCGGTGAATAAGAAGGCAATGGAGTGCCTTGTTGAGTCAGGTGCATTCGATACGATATATAGCGGCCACCGCTCAGAGTTAATGATCGCCACTGGTGACGCTAAGAGTGGCGCTAACTTCCTAGAGCAGTTAATTAGATATGGTAACCAAGTGCAGAGTGATAGGGCTAGCGCACAGAACTCTCTATTTGGGGATCTTAGTACAAGCTCGATGATCAAGAAACCTGAGCCTCCAAAGATTCCAGAGGAGATGCACTGGGGTAAGCTAGAGACCCTAAATAAGGAGCGTGAGGTTGTAGGTATCTACCTATCGGCTCACCCGCTCGATGACTATAGAATCATACTAGAGAAGTACTGTACTGGCTCGACTGCCGATATGGCAGACCTAGAGGCTGCAAAGGGTCGTGAGATGACTATCGGAGGGATGGTCACAACGGTTCAGCACCTTACCACAAAGACTGGCAAGCCTTTTGGAAGGTTCACACTCGAGGACTTTAGCGGCAGTCACGAATTTGTGCTATTCTCTAAAGATTGGGAGCGACTACGCTACTTTATCCAACCTCAAAGCTCAGTAATGCTACGAGTGAGGGTAGAGCCAAGAAGGTATGGCGATGGGCTAGAGACTAATATCAGCTCCGTTAAGTTACTTAGCGAAGTGCTCGAAAACGATATCAAGGAGCTAAAGATTACAATCCCGATAGATACTATCAATAATCTATTTGTTGATGAGTTCGCAATGGTAGTGGATAATAATAAGGGTGGTGTGGCTATGACCATAAC
Source organism: uncultured Rikenellaceae bacterium (assembly GCA_964369485.1). GTDB lineage: Bacteria > Bacteroidota > Bacteroidia > Bacteroidales > Rikenellaceae > Mucinivorans. Next base: position 2,100 of record CAYJFH010000010.1, on the reverse strand, counting down.
CCTCAGCGATCCAGAGCAGAGCGTTAATGCAACGCTACGTTCACGTTCAAAGCGAGTGGAACTTTGCGAAGATTTAGTCGATTTTCTCGACACATACGCTTTGGATTATAAAATAAACTAACTATATTTGTATAACAGAATTTTAAAATTCATAACAATAAAAAATTAATAAAAGAAATGGCACTAGCAATCACAACAGCTAATTTTGAAGAGATTAAATCATCTGAACTTCCAGTAGTTATTGACTTTTGGGCAGAGTGGTGTGGCCCTTGTCGTATGATCGGCCCGATCATCGAGGAGCTTGCAGCAGAGTACGAAGGCAAAGCTATCATCGGTAAGTGCGACGTAGATACTAACGACGCAATCGCAGCTGAGTTCGCAGTAAGAAACATCCCTACAGTTATCTTCCTAAAGGGAGGTAAACTAGTTGACAAACAAGTAGGTGCAACCTCTAAAGCTGCACTAGCAGAGAAACTAGAAAAACTATTCTAGTCACCCCTCTCTATCGTACATTACAAAAATCCCCGTCTATCGAACTTGATAGACGGGGATTTTTATGGTAAATATAGAGGGTGAGTTATAGGTATGTCACGCTATATGTTAGTCCATCGATCGTTGCACTTTCGATATAGCCATCACTATCGAAGGTGTAGCTATAGGTAGTTCTATCTAACTCCGTTCCATCGATATACTCAATTGTCTCTATAGGTAGGTTATAGTGTAGGGGTTTGCCGAGAAGCGATGTATTAAAAGATGATAGGACCTCAGCACCATCCATAACTAGAGAATAGAAGGCGTAGTCGCTTGCAAGCATCGTTAGTATATTCAGAGAATTACGGTTAATATCATTACCGTAGATTATCTGGGATTCATCTTCCCCTACAACCGATGCCGATAGGCAGTTATCTCCATCCCAACTCAGATTAAGGGTCTTAGTAGGCATCTCAACACTCTGCAGTTGGTTATTGCTGTTGTAGTGATAGAGTATCTGAGCTGTGGAAGATGGGTAGACAATATCGAGAGTCTCAATTCGCCCTTGGCTATCTAGGTGATATATAGCATCGATATTCTGTGCGCCCTGTGCATTGGAGCTAAGAAGTGTGCACTCAATCCTACCGCTAGAGTATCTGTAGTTTAGATCTAGCTTCATATAAGGGCTATCCAGAGTAACACGAGATAGCAAGTTGTCGGAGTTATATCCAAGATTTATCTCGATACTTAGACCTAAAAATGATGTTGATATAGAGCTTATTTGCCTCTGTTGAATTGGCTTTGGGATCTCTATATCACTATTATTACTCTTTACGCATGCACTGAGTATTACCACTGAGGTGAGCAGTAGTAGTCTAATTTGTCTTTCGATTCTCATAATTATATTTTAGTTTGAAGAGGTAAAGGTAAACAATTTTTTCTTAAAAAATATTGAACCATACCATAAATAGCACGCCCTGCTATCAATATGATAGCAGGGCGTAACTAGGATATATTTGTTTCTTGAATATTACTTTATTACTATATAGTTTAGAGTAAATAGTTCAGTCCCTTGTTGTACAGTTTTAATGTAACCATCCTCATCGAAGGTATAGCTATATGTTGCCACACTCTTCTCAACGTTATTCATATATACAGTTCCGCCCGTTGGTAGGTTATAGTGTAGAGGCTTGCCTAGTAGTGACGGATTTACCGTAGATAGAATATCCATACCATTAAGTGTTAATAGACCAAATAAATCATCAAAACCAAATAGAGAGACGATATTTATAGAGGTTCTATTAATCTCATTCCCATAGGTTAGGTTAGTGTGTTGAGCACCATCTGCGATACTTGCAGAAGTGCAATTATCACCCGTCCACTCAAAAGTAAGCGGGGAACTACCCGGAGTAACCAATACTAGTTGGCCTAACGCATTGTAGGAGTAGTCCAAAGTTGCGCTATTCATATCAGATGTGAGGTTTGTATTAATAATTCGCCCTTCTTCATCTAGGGTATAGAGTAGAGTTCCCTCACTTGCTTGACCTAGAAGATTCATAGTAAATGTGCTTGTGATCGTACCTTGCCCGTATGTAATTAGGCCCTCGTAATTGACTATAGCAGAAAGAA
>CAYJFH010000009.1:0-36866 GCA_964369485.1 uncultured Rikenellaceae bacterium | reverse complement strand
TTTCTCTAGCTTGGCTCTATATAATGAAATCGTGCACCATAAAAAGAAGAGCGTCGACCCTCCAATAGCGGAGAGCCGACGCTCGAAATATTAAGGCTTAGCTTTTAAGACTAGCGGATACGCTTTAGTCCCTTCTTCTGTGACTTGTCAGTAACCTCTGAAAGTGAGATTGCAAGACCACCGCCAGCAGCAACGTGTTGCTTAAGCTCCGAGTCGTTAGTAACAACTACCTTGCGGATCTCATATGCTTGTGTGTTGTCTTTGTAGTCTGCATCCTTAGCATCAGCATAGATAGTCGCGATATACTCCTTCTTGTCGTCAAGGAATGAGAAGTCTACAACTGCCTCTCTAGCCTCGTAACCAGCGGTGCTACCTACGAACCACTGACCAGTACCCTTAGCCTTACGAGCTACTGTGATATACTCAGCAGGCTCTGCCTCTAGGTAAACGCTCTTTTCCCAATCGATAGCTACATCCTTAATGAATTGGAATGCGTCCATAAATTGTTCGTAGTGCTCAGGTAGGTCAGCTGCCATTTGAAGTGGCGAGCTCATAGTAACGTATAGCGCAAGTTGACCTGCGATAGTAGAGTTAACGTGTGAGTTGTTATTAGGGTTAAGCTCATTGATATCCATTACGAAGATACCCGGAGTGTAGTCCATTGGGCCACCAAGTAGGCGAGTAAATGGAAGGATAGATGTTTGGAATGGCTTAGAACCACCGAATGCTTGGTACTCAGTACCCCTTGCGCTCTCGTTAGAGATAAGGTTTGGCCAAGTACGGCTAATACCAGTTGGGCGTACTGCCTCGTGTGCATTAACCATAATCTTGTGCTTTGCAGCCTCCTCTAGTGCATATTGGTAGTGGTTTACTGCCCACTGTCCGTAGTGGTACTCACCACGTGGGATGATATCGCCTACGTAACCGCTCTTAACAGCAGGGTAGTCGTACTCAACCATAAATTTATATGCAGTGTCAAGGTGACGCTCGTAGTTACGAATTGCACCTGATGTCTCGTGGTGCATAATCATCTTAACGCCCTTGCTCTTAGCATATTGGTGAATTCCCTCAACATCGAAGTCTGGGTATGGAGTAACGAAGTCAAATACGTAGTCTTTGCTCTTACCGAACCAATCTTCCCAACCTACGTTCCAACCTTCTACAAGAACGCCGTCGAAGCCGTGCTCTGCAGCGAAGTCGATATAGCGCTTAACATTTTCGGTAGTAGCACCGTGCTGGCCGTGAGGAGTAACATTTGAGAAGTCAGTCTCGCCTAGCTTAACCGCTGGTACTTCGTTAGTATAGCTCCATTGACGCTTACCAGTGATAAGTTCCCACCATACACCAACGTACTTCATAGGCTTGATCCACTCAGTATCGGCAATCTTTGATGGTTCGTTAAGGTTAAGAGTAATACGGCTTGCAAGGATATCGCGTGCATCGTAAGTAGCGATAACAGTACGCCAAGGAGTAGTGCTAGGAGCTTGGATATAGCCCTTTACGCCCTGAGCGTCTGGAGTTAGCCACGATGTAAGTACGAAGTTCTTGTCGTCAAGAACGAGGTTCATAGCCGAGTAGTCGATAAGTGCAGCTTCGTGGATGTTGATATACATACCATCATCGCTCTTCATCTGAAGTGAAGTCTGTAGGCCAGTCTCTGAGAATACATACTGAGATGCGTTACCAGTAACTGCAGTCTTCATCATCTCGCGAACCTCACTTAGGCGTGATACAGTATAGTCATACTCTTGAGTATCGTAGTCACCCGGAAGCCAAATAGCCTCCATATCACCCGCAAGAGCAAACTGAGTCATCTCCTCTACGATAGAGAAGTAAGTTAGGTTCTTCTGCTCTGGGAACTCATAGCGGAAACCTAGACCCTCGTCGAATAGTCTAAATGTGATAACAACCACTCTCTCTGATGAAGGTTGTTCTAGGCTCACTCTCATTTCGTTATAGTGGTTGCGAATCTCACTCTCCTCGCCCCATACTGGGTACCACGTCTCATCAAATGTAGAGTACTCAGTTCCTGATACTTTGAATCCATCGTAAAGAGATACGTAGTTGCTAGGCTCTTGGTTGCTACCATTGCCACCAAAGCCACTGCGACCAAACTTATCCACGATAGTAAAGCCCATTGTAGATGGCTTTAGTACTACTTCGCCTCTGTAAGAGAGCGAGTAAGTAGGGGTTCCATTACCTGTAAGAGAGAACTCTAGTTTGTAGTCCTTGTCAGGAGACTCTAGCGACTGACCAAAGGCAGTCATAGAGCAAAGTGCAAGGACGCTTAAAATTAATTTGCGCATAGTTTTTATTGATTTGTTTGTGTGTGTTTATCTATTTGAGTAGTGTACCAGCTCTGCGAGTGCTGAGTTTAGTGACTCGGCTTGCTCTAGCTCCTCAATGCCCATATGCATACGGTATCTCCAGTAGTGCTCAGGGTTTGCAGGGACGTTGATCCTCTCGCCCTCTGGATCACAGTAGCGATACTCAGAGCTGATAGCCATAAAGTCTTGCCACGGAAGGATTGCTGCCATAGATGGTGATTGAAGGTGTGCATCTATAATCCAACGACAGACCTCAGGGGTAGCATCGTATGGAGCCTCGCCCCACCAGCCCATAACCTCGTTATAGAACTGTTGAGTCTTCGCTCTATCCTCTCTCCACCAACCTCTAATTGGGTTCATATCGTGGGTTGAGCTAGCCGCTACACTGCGATATGGATACCAAGCTGTATTGGTAAATGTTTGGTGTGGATCCTTTGGCATACGTTGAATTTCGAGTGTACCAACTCCTAGTTGGTCTAGTACCCAACCAACGCAATCTGGAATCATACCGAGGTCTTCGGCACAACATAGCATAGATGTAGCATCGATAAGTGCAGGGAGTTTGCTCAGTGCTTGACCTGCCCAGAAGTCATTATGACGGTGGTAGAAGTAGTGCGTATAGATAGCGTTGTACTTCTCCTTCTCGTAGTCATCTAGTGTATTGTTGTATCTATCTGTGAATTGCGAAGAGATACGTGGGTGGTACATATCTGGGTATTGGTGATCACGTACAAATAGTGTATTTGTATCCTCGTCACCAAGGCCTAGATACCTCTCCTCGTACATCGGTAGCCCCCAGCTCTCAAGCTCAGTACGGCTAAATGGAAGTGCAGGTGAGAAGTGACCCATAAGTCCGCTCTTCTGTGGCATAGGAATCTCCCAGATGCGGAAGAAGCCTAGGATATGGTCGATACGGTACATATCGAAGTAGTCTGCCATCTTCTCGAAGCGGTTCTTCCACCACTTATAGCCATCGGCTGCCATAGCCTGCCAATTATATGTTGGGAAGCCCCAGTTCTGACCATCTGCCGAGAAGTCATCTGGTGGAGCACCCGCTTGACCAGTTAGGTTGAATAGGTGTGGCTCTTTCCAAACCTCAACGCTATCACGGCTAACCCCAATTGGAATATCGCCCTTGAATACTACGCCAACTGCACGAGCTTTATCCCTTGCATCACGTAGTTGTTTGTCGGCGTGGTACTGCAGGAAGTAGTATAGCCCTACCTCTACTTCATTCTCCTTGATAATCTTATTCTCTAGCTTCTCGCTATATGTGCGGTAGGTCTTTGGCCACTGTGAGAATACAGCGGTCGAGTACTTATCCCTAAGGAAGCTAAATACAGCGTATGTCTTCAACCACTGCTCATTAGCAGAGAAGAACTCTTGGAACTTCGCACTCTTTAGTGTGCGAGTACCACTCTTCTTATAGATCTTGCGGAATAGATCCCACTTTAGGGCATCTACTCTCTCGTAGTCAACTGCTCCCTCGCTATCTAGTGTAAGGAGTTCACTAACGTCAGCCTTGCTATCCATCTCGCTCACACGGATATATAGCGGGTGAAGTGCGTAGATCGATATTGCTTTATATGGATATGAATCTAGGAATGTGTGGGTGATAGTTGTATCGTTGATAGGTAGAGTCTGTAGAACTCTCATACCTACCGCCGCGCTCCACCTTGCGAAGTCGCCCATAGATGTAAAGTCACCGATACCCTCGCAACCCTTCGCTCTGATAGAGAATACAGGAATTGCCATACCAGCCATCCTTGGTTGGAACTCTGGAGTGCCTCTAAATGTACCTAAATCTTTGTTAGCCTCAATCCAGACACGGTTATCGCCACTCTCCCACGCTACAACAGAGTTACCCTCCATAATAGCGAACTTATATGGTGTACCTTCAGCTACCTTTACATTAGCAGGAACCCACCATAGTGGTAGCTTCTCGCATAGCATCTCAACACCTGACAGTGGTTGCCAGTCGCCTAGTGCCTGACCCTCGCCAACCATCACGACTCTCATCGAGCTTGGGATCGATAGGTGAAGGAACATTGAGCACTTCTTTACACTATCTGCCTTTGCTCTAGCCCATAGTGCATCGGTAATTACCGAGCTGCTTGTTATTCTATCCATAATTTTATGAAGTTTTTTGTTAGTTTCTAATATCTAGAACTAGTGACTCATAAGGTGCAAGGGTGATAGGTTCACCAACCTTAACCTCTCTGCCACTAACTATATCTTTACCGCTCTGAGCTCTACCTTCGAATAGCTCCATATACTTCTCCCACTTAATCTCAGTAGGCTGTGAGTTGAAGTTAAGGACTGTGAAGACTAGCTCACTATCGGTATATCTACCATATACATATTGGTTCTCGCCACTCTCTGGGAAGAAGTGAATCATCTTACCTTCGGTTATGGCCTTAGAGGTCTTTCTCCAGTTGAATAGCTTAGCTGTATGTTGGTACATGCTATCCTCCTTGGCTGTACGACCCTCGCCGCTAAATAGGTCACGCTTATCTGTATCCCATCCGCCCGGGAAGTCTACTCTAAATGTACCGTGGCCGCTCGATGGGTCACCCATAAACATCTGTTCGTCACCGTAGTATAGCTGTGGAATACCACGCATAGTTGCAAGTAGGCTATAGAGCATCATCTGCTTCTTAACATCGCCCTTTAGCATCCAAGCTAGGCGGTCAAGGTCGTGGTTGCTAGCGAAGATTAGTAGGTTCTCAGGGTTGTTGTATAGAAAGTCTTGGGCTAGGATAAAGTAGATAGCCATTGCACCCTCGTCCCAACCTGCTGGGCGATCTAGTGTTGCAGCTCTAATCATACGCTGCTGAAGCGCAAAGTCCATCACCATCGGAAGCTCTGAGTTATAACCATCGGCGTTATTATCTCTACCCTCCCAGTACGAGATAAAGCTAGGCTCATTTACCCAACACTCACCCATAAGCGAGATACCCGGGAACTCATCCTTTATGGCCTTAGTCCACTGTGCCGCCTTGTACTTATCGTTGTATGGATAGGTATCGATACGGATTGCATCTAGGTTAGCGTACTCAACCCACCACACTGCATTTTGAATTAGGTAGTTTAGTACTAGGTCGTTATTTAGGTTCATATCTGGCATATTTGCCACAAACCAACCATCACGATTATTCAGGAAGTCTGCCTTAGAGGCATTTGGGTCCATCTGTGCAGTCTGACCATAGCGAGTCTGCTTGTACTCTCCGCCGTGGTTGAACCAATCCTTAGTAGGCATATCGTCCATCCACCAGTGCTCTAGGCCAACGTGGTTAGGCACCATATCCATAATAACCTTTAGCCCCTTGGCGTGCGCCTCCTCTACGTACTGCTTATATAGCTCGTTTGTACCCATACGTGGGTCAACACGGTAAAGATCTGAGATAGCATAGCCGTGGTATGAACCCTCAGGCTCTCTATTCTCAAGTACTGGAGTGCTCCAAATTGCAGTTGCTCCAAGGTCCGCAATATAGTCAAGGTGGTCGATCATACCCTGTAGGTTACCACCGTGACGGCCAAATGGCTCCGAGCGGTCAACCTTACCTTCGATATGCTCTAGCCCCTCTGGAAGCTCACCCTTTGCAAAGCGGTCTGGCATCAGAAGGTATACCACATCGGCTGGGGTAAGCGAGTGTGACGCTGCTGGATTCTCTCGTCTATTCTCTAGTAGGTACGGGATCTCTACACTCTCTCCATCCTTTGTAAGGGTGAATGTGTATGTGCCAGCCTTTGTGCGTGGCGAGATCTTAACGTCAACGAAAAGGTAGTTAGGGCTATCGACTGTAGTGATACCCTCAATCTTAATATTCTTAGAGTTTACCGTTACCTTTGCTCCAGCGATATCTTCGCCGTTGATAAGTAGTTGTAGCGGGGTATCCATACCGATCCACCAGCTGATAGGTTCGACTCTCTCGATCTTGATTGCCCAACTTGAGGCACACGTTATGAGTAGCATAAGTGTTAATATCCCTTTTTTCATTATATGTGTTAGTTTTATAGGGTGCTAAAATAGTAAAATTATTTATTATTTACAAAAATTTGGAATCCAAATGGTTGTAAATTAAGCTCCTTAGCAAGAGGTGTACCACTTATCACTTCACTGTAGTTGCCATCTAGGTTGACAGTAGTGGCAACGCTTTTTGGAGTAAAGTTGAAGACTGCAAATACGCTATTGCCATCTACCTTGCGCTCGATTGCGAATACCTCCTTAGGGTTTGAGGTCTCGATTACCTCGTAGCTGCCGTAGCGAAGTGCAGGGTTGTTATCCCTTAGGATATTTAGTGAGTGGTATAGCTCAGCTGCCTTAGTACCTGCGACTCTGTCGATAGTATCTTTATCGAAGAACTTAATGCGCTTTGCATTGCCTAGCTCTTGGCCATTGTAGATAAGAGGATTACCCGGAAGAATATATGTAAGTGCTGTCATCGCTGGAAGTGCATCACCCATACGCTCAACAGCCGAGCCTGCCCAGCTATTCTCATCGTGGTTCGATGTGAAGTTTAGGCGTAGTGCACGCTCAGGGAATAGCGACTTAGTCTTAGAAAGTTGGCGAGATAGTGAGTCGGCGGTAATCTTACCCTGTGCCATTGCATTTAGGGTGTGGTGAAGATCCCAACCGTAGAACGCGTTGAATGCCTCTTGGGTTAGGTTTACCTCTTCGGCCTCAGCTAGCATAAAGAACTCTGGGTGTCTGCCTCTGATATCCTTAAGTGTTCCCTCCCAAAAGTCGATAGGTACTAGCATAGCCATATCACAACGGAAGCCGTCCACACCGATAGTATCTGCCCAGAACTTCATAGCATCTGCCATCGCTGCACGCATATCCTTATTGTCGTACTCAACCTCCGAGATATCTGTCCAGTCATACTTAACCTTCATCTCGCCTAGTGAGTCACGCTTGTGCCATCCATCATTTACTGCCCAAATGTGATCTGGAGAGGTGTGATTTGCTACCCAGTCGAGGATAACCTTTAGTCCAAGGCGGTGCGCCTCGGCTAGGAATGCCTCGAAGTCCGCGCGTGTGCCGAACTCAGGGTTAAAGCCAGTGTAGTTGGAGATTGCATAGTACGAACCTAGTGAGCCCTTACGCTCCTTAACTCCAATAGGCTGAATCGGCATAAGCCAAACTATATCAACGCCTAGCTCCTTGATTCGAGGGAGTTCAGCCATGGCTGCTTTAAATGTACCCTCTGGGGTAAGTTGGCGAGTGTTGAGCTCATAGATAGTTGCACCTACTGCCCACTCAGGGTGAGATGATATCCACTCAGGTGTAGTGCTCTTTGGAGTAGATGTGCAGCTAGCAAGTAGTGCTAACGATAGGATGCTAAAAATTGTCTTGCGCATATTCTTATTTTGTGTGTTATTAATTATTGTTCGTCTTCGATTACTAGAATTGAGAATGCAGGTAGTGTAACGCTAAATGATGCAGATGATGGAGTGAACTCTGCATTGCCCTCTCTAAAGAGTACAGTTGCGCCATTTACGTCATAGTTCAGCGTGTGGGTAATGGTCTGTGAACTTGCATTCATAAGTGTAAAGACCCTCTTAGTTCCTAGTGAGCGGTACCAAGCCATAAAGTTATGTGGTAGGCCATCCCAAGGTACAGGAGTGAATGTTCCGTGTTGGAGTGCAGGGGTAGAGTTGCGAAGCTCCGCGGCACGACGATAGAAGTTCAGTAGTGACCCTCCGTCGGCTAGCTGCTCCTTAACAGTTGCTGTTGGTGCGCTATTCTCTCTCCAAGTGGTAGTGTACTCATCGCCCCATAGCATAGGCTCACGCACGTACTCATCGCCACTGCTCTTTAGGTTGCTCATACCTAGCTCCTCGCCATAGTAGATATATGGTTGTCCCGGGGTTGTCATCACCGCCATTGCTGCGATCTTTGCACGCTCAACGCTTCCTCCTAGTTTGCTAATAGCTCTATCCTCATCGTGGTTACTTAGCTTAGTGGCTGCATTAAATGTTGGATTGTAGATCTTAAACTTGTTGTACATCTCTGCCATATCCTTAGCGTAGTACTGTGCGCCCCAACTCATAAGTGCGCCCTCTAGCTTCCACCACGCATCGAAGTGGAATAGGGTAGGGAGTGCCGAGAAGAATGGTGCTATATCGTCAGTACCACTAAGAACCTCGCCCACCATATAGATATTTGGGTATTCTGCATTTAGATCGTCATAGAACTTCTTTAGAAGTTTGCGATTCTCTGCGCCACGCTCATCTTGGTAGATATGCTTAACGGCATCTAGGCGAAGTCCTGCAATACCTCTATCCATCCAGAATCGAGCAGCGTCTAGTATCTCGTCATATACTGGGTTTAGGTTCGGAACCCTTCCGTAGTTAAAGTCAGGCATTACACCGCTAAACATTCCTATATACTTATAGTCGGTTGTATTTTCTGAGCCCCAAACGTTGTGCCACGCACCTGAGTTATAGTAGTTGTCATCGACCATAGCAATCTCGCCTGCCTCAGACATCGATTGAACGTCATCCTTGTGTACAATAGTGTAGTAGTTGCGATACTGAGCATCAATTGATGAGACTGCATCTTTGAACCAAGGGTGCTCCTCTGATGAGTGGTTAATAACAAAGTCGATAACGATCTCGATACCTCGTGCCTTAGCCTCCGATACTAGGCGATCGAAGTCGGCAAGTGTTCCATAGTCTGGGTTAATATCTGTAAAGTCAGTAACGTCATATCCGTGGTACGATGGTGATGGGTTAATCGGCATTAGCCATATACCCTGTGCGCCCATTGCTTTGATATAATCTAGCTTTGAAGTTAGTCCATTCAGGTCACCGATACCATCGCCATCGCTGTCTGCAAATGAGCGAACGAATACCTCATAGAAGATCTTATCGCCAAGTGGGTTCGCCTTGTCGGCTGCAACCTCAGTAGGAGCAGTTGTGCCGCCACCCTTGTTAGGATCTTCGCAGCAGTAGAGTAGAGTAGTAGCACACAGAAGTGCTAAAATATTAAGGGTTATACGTCTCATTAATCTGTTTAGTTAAAGTGTGTGTTATGTTGTGTTAATGTGTGCTATTGCCTTGAACTAAAACGTATGGAGAGGGCTATAAATTGTACTATTCCACCTCTCTATTTTAAGCTCTCTTCCCCGAGCCCTATTTGTGACAAAGGGGGCGATCAAAACCCCTTTGCCTATATTTGAATTAATATCTATTCTTGATCTTCAAGATAGATTATTCAGCGATAAATTCGAAAGTTGGAACTACTTGGAATAGGTCAAGTTTCACAGTGTAAGTACCCGGAGTTAGGTCAAATGTGATATTGTCGCCACCTAGTGAAAGTGTACCAGCTTCTGAACCTGCACCCCAGTTGATAGCCCAGTCATCATTAGCACGGAACTTGAATCCTCCCGCTACCATCGCAACACCTGTTGCAACGTATGCTCTATCTGCTGGAGTCCATACAAGCTCAGTGTCAGGAATTTCCCATCCATTAGGAGTAGCGTCGCCTACCAGACCGATACGAGTAATAGAGTTTGAAACAACTGTACCAACTAGTGTGTTAAGGTCAACCTCAACTTCGTAAAGGTATCCTGCTGGTAGTTGGATGTCGTCACCAGTATTATCTGCTAGTTGAGCGAAATCACCGCCAACTGATGCGTACTTGTAAGTCCAGTTTCTCTCTGGAGTAAGTACGAATGGAGTTAGTTCATCAGCTGCAACACCGTCCGGGAATAGTGGAATATAACCTTTGTAGATACCGTTGCTAGCCTCAGACCAGATAGCGATATCATTATCGTGTGACCAGCCATTGTATGCACCAACTACGTATAGTGGAGTTGCATCGTTGCTAAATGGAATTACAGTGAATGGAACTGGAAGAGATACTGTGTCATAAGCGTTAGTTGCGCCAAGTGAACAAAGTAGTCTAACGTTACACGCTAGTGCCACCTCTGGAGTAGCACCAAGGTTGTTTACAAGTAGTGCATTTAGCGATTCTGTCTGAAGTGCAATGCTTGTGCTGTTAGTAGATGCTAGAACGACGCTAGCCTCTTGAGTGTAAGCCTCAAGTGAATATGTTACTGCTGCTGGGTAGCTATATTGTGCTTTATTCCAACCGAAGACAACTTGAGTTGCATCTTTCTGTGACTTATCAAGTGTGATAGTCGCAGATGGGTAGCTAGTAAATTCAGCCGCTACAGTAAGCGAGCCATCTACAATAGTCTTTTCTCTCTCTAGTGTACACGAAGTAAGTGCAAATAGCGAGATAAGAGCTACCATCGAAATTTTATTGAATATTTTCATTTTTTTCTCTCTTATAAATTAATTTCCTGCTTCTGTTTTGATACCGCCTCGCCCCTTCAGGTGAAGATTAGGGTGTTAAGACGAGGCTAGTATCTTAACCTCTCAATTGTAGTTGAGAGAGGTTGGTTATTAATATCCTGCGTTTTGCTTAAGGTTAGGATTAGCAGTTAGGTCAGTAAATGGAATTGGGTATAGTTTGTAACGAACATCTACACCAGCACCACCTGCTGTTCCACCTTTCCACTCCCATAGGTAGCTACCGCTAGTGAACTTACCGAAACGGATAAGGTCAGAACGGCGGAAGCCCTCCCAGTATAGCTCTCTACCACGCTCCTCTAGTAGGAAGTCAAGGTCAAGAGTAGCTGCAACGATGTCACCATCTGCGTTGCCATAAGCACGAGCACGAAGTTCATTGATGTAGCCAGTAGCAGTTGCAATGTCACCACCGCCACCACCACGAACTACAGCCTCAGCGTAGTTTAGGTAGATCTCACCTAGACGCATAAAGATCCAGTCTGTAGATGCAAATTTGTTATTTCCCTCAGGGAATGTGCCATCAGATTTCCAAGCAGCCCACTTAAGTACAGTATAGCCATTCTCAAATGTCCAAGGATCAGTAGCCTCAAGTGTACGATCTGTCGTGTAGAACATGGCACGCTTGTCAGGAGAGTTAACATAACCATTAGCATCGATTTGGTCGAATGATGGGAATAGCTCAACTAGGTTAGACCTAGCACGGTTACCACCCCAGCCCTCAAGTGCACCGAAGTCGTTAGGGCTAGTACCAGCTCTTGAACCACTCGTTAGGAATGTAGTACCACCCCAAGTTTGAGCGTTGTTGTTGTCATATACACCCGAGAAGATAATCTCAGAGTATACCTCAGGGTTTGTATTATCGTTATCGGCCATAAATAGCTCTTCGTATGAAGGAGCTAGAGTGTAAACGCCGCTATTGATAAGCTTTGAAGCCCAAGTGATAGACTCAGTGTACTTAGCCTCTCCAATATACTCCTCTGCATTTAGGTACAGGCGGCTAAGCATACCCCAAACAAGACCCTTGTCGATTCTACCAAACTCTAGGCTCTTAGGCTCTGCAAGTAGAGGCTCAACTGCTAGAAGTTCGCTCTCAACGTATGCGAATAGTTCTGCACGGCTGTACTGCTGTGGGTAGAATAGACCGATAGGATCATTTTCAGTTACAAATGGCATATTACCGAATAGGTCAAGACCATAGCTCCACATAGTTGCACGTAGTGCACGAGCCTCGTTACGGTAAGCTGCGATATCTGCTCTAAGCTCGTCGCTAGTACCACGTAGATCTAGCTTCTCGTCAGATGTCTGCTTTAGGTACTCGTTGATAAGTGTAACGGTAAATGTAATACGGTAGTAAGTAGCCGAGATAATCTCATTCTGAGAAGACGACCAGTTAAGGAAGTTGAAAGCGTGTAGGTACGAGTCATTCTCCCACGCTGCGATAGCGAAGTCAGAAGGAAGCTCTTGGCTATTCCATAGTGCACGAGAGAAGGTACTAAGACCACCGTCAACACCATCGATTTCACCTGAGTCACCACCATTTTGTCCCTGAAGAGAGAATGCGCCGTATAGTTTGCCTAGACCCTGTAGGTAGCTCTCTGGCGAACCATATACAGTCTCTGAAGTCTCTACATCTGGGTCGATTGGTAGAGTGTTCAGATCGTCAATGCACGAGCTAAGAGTAAGACTCAGAGCTGAAAGTGCTATAATTGAATGTTTAATTTTCATAATTTTTCGTTTTTCTAAAATCAATTTACTCTAAAATCTATTAGAAGTTAAGTGAAAGACCGATCATGTAAGTAGTAGGTCTTGTCCAGATTGCACCGTTGATACCGTAGCTAACCTCTGGGTCTAGACCTGAGTAGTTAGTGATGATAAATGGATTTTGTGCAGTGAATGAGATTCTACCATTAAGCTCCGAACCAAATAGCTCTTGGAAGTTATAACCAAGAGTGATGTTATCGATTCTTAGGTAAGAACCATCCTCTAGCCAGTAGTCAGAAAGGTTTTGAGGAGTTTGGTTTACTGAAGTAAAGCCAGTCTCTTGGTAGATTGGAGTAACGTTAGATAGTGAGCCTGTTCCACCGTAAGCACTCTGAGTTGTAGAGTTTGCCATGCGGAAGTCATTGTAGATCTCATTACCAAGTACGCCGTGTGCGTTGATAGCGAAGTCCCACTGCTTGTATGAAAGTGCAGTCGAGAAGCCGAAGTACATATCAGCTTGGATACTACCAGCTACGTAGCGGTCACCATCAGTGATAACACCGTCACCGTCGCGGTCAACAACCACGTTTTGGATTGGATTGCCATCAACGTCGTATGCTTGCTCGTAAACGTAGTATGAGCTAGGAGCGTGGCCAACAGCGTGAAGAAGTAGGTTAGTACCTGTACCAACACCAATACCACCGTGAAGGATACCTAGGTAGTTAGGATCGTTAGTAGCTGTAAGGCTAGTGATCTTTGTATCTTGCCAAGTTGCATTAGCAGTAACGTTCCATCTCCAGTCATCGTTACGGATGATATCTACACCAGCTTCAACCTCGATACCTTTGTTCTCAAGATCACCAACGTTAGTTGTAACTGTGTTAGAGAAGTTAGTACCTGCAGGAACCGAAGCGGTATTTAGAAGGTCTTTAGTGAACTTTTGGTATAGGTCAACGTTGAAAGTAAGGCGGTTGTTAAATGCCGCGAAGTCTAGACCAATGTTCCAAGAGGTAGTCTCCTCCCACTTAATGTTCTCATCGTATGCTAGTGGCTTGATAACGTTGTACCAGTTATTGCCAAATAGGTATTGAGAGAATTGAGTCGATACGTCATAGCGAGCTTGGTATGGGTAGTCATTAAGACCAAGGTCCTGCTGACCAGTAACACCCCAAGAAGCACGAAGTTTTAGGTTGTCGACAGACGAATCCTTAAGCCAGCTCTCTTCAGCTAGATTCCAACCAAGTGCAACAGAAGGGAATACGCCCCAACGGTTTGCCTCAGAGAAGCGTGAAGATCCATCATAACGAAGAGTAGCAGTAGCCATATAGCGGCTATCGTAGCTATAGTTAACACGACCGAAGAACGAAACTAGGTAGTTCTCAGTAGCGTCATATGTATATTTAAATGGTTCTGCACCTGCAACTGATTCGTTGCCGAATGTGGAGTTATCCTCAGTCGATTGGAAGTGCTGCCAAGAGTAACCCACCATAGCGTCAACGCGGTGTTTCTCAATATCCTTAGCGTAGTTAAAGTAGAAGTCAAGAAGTGAGTTACGGCGGAAACCTTCCCACTCATTGTAGCGACCTACTCCCGGGAAGTCACCATCTCTCCAAGCTTGCTCAGAGTTGATATTTACCCCATTCTTATTAGTACCCATCGAAGCATCGTAACCTAGGTTAAGGTTAGCGCGAAGCTCTGGAAGGAAGTGCATTTTGTAGTCAACCTGAACGTTACCTACCATTGCGTATGTGTTGTCGTGGTTGTACTGCTCATTAAGAACCGCGATAGGGTTAGTAGATGAGTTAGAGTTAGGGATAAGTGCAGTTGGGTCACTTAGGTTTGCATAGTAACCGTTGAACTTATTATTTGCATACTCATTGTAGATTGGTTTTGTAGGGTCGTAGAACGCAGCATTACCCACTACACCTTGATCAACGTTATCTTGGTTACTCATAGTACCCTTGAAGTTTACGTCGATAGATAGGTGCTCGTCGAAGAACTTAGGAGCAAGACCGATATCCAGTGTGTAACGGTTGTAGTTCGAGCCCTTAAGTGTACCTTGTTGGTTAGTGTAACCAAGTGAAGTACGGTAACCCATTGTCATATCTTCGGTTACAACTCTACCGCTACCGCTTAGGTATTGGTTAGTACCAAATGCAGCTTGGTAGATATGATCTTGCCAGTTTGTGCCAGCCTCTGGGAATTGGTTAGCTAATCCAGTTACAGTTGCGTTGTCAGCGTAGTACTCGCCGATAAATGCACGGTACTCCTCTGGAGATAGAGTCTCTGGAGTCTTGCTATTAAAGCCAACTGAGTAGTCAGAGTTATATGTAAGTCTAAAGCCTCCAGCTGAACCCTTCTTAGTTGTGATGATAATAACACCGTTAGCACCACGAGAACCGTAGATAGCCGCTGCCGAAGCATCCTTAAGGATAGAGAACGAAGCGATATCGTTAGGGTTGATTGAACCTAGTGGGTTGCTCATACCAGCAGTACCACCTGAAAGAGGCACACCGTCAACTACGATAAGTGGATCGTTCGACGCATTAAGTGAAGAACCGCCACGAATACGGATAGTTGAACCAGCACCCGGTTGACCAGTACCGCCAGTGATCTGAAGACCCGCTACCTTACCTTGAAGAAGTTCAGAAGCTGAGTTTACCATACCACGATCGTCAAGGTCAGCGCTAACTACCTCTACCGAGCCAGTCATGTCACTCTTGCGAAGTGTACCGTAACCTACTACGGTCACTGCCTCGATAGTCTTAGTGTCTTCGATAAGTGCAAGTGGTTGGTTAAAAATTTCGCTACCTGCTGGGTACTCTGCTGAAAGGAAGCCAGCGTAGCGGATTAGAAGTGTTGACTCCTTAGAGGCTACCTCAAGGATAAATTGTCCCATTTCGTCGGTAACAGTACCAACCGATGGATTCTCCTTCTCGATAATAGTTACACCGAAGAGTGGCGAGCCGCTCTGGTCAACGATCGTTCCAGAGACTTTGTACTTACCCTGTGCCATTGAGGCCATACTAAGGACAAGTAAACAAAGAGTCATGTAAATTTTCTTTGCCATATTGGTTTAGATTAATTTTGGTTAATAAAAAAAGTGTGTTAGTTGTTATATAAATAAATTGGTGTTACTCTTGAATCTTCTTATCCTTTACAATAGCAACACTTAGTGCTGCAAGTAGCAGGCAGACCCCAGCAGAGATAATCATACCGCTGGCGCTGTTGTTGAAGAGGTGTTTTACCATTATACCACTTAGTAGACCGCAGACGATCTGAGGGATGGTGATGGTGAAGTTAAATATGCCCATATATACCCCCATTCTGTCGCTAGGTACAGACTTGCTAAGAATTGCGTATGGCATTGCAAGGATAGCAGCCC
Organism: uncultured Rikenellaceae bacterium; assembly: GCA_964369485.1. GTDB lineage: Bacteria > Bacteroidota > Bacteroidia > Bacteroidales > Rikenellaceae > Mucinivorans. The sequence goes on along the minus strand of CAYJFH010000009.1, from coordinate 21,128 downwards.
AAGCCACACCGATACCAATCATAGGGATAAATAGCATATACTTATCTGTAAAGTACGGAAGTGAGACAAAGCTAATACCCCCTATGATAAGAGATAGGGCGTAGATAGCCTTATTTGATGTCTTCTTGCATAGCCAAGCCATTACAATGGCAAATAGTGCAGAGAAGACGCTATATACAGCAAATATTACACCAATCCAGTCACCAGCTTCGCTATATGCCGCTGATTTTGTATCGACAGTGCCCCATACGCTCTCGGCAACCGCTGGAGTAGTGTATGTCCATAGTAGGAATAGTGCAGCCCAGCTGAAGAATTGAACAACGCCTAGTTGCCACATCGTTGCTGGAATTTCGCGTATGAGTTGTGAGAACTTTGGCTTTGCAACCTCTGTGCTCTGTAGGTTGTTGTACTTATTGTGTAGCTCTGGTGGGTACTCTTTAGTCATAACCGAGGTGACGATTACCGATACTAGTAGTACAGCACCACCGATATAGTAACTCCAAGCCACTGAATCTGGAACTAGCGATTCGGCTGTAGACTCGCCCGAGATACCGAAGTAGTTTACAAGTACGAATGGAAGGACTGAGCCTACAACTGCACCTATATTAATAAGGAAAGTTTGGATAGCATAGCCCTTGGTCTTCTGTGAGTCGTTTAGTTTGTCGGCAACAAGTGCACGGAATGGTTGCATTGTTACGTTGAATGCCATATCCATAAAGAGTAGCATAGTACCCGCAAAGATAAGTGCTGGCATAATTGCAGTAAAGTACTCCGCATTTGGCATTAGAAATAGCGCAATAGTTGCGAGGATTGAGCCTGCGAAGATAAATGGGATGCGGCGGCCGAAGCGGCTCCAAGTTCTGTCTGAGAATAGACCGACGATTGGTTGAACGATAAGTCCAGCTAGTGGGGCTGCTAACCAAAAGTAACTTAGCTCGTGAACATCTGCCCCTAGTGATTGAAGAATTCTACTTGTATTGGCATTTTGGAGAGAGTAGCCGATTTGAACTCCTAGAAATCCAAAACTTAGATTCCATATCTGCCAGAAATTAAGGTTAGGTTTTTTTATCATATGTGAAATTAATTTAATAAACATATAGTAGTTAGATTAAATATTTTAATATCTAAGCAACTTCCTTGGGGCAAGATATATAAAAATTTTTAAAATCACAAATATATGACAATATAATATCTATGGGAAGAGTGTCAGGGGGCTTAGCGTATAAAGTATATATTTTCTATCGGAATTAATTTTCATATTTTCAGTTTATTATGTTGATTAATGCGTGATTTTATGCAGTGTCCTAAAAATAGTATCAGTATATATTTTTTGGGTGCTAGGTTTTACTCTGGAGCTAACTTATTAAACCATATGGTATTACAAATATTTATGTCAGATAAAATTCTCTATGGTAATTTTTGTAAATAACTCTTTTCAAAAAAATAGAGGTTGTTGATAAAATAGTATCAACAACCTCTACGCCTATTATATAATAGTATATATTGATTAAGCATTCATATTTGGAACTGCTTTGTCATATACGCCACTTTGAAGTTTCTCTCTAATATTACGGAAGCACTCTAGTGTGAACTCTACATCCTCTAGGGTGTGAACCGCTGTTGGGATAATACGTAGAATAATCTCGCCCTTAGGGATTACCGGATATACTACCACTGAGCAGAATAGTCCGTAGTTCTCTCTTAGGTCAGCCACTAGGTTAGTCGCCTGCTCTGGGCCACCCTTTAGGTAGATAGGGGTTACAGGTGATTGAGTAACGCCAATCTCAAAGCCATTATCCTTGAAGCCTTGTTGTAGGGCGTGAGTGATTGTCCAAAGTTTCTCGCGGAACTCTGGGTGTGCTTTGATAAGCTCATAGCGCTTAAGCGAACCCATTACCATAGGCATTGGAAGTGACTTAGCGTAAAGTTGTGAACGCATATTGTAGCGTAGGAAGTTTACGATTTCAGGCTCTGCTGCAACGAATGCACCGATACCTGCCATAGACTTAGCATATGTAGCGAAGTGAATATCCACACCGTCCGATACGCCGAAGTGTTCAGGAGTACCAGCACCAGTTGCACCCATTGTACCTAGACCGTGAGCATCGTCAACAAGAAGGCGGAAGTTAAACTCCTTCTTCATCGCTACGATCTCATCTAGCTTACCTAGGTCGCCCTTCATACCAAATACACCCTCGGTAATAAGAAGTACGCCACCACCAGTACCTTCAGCCCACTTAGTAGCGCGCTTAAGTTGTTTGCGACAGTTCTCCATATTGTTGTGTGGGAATACAAAGCGCTTGCCGCCTTTAGCCTTGTGAATTAGTAGGCCGTCGATAATACAAGCGTGCGACTCTGAGTCATATACGATAACATCCTTAGCGGTTGTAAGGGTATCGATAATAGATACCATACCTTGGTAACCGAAGTTAAGTAGGAATGCGTCAGGCTTTCCTACCCACTCTGCCATATTACGCTCAAGCTCTTCGTGGTACTTAGTCTGGCCACTCATCATACGAGCGCCCATTGGAGCTGCCATACCGAATTCAGCGGCAGCAGCAGCGTCAGCAGCTAGTACCTCTGGGTGAGCAGCAAGTCCTAAGTAGTTGTTAAGGCTCCAGTTAAGCATCATCTTGCCACGGAACTTCATGCGAGGGCCGATAGTACCCTCTAGCTTTGGAAAAGCAAAGTAGCCGTGCGCCTCTTTCATATATTGACCAATAGGGCCACCTGCATCTGCTTTGATTCTGTCAAAAATGTCCATTTTTTTTCTTGAAAATATACTAAAATTAGTGTTCTTTGTCGCTATAATAACGTGGGGTTATTATCAACGGCAAAGTTAATAATAAATATGAGAAAAAAGGCGAAATATTTTTAAAAAAGTATTACCTTTGCCAATTAGTTATATTGCATAGCTATACTATGTAGATTTTTAAAGAGACTATTACAATAATATTGAATAAACACATTGAAGTGTATGAGACTAAGATTTTTTTCGATGCTAATTCTTGCACTGCTACTTGGCAGCTGCTCGGGATACTATAAACTACTGAAGTCCGATGATGCGATAGCTAAATATGAGGCGGCAATGGAGTTCTATGCCAATAAGAAGTATGAGAAGGCCATTACTATGTTCGATAGCGCTATGCCTACACTTGTAAATACAACTCGCGAGGATACTATGCTATATACTCTTGGTAAGGCATACTATGAGAGTGGTGACTTTAATTCAGCAGGAGAGGTTATGAATGAGTACCGCAAGAGGTTCCCTCGTTCTACTAATACCCACGAGGCTGAGTATATCTATGCAATGAGCTTCTACTTCCTATCTCCAGACGTTGAGAAGGATCAGAGCGCAACTCGTAGAGCAATATCGGCTTTTGGTGAGTACCTAAATAGATATCCGCAATCTAAGTACACCCCTGAGATTCAGAGGCTCAACGAGGAGCTTAACGATAAGCTATACTATAAGAGGTTTCTAAATGCTTCGCTGTACTATAAGTTAGGGCACTACCGCTCGGCGGTAACTTCGCTACGTGCAGTCCTTAAAGAAAACCCTGAGACTCCATACCAAGAGGAGATCCTATATCTTATTACAAAGTCGTGGTATGACTACGCAAGAAATAGTATTACCTCTCGTCAGCTTGATAGATACCTAAATACTATCGATGCATACTACAACTTCCGTAGTGCTTTTGCAACCTCGGAGCTATACGATAAGGAGCTAGAGCGTATGAAGGCTATGGCGCAAGACTTTGTGGATAGTAATGGTGTCACAGCACAGGCTATCGAGACTAGTGCAACTAAGGTTGCAGATGCCCAGAAGGCTATCGAGGAAGCTAAGGATGAACTATTCGAGGCACGCACACTAGCAGGTAGAGCAGAGGCTCGCAAGAAGATAAAGGCTCAACGTGAGATCGTATCTGTTGAGAGTAAGAAGGCACGTGAAGAGGAGAAGATCCTGCGCCAGAGCGAAAAGAAGAAGGCTAAAGAGCTAAAGGAGAAGGAAAAAGCGGCAAAGGAAGCAGCTAAGCAAGAGGCCAGCGACCTCGAAGGCCAAGTAGAGGAGCTGCGTGAAGAGGTTAAGTAAACTACTAAACTATACCTCCCCCCCAAAAAAAACAGAATAAAAGTACTTTATATTTAAATATAGTTAAAAGATCAATGACAACTAAAAAAGCACCATCAAACACAATCACTCGTACTATCTCTGAACTAGATGCACCAACTGGTAACATCTACGAATCGGTAGCTATTATCTCAAGACGTGCAAACCAAATCTCTAGGGATACTAAGGAGGAGCTTAGCTCTAAACTAGCTGAGTTTGCAGGTACTAGCGATAACCTTGAGGAGACATTCGAGAACCGTGAGCAGATCGAGATCTCTAAGCACTACGAGCGTCAACCAAAGGCGACACTAGTTGCGACTCAAGAGTTCCTTGAGGATGAGGTAGATTTTTCGTTATAAATTTTAAAAACTCCTTCCTAGAGCCTTATGAATGTACTGCTTGGGGTAACGGCAGGTATTGCTGCCTATAAGTCGGCTACGCTAATTCGTGAATTTGTAAAGCGAGGTCATAGCGTAAGGGTTGTTATGACCCCAGCTGCAAAGGACTTTATTACACCACTTACCCTAGCGACTCTCTCACAGAATCCTATCTGTGTCGATGGCTTTTCGCCTGAGGATGGTCGCTGGAATTCCCATATCTCACTAGGAGAGTGGGCGGATGTAATGGTTATTGCACCAGCAACGGCAAATTCGATAGCTAAGATGGTATCGGGTATTGCCGATAATCTGTTGATGTGCACCTACCTCTCGGCTCGCTGCCCAGTGGTGGTAGCTCCAGCAATGGACCTAGATATGTGGGCACACAGAGCAACGGGGCGTAATATCGAGCAGCTAAGGGCTGATGGAGTAACTATCGTTGAGCCAGCAGCGGGATTCCTTGCTAGCGGTCTTAGCGGTAAGGGTAGAATGGAGGAGCCCGAGAGGATAGCCGAGGTTGTCTGCGCTAAGTTCCTTAGTGGCAGGGAGCAGGACTTTAAGGGCAAAAGGGTGATGGTTACCGCGGGAGCGACTATCGAGAAGATAGATGCTGTGCGTTATATCTCAAACTTCTCGACAGGTAAGATGGGGCGTGCAATTGCCTCGGAGCTAGAGAGCAGGGGAGCCGAAGTTGTACTTATTGCAGGGCAATATAGCGCAGCGCAGATGTTAGAACTTGCCCAAGAGGAGTTCCCAAAGTGCGACGCTGCAATCTTTGCAGCTGCAGTTGCGGACTATAGCGTCGAGAATCCAGCGCAGAGAAAGATTAAGAGTGACAAGGGCGCATCTATGACCCTTGAACTGACCCCAACAGCAGATATAGCAGCGACCCTATGTAGTGAAAAGCGTGAGGGACAATTTACTGTAGGCTTTGCCCTAGAGACTGACAATGAGTTCTCTAATGCAAAGAAGAAGTTGGAGGCTAAGAACTTAGATGCAATTGTCCTAAACTCACTATGTGATCAGGGCGCAGGCTTTGGCCACGATACCAATAAGGTTACTATTATGGATAGTACCAGCTCAACAGAGTATGAGCTAAAGAGCAAGATTGATGTTGCTCGTGATATTGTGGACTACATATCTCAAAAGATAAATTAGGGATGTTAAGGCACCTACATATTGAAAACTATGCAATTATCGAGAGCCTCGATATAGAGCTTAGCCCCTCGCTTAATACTATTACGGGCGAGACAGGGGCGGGTAAGTCTATACTACTTGGCGCACTTGGATTGCTTAGTGGTGCTAGGGCAGATAGCAGCGCAATTCTAAGCGGTGCAGATAGGTGTGTGGTCGAGGGTATATTCTCAATTGATGGATATGGACTTGAACCACTCTTCAAGGAGCTAGATTTAGACTATCAGAGCGAGGTGGCAATTCGTAGAGTTGTGCAATCTACGGGTAAGAGTAGAGCCTTTGTGGCAGATTGCCCCGTGACACTCCCTACGCTAAAGGCCATTAGCGACCAACTCATTGATATCCATTCACAACACCAAACTCTACTACTCGGTAGGGGTGAATTTCAGTGTAAGATAGTCGATGCAGTCGCAGGCAGTGAGAGGCTACTTGAGAACTATCAAAATTCCTACTTTAAGCTAATTAAACTTCGTGAGCAAATTGAGCTGAAACTCAAAGAGCAGAGTGAAGTGGCAGCACAACTAGACTATATTACCTTTCAGGTCGAGCAACTATCGGAGGCGGCAATTAAGATAGGTGAGCAGAGCGAACTGGAGAGCCAACAGAGCGATCTGACCCACGCCGAGGAGGTCTCAATTAGCTTTGCATCGGCAGCCCAACTACTCGGTGACGAGAATGGTGGAGTACTCACTACGCTAAAGATTGCGCAGAGCACCATTGGCAGAATTATTGGCAAACATAGTGCATCTGAGGAGTTAGAGTCGAGGCTAGGCAGTTGCTATATCGAACTTCAGGATATTGCCCAAGAGCTAGAGGATAGAGCCTCGAGCATTGAGGCCGACCCAAGGCTGCTAGAGTCAATTAACAGTAGGCTAGATACTATCTACTCACTATGTAAGAAGCATAAGTGCTCCTCGGGCGATGAGCTTAGCGAAGTTCTTGCAGACTTTCAATCAAAGTTATCGGCTATTGAGAGTGGTGATGAGGATATCGAGGCACTTAGAGCCGAGGCAGAAGAGCTACAAAAGGAGGCATTCGCTAAGGCTATAAAGCTAACTAAACAGAGGAGTTTGGCGCTACCTAGGATCGAAAAGTTCGTAGTGCAATCACTCAGGAGCCTAGGGATTAAGCACCCGAACTTCAAGGTCGAACTTAGAGCAAAGGAGGAGCTATCTCAAGGCGGACTAGATACTATCGAGTTCCTATTCTCCGCGAACGAGCGTAGCGAACTCCAACCAATTGGTGCGGTGGCTAGTGGCGGTGAGATGTCGAGATTAATGTTATCGATTAAGAACCTTGTGGCAAGGGAGATGAAGTTGCCGACAGTTATTTTCGATGAGATAGACACAGGTGTGTCGGGCGCAGTCGCCGATGCTATGGGAGAGATTATAGAGGGGATGAGTAGCTCGATGCAGGTGATAAATATTACCCACCTTCCGCAAGTTGCCGCCAAGGGCAATGACCACTACGAGGTATATAAGGATAGCGGAACACATATAAGGAGGTTGAACCCAGAGGAGCGAGTAGAGCGCATAGCCGCAATGCTCTCGGGAGCAACTATTACAGATGCAGCACGCATCCAAGCAGAAGAACTATTAACCACAAAGAGATAAAAACAAAAGATGAACCCAGTAACTTACATTCGTCGTGTCGTAAAGTACGCGATCTACCTTGCACTATTAGCGTCAGCTATCTACCTATTGATGTCACAATTTAATAAGAATGTTGACTTTATAGCAATTCTAAGCGACCGTGGCCTATGGCTTGGCGCTGCGCTACTATTCTTCTCGCTTCTACACCCATTTATGGGTTATAGCTCAAAGCTACTAACTTGTAATGCAACTAAGCGCAAGGACGAGGTAGTTAATGTTATGGCGAAGTGTGGCTACCGTCTAGTTGAGGATAAGGACGATATTATGACCTTTAGAGTAGAGGGTAAGCTACGCTCACTTATGCTACTTGGCGAGGATGCAATTACAATTGACAACAGCGACGATGGTATCTCTACTATGCGTGGCCCACGCCGTGAGGTTGTAAAGGCATCGTTCCGCATCGGTACATTTGTATCGTAAGTGCACTCACACTTTTTTTGTGAAGTAGGAGCTCTTCGTGAGCCCCATATTTTAAGAACTAAAGAAAAAGAAATTAGAGGTGATGATAAAGAGAATTTTTATTGTAGCTATCTTAGCTTTGAGCCTTTCTGCGTCAGCTCAGAGAGGTGAAACTCAGAGCCGTGAACTTGAGGCTGCACAGGGTATGGAGGTGATGTTATCTATCTACTCTAATGCAAATCTGTTCTATGTAGATACAGTCAACCCCACCAAACTCGTAAATGATGCGATGTTCGGGATGCTATCGAAATTAGATCCATACACTGAGTATATTCCAAAGGATGGTCTTAGTGACTTTGAGTTTGCTACCACTGGTAAGTACGGTGGGGTAGGGGCTCTTATTCGTCAGAGGGGCGAGTGGGTTGAGATTTCGGAGCCTTATTTTGGCACTCCGTCAGACCTAGCGGGGCTAAAGGCTGGGGATAGACTTCTGGAGATAGATGGTGTATCGCTAGAGGATCTAGGCTCGGCAAAGGTGAGTTCGATGCTAAAGGGTGATCCAAATACAACCTTTACGCTGAAGTATCGCCCAATAAAGGATACCACAACCACTGTCACTGTAGATATTACACGTCAGAAGATCGTAATTCCGGGTGTTCCGTACTACGGCATAGTCGGTGATTCTATTGGTTATATTCGCTTCGATAACTTTACAGCGGGTGGAGCGCAGGAGGTGAAGAGTGCATATCAGAGCCTCATTAAGGGCGGTAAACTTAAAGGACTTATATTAGACCTAAGGTCTAACGGAGGAGGTATCGTTGGCGAGGCGATCGATATTATCGGAATGTTTACCCCTAAGGGCGAAGAGGTGCTAGAGATGCGAGGCAAAGTAAAGGAGATGAACTCCACCTATAAGACTCGTTATGCTCCCCTAGACCTTGAGATACCAATGGTTGTGCTTATGAGTAGAGTATCGGCATCGGCATCGGAGATCGTAGCAGGTGCATTCCAAGACCTCGACAGGGCAGTGATTATCGGTAATCGTAGCTTCGGTAAGGGGCTGGTTCAATCTACTCGTGACGTACCTGATGGGGGAATCCTTAAGATGACAACGGCTAAGTACTACACCCCTTCGGGCAGATGTATCCAAGCCCTTGACTATACCCATCGCCGTGATGATGGCTCAGTGGGGCATATTCCCGACACGCTGATCCAAGAGTTTACAACAAAGAATGGACGAAAGGTATTCGATGGTGGTGGTATTATGCCAGATATTAAGCTAGAGGATGTCTACCTAAGTAAGTTTGCAGCTATTGTCCTAGCATATGGCTTTATCGATGACTTTGCCAATATATATGCAGCGCATAACTCGATAGCTAAAGAGGACTTTGAACTTACAGATAAGATTTATAAGGAGTTCTGTGACTTTATGGAGGATAAGACCATTGAGTATGAGTCGCTAAGCTCTGTAAAACTCGGTGAACTACGAGATGCAGCAAAGAGAGAGAAGTACGATGAGAGAATCATCGAGGAGCTAGATGCTATTGCCGCAAAGATCAAAGATGATAAAGCGACAGAGCTAGAGGCATCTAAAGAAGATATTAAGGAGCTACTATCGAGTGCAATCCTTACACGTATGCACTACGAGAGCGCCTCTATTGAGCACTCACTTACAATTGACCCTGCCGTTAAGGAGGCTATTGCTGTACTTGAGGACGAGGCAAAGTACAATGAGATATTAACAAGTAAAGATACATCTAAAAACTAAAATAAGCTGTGGAATACAACTTTAATGAAATTGAGAAGAAGTGGCAAGCAAAGTGGAGAGAAGAGAACCTATATAAGGTAGAGATAGACCACACCCGCCCAAAGTTTTATGTCCTTGATATGTTCCCATATCCATCGGGAGCAGGTCTTCACGTGGGTCACCCACTGGGCTATATTGCATCGGATATATACTCTAGATATAAGCGTTCAAAGGGCTTTAATGTCCTACACCCAATGGGTTACGATGCCTTTGGTCTACCAGCAGAGCAGTACGCTATCCAGACTGGTCAGCACCCTGCCGTTACAACCGAAAAGAATATTGCTCGTTACCGTGAGCAGTTAGATAAGATTGGCTTTAGCTACGACTGGAGCCGTGAAGTGCGCACCTGTGACCCTGCTTACTATAAGTGGACACAGTGGGCATTCCTTAAGATGTACGACCACTACTACTGTCAGGAGAGTGGATCTGCACGCCCAATCTCGGAACTTATCGCAAAGCACCCAGAGTGGGCAGAGCTAAGCACAAGAGAGCTAGAGGAGATTTTACACCGTGACTACCGCCTAGCATACCAAGCCACAACGCTTGTGAATTGGTGCGATGCCCTAGGCACCGTTCTTGCAAATGATGAGGTAAAGGATGGACTATCAGTACGTGGAGGCCACCCAGTAGAGCAGCGTCCAATGAAGCAGTGGTTACTTCGTGTGACTGCCTATGCCGAAAAGCTACAAAAGGGACTTGATAACCTAAATTGGAGCGAGTCACTAAAGGAGATTCAGAGGGGTTGGATCGGTAGATCTGAGGGTGCGTCTATGCACTTTAAGACCGATGGTGGTGAAAATATCGAGGTCTTTACAACTCGCCCGGATACCATCTTTGGAGTTACATTTATGGTACTTGCACCAGAGCACGCACTTGTGTCTGAACTTACAACAGAGCCTCAGCGTGAGCAAATCGAGGCATATATCGATGCCACTAAGAAGCGCTCTGAGAGAGAGCGTATTGCTGACACTAAGCGTGTTAGTGGTTGCTTTACAGGCTCATACGCCCTTAATCCATTCAGTGGCGTTAAGATTCCTATCTATATCAGCGACTATGTACTCTCGGGCTATGGAACGGGTGCTATTATGGCAGTTCCTGCGCACGATAGCCGTGACTACGCATTTGCACGCCACTTCGACCTTCCTATAATCCCGATTATCGACTGCGATGTATCGGAGTCTAGCTATGATGCTAAGAGCGGAGCACTTATTAACTCAGATTTCCTTTCAGGACTTGACGTTAAGGATGCTATTGTAAAGGTTCTATCTGAGATTGAGAGCCGTGGTATCGGTGAGCGTAAGGTTAACTACCGTCTTCGTGATGCTATCTTTAGCCGTCAAAGATATTGGGGTGAACCATTCCCAATGCGATTTGATAGCGAGGGTACGCCAGTGCCAGTAAGCTATGAGAGCCTACCAATTGAACTTCCAAATATCGAGGACTTCTCGCCAACTGCCGAGGGTGAACCACCACTTGCACGTGTTGAGGGTTGGGAGTTTGAGACCTCTACTATGCCGGGCTTTGCAGGCTCATCTGCATACTACCTGCGCTATATGGATCCAAATAACTCTGAGGCACTTGTAGGCAAGGAGGCAAATGAGTATTGGAAATCAGTTGACCTCTACCTAGGAGGTATTGAGCACGCTACTGGTCACTTGATATACTCGAGATTCTGGAACTTCTTCCTATTCGATATCGGCGAGGTATGCGATCCAGAGCCATTCAAACAACTTGTGAACCAAGGTATGATCCAAGGTCGCTCGAACTTCGTATATAGAGTTAAGGGTACTAACAAATTCGTTAGCCTTGGCCTAAGGGGCGAATATGATACTCAGGAGCTTCACGTAGATGTTAATATCGTTCGTGGCGATGTGCTAGATACCGAAGCATTTAAGAATTGGCTACCAGAGTACTCAGATGCTGAGTTTGTCCTAGAGGACGGCAAGTATATCTGTGGTTGGGCAGTTGAAAAGATGAGTAAATCGATGTTCAATGTAGTAAACCCTGATATTATCGTCGATGAGTATGGTGCTGATACACTTAGAATGTACGAGATGTTCCTAGGGCCACTAGAGCAGAGCAAACCGTGGGATACAAAGGGTATCGATGGTGTATATAAGTTCCTTCGTAGAGTTTGGAGACTAGCCGAGGGTGCAGCAGATGTTGAACCAACCGATGGCGATCTAAAGGCACTACACAAGGCGATTAAGAAGGTGAGCGAAGATATCGAGCACTTCTCGTTCAATACTGCGGTTAGTGCATTTATGATTGCAATAAATGACTTCACAACCCTTAAGACCACCTCGAAGGCAGTGATTCGCGACTTTGTAGTGCTACTTAGTCCATTTGCGCCACATATCTGCGAGGAGCTATACTCTAAGCTAGGTGGTGAGTCATCTGTATGTCTAGTTGACTACCCAACTTATGATGAAAAGTATCTAAAGGAGAGTGAAATCGAGTATCCAGTATCTATCAACGGTAAGATGCGTTTTACTCGCCTATTTGCTGCAGATGCTACTGCTGCAGAGATCCAAGAGGCAGTCTTAGGTGACGAACAGACACTAAAATACACCGAAGGCAAGAGCCCTAAGAAGGTTATCTTCGTTCCGGGTAAGATTATCAATATTGTAATATAATAATATCTTTTTTCGTAGTGGAACAGACTTCAAACCAAAAACTAAAGAAATTTTTCAAAGAGTATATCATCATTACCTTTGGACTTGCTATCTATGCGTTTTCATTTACCACCTTCCTAATCAAGGCAAATACAGTGCCGGGCGGTGCTGGTGGTATCTCATCGCTAATCTACTTCGGACTAGGCGAACCTTCGGGCTTCCTATCTGTCGGTACGCTCTACTTCCTCGTGAACTTAGTTCTGCTTGTATTCGGTCTTCTGACCATTGGGCCTAAGTTTGGTGTTAAGACTGTGTACGGTATCCTTGTGACCTCACTGCTGATGAATGTCTTTGCGATAATCATTCCTGAGAACTTCACAGGACTTAGTGCCACTGATGGCGACCAACTACTTATGGTAATAATTGGTGGTGTGCTCTGTGGTCTAGGTGTGGGTATCTGCTTTATGCAGGGCGGTAGTACAGGTGGTACCGATATCATCGCAATGATAGTGAATAAGTACCGTAATATCTCATTCGGTAAGATTATTATGGCGTGTGATGTCGTTATTATTGCCTGTTCGCTATTTGTATTTAAGGGCGATCTAAAGCCAGCTATATACGGTATTGTCTGTATTGCCTCGGTGGGCTATACTATCGATATGGTTATATCTGGTAGCCGCCAATCCTCACAGATTATGGTATTCTCTCCTAAGTACAAGGAGATTGGTGATAGAATCATCGAGGAGGCAAATCGTGGCGTTACCTATCTTCACGGCGAGGGTGGTTTTTCGGGAGCTCCTCAGAAGATCGTTAGTATCGTATGTCGTAAAGCTGAACATAGCAATATCTACCATATCATCAAGGAGGTTGATCCAGATGCCTTTATCACATCTGCAGCGGTCTCTAGCGTGTATGGTCAAGGTTTCGATCCTCTAAAGATTAAGAAAAATACAAAAAAATAGTATATCAAAGAAGTTATGGCTAAGAGATTCTCACGTCAAGGAAAGCTAGTGCTAGTACTATCGGCACTTATTATGGTTAATGTAGTACTAGGTATAGTACTACTTGCTCGTAGTTGCTCGTCACCTGCAGGGCAGAGTGTAGAGAGTAGTGCAGTGGCAGCAGACCAATTTATGGGGCAAGATTCAGTGCTCTATGAAGAGGTAATAGGCGTTGAAGATCCATTTGAAGAGGAGCAGAGGGCAGAACAGAGCGCATCGAAGGGTACGACTCTCCGTTCAGGTGCTCTTCAAGAGCCAATCACTGGTGCAAACTACCTTGAAAAGCTAATCTTTAAGAATAACGGAAAGTTCCTATATGGGCTACCTATCACGGGGTGTGTTATCCGTAGCGGCGAGATCGAGAGTGGTCAAACCTTCGGCAAGCTCCTAAATGATAAGTTTAATGTAAATATTGCAGTAGTTAATGAACTAGTGCCGATGTGCGAGGGTGTATTTGACCTTAGAAATATCAGAGTAGGGAACAACTACACTGCTATTATCTCCGAATCGGATGACCCCGCAGTCGATCCAGTGCTAGAGTACCTAATCTATGAGGTTAATAGCTCAGAGTATATAATATTTGCAACTGGCCAAGAGCGATTCGTAAAGGCTGGAAAGAAGAAGGTGACAGTAGAGGAGTGCTACTCGGAGGGCGTGATTGAGTCGTCGCTATACGCAACGATATACAAGGAGGGATTAAGCCCTATGCTTGCCGAGCGCCTCGATGAGATATTTAAGTGGTCTATTGACTTCTACTCACTTCGCAAGGGCGATAGATTTAGAGTTCTATATGAGGAGCACTATATCGATACCCTTAGAGTCGGAATCGGTAAGATATATGGCGCTGAGTTTATCCACCAAGATATGCCTTACCTCGCAATCCGATTTGAGCAGGGCGAAGAGCTAGGCTATTGGGATGATAAGGGCAAGAACCTTAGAAAGAACTTCCTGCAATCACCACTTAAATTCTCGGCACGTGTGAGCTCGAACTTTGGCTCACGTATCCACCCAATCAGAGGCTACCGTAAGCAACACAATGGTATTGACTACGCTGCGCCAACGGGAACAAGGATCTATGCAGTGGCCGATGGTACGGTAACTGCAAGGTATTGGGAGCGTGGTGGCGGTAATGTGCTAAAAATTAAGCACGCCCACGGTCTAGAGACGCTATATTTGCACCTTAGCCGCTTTGCAGATGTCAAGGTGGGGCAAAGGGTTAAACAGGGCGATCTAATCGCTTATGTGGGTAATACTGGCCAAAGTACGGGCCCTCACCTTCACTATGGCGTGAAGAAGGATGGCAAGTATATCAATCCAACTAAGATCCCATCGACTCCAACAACTCCAATCAAGGAGGAGAGCAAAGCACGCTTCGAGACAATGAAGACCGACGTAATGGAGGTGATGGATCAATATGCCTCAAAGAAGAAATAACAAGAACGCTAGAGTAATCTATACTACTATTTCAGCTCTCTTCCGAGCTTGGAAGTTTCGGAGAAGTTAAAGATGTAGCAGTACTTTATAAAGACGTAATAGTGCTCTAAGGCACAAGAAGGCCAAGGGTCATATTTATTAGACAGTAGCACAGCGATCTATTCGTTGTGCTACTTGTTTTTTACACCAAGTACATACCTTTTGATATACTTAAGTGAAATGGAGGCTATTATAATATTAAGGCCCTTATATTCATCACTGTATAGTGGTAAGTATAAACTATATTAATATCATCTTTTCCTATCTTTAATAGGGGTGTTTTGACTTCGTTATACTCTCACTTCCTCATACTATCGCCTCTTCATACTCTCGCCTCTTCGTACTCCTTTCACAGCTCTACTGAAAAATGACTAGTACTCCCACCTCCTAAGCCCCTCTTTTATGATGTCAAGGTACTCACATAGTGAGTGCAGTCTAAAGAATATTAGTTTTATCTAAGCAAATGCGCCTATGCGTTTTTTTTTGAGCGAAAAAATATATATCTTTGTTTCTTCCTTAGGGTACAGATACCGTTTAGTGCTATACCCACTACCATTAAGGAAAGATCACAGAAAGCCCAGATGGCGGAATTGGTAGACGCGTTGGTCTCAAACACCAATGGAGCAATCCGTGCCGGTTCGATCCCGGCTCTGGGTACCACTTAACTCGGTAATATTCTGATTATTAGAATATTACCGAGTTTTTATTTGCCCTTTTCTCCACCCCTTCCCCACAAGTAATCGAGTCTTACTTATAATGAAATGTAGTTAATAATTTTGATCTCACTGAGTTTTGCGATAATTGAATTAATTCTAAAAAGAAAACCTCTCTAATTTCTCTTTCCACCTAATCCAATCTGGCATCTCCGACTCTAATAGTTCAAAGAAAGCTTTGGTGTGGTTGCGATGTATTAGGTGGCATAGCTCATGCGTAATTACGTATTCAATACACGGCTTAGGCATTTTTATTAAATCTGTATTCAAAATAACTTTACCTGCAAGTGTGCAACTACCCCAACGATTATTCATTTCCTGAATATAGATTGACGATGGCTTTACCCCGTATCTCTCAAATCGTGAGATAATAGGCTCGGCAATCTCTGCGAATTTAATCTTAGCACGCTCTCTATACCAGCCCTTCATCAAATCCTTTGCCTTTGACTTAGTAGAGCAAATGACCTCAAAGTACCTTCCTTTGTATTTGATCGAATTTGGTTTGCCTATTTCAACTCTAAGAAGGTATTGTCTTCCTAAATAGTAGTGGGATTCACCACTTATATATTTTCTCTGGGGTATAGCATCACCAAAAGAACTAAAGTACTTCTGTTGTTTGATGATCCACATAGCCCTCTTTAATACTTTGTTACTAATGATTTGCAGATCGGTATTAAATGGCGCTTTGACCTCTACAGTGCAGTTTGGTTTGACCATAATACCTAATGTCTTACGATCAGAATATTTGATAGTGTAATTTATTACGCTATCACCCCATAGTATAGTGGCTTGATTCATTATCTATACCATTTTTTAGCAACCTCTACCGATCTATCAATAATACTATCCATCTCAGTTGAAGTTAGCTGAACTTTCTCCTTGCGCTTTACAACATCAAAGAGATAATCATCTATCGTACGTTTAATCTCTCCTATAAGTTCACCCTTATTGCTCCAGTCAATCACAATATTATCATTATCAAAAACTAATGAGCGAATTATACTATCAATCTCTAGTGCACTATTCATGGCTATTGTCATAAGATTTAAATCACACCCTTCGCTGTACAGACTTTTGTAAACTTCGTAACAAAGTCCATAAAATGCTTTCGCTGCATTGCTATTCTCTAATTCTTGTGGTATATCTCCATCTGTATGATTTAATACTTTCTCTTTGATTTCGTTTACACTACTTAGATATTCTAGTTCAGTTATACGACCTTGTTCATAGGCATCTATCGTCTCTTTTAACATATCTGAGAATTTTTTAAAGAAAACAGGGTCAGTTTCGATATTCTCAGTAATGTATTTTGCTGTGCGCGAGGCAATGGTATCTGCCTTTGCAACGACACTCCCAGCACGTTCTAACTCTTCAGCAAATTTCTCCTTATCAAATATATTCACACTTTGTGTGATAATCTCAATTTCACCACTCTCAATGTGAGTATTAATCAGCTTTTGAATTTGCCCTTCATATTGTTTATAGTCTACAGTATCAGAGTACCTCTCTTGCACGGCACTTCGTAACTTTAAAAATATCTTAAGGTCACTTTTATACCTGTCAATATCCTTTGTAGAAGTGTTTTTATAGAAATCTATGGACGAGAGAGCAAGTTTCAATATACGTGCAAAAGCTGTTAATTTTTCATAGAACACTTCTCGTATATCTATACGTCTCAGATAATTGCTGTATGCCTCTAAGTCGCCCTTATTACTCACGCCATTGAAAATTGCCCATAGCTCAGAGTGGATTTGAGGCAATTGCTTAATAACCTCAGATATATCAGTAAATGTACCTTCAACATCTTCGGTATTAAAATCTGCATCTGAGTAAATCTCGAGAGCTGATTTTAACTCTGATAATACGCCATAATAATCAATAATAAAGCCATAGTCTTTACCTTCGCATACTCTGTTTACCCTTGCAATAGCCTGTAAAAGGGTATGCTCTTTTAGCTTTCTATCGAGGTATAGCACGGTGTTTTTAGGCTCATCAAACCCAGTGAGGAGCTTATCTACAACAATGATAATTTCGGGTTTATCGCTATTTTTAAATCTATTGATAATGTTGGTCTCATATCGTTTAGGCGTACCATGCTCATCCATCATTTTATTCCAGAATTGCATTTCGATGGAAGAGCGTTCACCAAAAGCATCTTCCTCTCCTTCACGTGTATCAGGTGAGGTGATGAGCACTTCTGATGATACTATCCCTATGTCGTCTAGGTATTTTTTATATAGAATAGCAACCCACTTTCTTGGTGCAACTAATTGAGCTTTAAAGTTTGTTCCATCTTGATCGTTTATTTTTTGCCAGTTGTCTTTGAAGTGTTGAGATATATCCCAAGCGATAGCATATATTCGCTGTTCTCCTTGGCTTATTTGATCAGCTCGGGAGAATTTTCGTTTCATATCTGCCGTCTGTTCATCGCTTAGATGGTGGCATATTTTATCAAAGTAGCGATCTATGGAATCCCCGTGCACTATTTGCGGAACTAATCTTCCTTCATACAGTAGGGGCACGACCGCTCCATCTTCTACTGCCTTATCAACAGTGTAAATTGGACGAATAAGGCCACCAAACTTCTGTGCCGTACTCTTGTCTTTCTTCATAAGTGGAGTTCCTGTCATTGCTATAAAGCAAGCGTTTGGCAGGGTTCGTTGCATTTTAATTCCCATCTCCCCATATTGCGAGCGATGTCCTTCATCGATCAGTACGAATATATTAGGGTCAGTTAACGGTGACTTAATGCCTTTTACTGCGGATTCAAATTTATTGATTATCGTTGTTATTACTTCATCGCCTTTGCTATTTAGTAGATCAATGAGTTGACTGCCAGTCTTTGCATTTTTAACACTCACACCACATTTATAGAAAGTGGATGTAATCTGTTGGTCTAGGTCAGTTCTATCGGTGACAAGTATGATTTTAGGGTTACGGATACTTTGATCCATTACTATTGCTTGGGCAATAAGTACCATAGTTAGCGATTTGCCACTACCTTGTGTATGCCAAATTACACCTCCGTTGCGTTTCCCGCCTTGGATATTGCGCACACGCTCCATAGTCTTTTGTACTGCGAAGTATTGTTGGTATCTAGCAAGTTTCTTTGTGCCGTTATCGTAGAGGGTAAAGCTATAGATCAGATCTAGCAGCATCTTTGGTCGACATAGTGAGTAGAGGTACTCATCTTGCTGTGATGGTATAATGGTGGCTGAGTATAGTTCTTCGAAGTGTCTGCGCACATAGGCATAGCGTTCGCTAAAAAGCTTATTATTAATTAGCTTTCGATTGACAAACTTGGATAGCTCTACTTTGTAGTTGTTTTCTTCAACCTTAGAGGTGAATTGATTGCTCCACTTTGCCCAGAACTTTTCGGGTGTTGCAGTGGTTGCATAGCTAGCCGATTGTGTTGCTATTGAGAGGAGTAAGGCAGAGTACATATATAGTGGTTGTATCCCATCACTCATTTGGTTTCTGAGGTGTTGCGAAATTGCTTGCTTAATTGATCCCTTTATATCAGGCCTTTTACACTCAATTACACATAGGGGTATTCCGTTTACAAATAGAACTATGTCAGGTCTATATGTCTCACTCATACCATTTCTAGCTACTGCAAACTCCTCAGTTACGTGATATACGTTATTTGTTGGTTCTTGCCAGTCAATATACTGAAGAGTAAAGGATTTTTTGTCACCGTCTACACTTTGCTCTAGGCTCTTTCCTGCTGTTAGTAGGTCATAAGCGCTTTGTGATGCCGTTAGTAGCCCTTCGCTAAGTGGTATCTTACTCAGAGCCTCAATTCCCAGAGTAATATTTTGAGTTGAGAATAGTGTAGTGCGAGTCGAACTAACCTGCGCAACGTTTATCTTCTCTAGTTGCTTTCTTAGTATCGGTTCGAGTATTACATTTGCAGTGTTATTTCCTCTAAGCTCTAGCGCTTCGGTAGGAGTTAGGTATGTATATCCCAACTTTTCCAGCATCATCAGTGCTGGAATTTGGCTTATATGGTCTTCTTTGAATGATAGGGTCATAGGTCTATATCTGTTTATTGCTTTGCAGATCTTAAGTACGATCTATTTTATAATGTATTTTTCTAGCTCTTGAGCAATTTTAGGAAGTGTATCTATAATACGCGATCCGTTGAGGTTTTGAAGAACAATACTGCTGTCAAATTCAATATTAAAGATACTGTCATCTTTATTTAATAATACATGTAAGGGTGTAGTGTAAGTATTGCTCCACTGTTTTTTGTGCGTAGATATTTTATAGTGTTTGAAATCACACTCCAATTTTAGGTTTGGATCAACCTCAATAAGCCAACTTACGCCAATGAAGTTTATAAATTCGTCTTTTAAGCTATCGATAGCGATTTCGCAAAATGTATCGAATTCAATGTTAAACATCTTTAGGATACATAGTAGCTTTAAAAGATTATTATCCCTTAGATTGTGTCTATGCTCTTCGAATTCTATTGTTTTATCAAGAATTAGATACTTGCCAATGTTATCATTAAAGAATCTAAGGCTATTATATCTTTCATCTTTAGATTTTTTATTTATGATGGTGTCGGTCAGCACTTCCAGCAATCTCGAGTATCGTTGAAATTGAATGTCAAATAGCTTAGCTAAATATTCGGAATATTTATGTCGCAGAGAGTAGTTGAATGGAGCTATTGACGAAAATTTCGATATATATCCCTTAAAATCAGCCTTGCAGCCATAGAAGTGATGGTAAATTTGCTCGATGTTTTCAAAGTCGCACACGAGAAGTATTTTGTCAAAGTCAAATTTGTTACTTCCTTTAGTTGCATTCCACTCTATTAGCCCAGGGCTGTTACGTTCGATATGCGCAGAAAGGATGTTTAGAATCCTAAAGATGTGCGCTGGATCTACACGGTCGAGATCCTCCACAACTAAAACTACATTCTTCTTTTCGGTGGTTTTTATCTGTTGAACTATTCGACAGATAAGTTGGCTTATAGTATCAAACTCATATATCGAACCTTTATACTCATTGAATGCTTCAAAGAATTTTCGGGCTTTTTTAGTCTCAGACTCTGCTTTCTTCTTGGTTTTGTACTCTTTGAATTGCTGTGCGTTTTTAATCAAATTCAGCAGTGGCTTCTTGATAATGTCCGTCCCTATACCCGCAATATTTATATTGGGTATGGAGTCAATAATGTCTTTAAGGATATTAGACTTGTTCTCTTGATAGTACCCCTCTAGTAGTGAGATGAAGTCCCAATCCTCATCTCTGAACTCATAGTGCGACAACATTTGCATCAGCAAATCACGCTTGATGTACTCCATAATATCTCGATTCTCGGCAATTTGATAGTTCAGTGGATATATGGTAAAGAAGACATATTCATTACCATATTCCTCGGCAAATCTTCCCAGAAAAGTACTCTTTCCATCCCCAAAACGAGCGGACAGAATTGCTCTATCCATACTCTTTAGGTAAGTATGGAAATTCGCTACTTCTTCATCTATGGGGATGAAAAAATCTTGGCAGCTATTTTCAAATGATTGGATCATTGACTTATAAGGTCTTCTTTGAATGATAGATTCATAGGACTTTGCTAAAATGGAGGTAATTGACGGGATATTTCACGATGTAAAATATCCATACTTATAGGCATAGCACGACTTATTGAATGTCTCGCTACATCATTAATGATTTCTTCAAAATTAACATTCTTACTATTTGCTGATTCTCTATCTATTCCTTTATTTATACAATAGTTATCTATCGTTTCTTTTATGACATAGCGAAGCTGGTCGATA
>CAYJFH010000008.1:29685-39491 GCA_964369485.1 uncultured Rikenellaceae bacterium | reverse complement strand
AACACAATGAAAAAGATCCTTATCTCTGTAGTGCTGCTCCTAGGGGTGGTGGCTATGGCTGCGGCGAAGAGTCCGCTTAAGCCACGTATGGTGGTGCTAACCGATATTTCGACTTGGGAGACCGACGATAGTGAGTCGTTGGTGCGCCTACTCTCGCACGCCGACCTCTTCGAGATCGAGGCGATTATATTTACTACTGGGTGGAGCCTTACCTCGGAGGTTGAAGATGAGTTCTTTGGCCTTATCCATAGGGCTATCGATGCCTACGAGAGGGATCTGCCTAACCTAAGTAAGCGAAGTGGAGGAAGGGCGATAATCTCTTGTAATACTCCGCAGAGGATAGGGGATTGGCCTAGCGCTGAGTACCTAAGGGGTAGGACAGTGTGGGGTAGCCGCTTTATGGGGCTCGATAAGATAGGCGTAGATAATAGCTCGGCAGGTAGTGAAATGATTATTCGCCTAGTGGATGAGGATGATGAACGACCGCTGTGGATTACAGTATGGGGTGGAGCTAATACTCTAGCTCAGGCTATTTGGGAGGTTAAGAATAGTCGTACAGAGGATGAATTAAAGAAATTCCTTGCCAAGGTGCCTACATACGCAATTACCGATCAAGACCGTGACCAAAGGACCCCTTACGATATTAGTTCTCAATATTGGCTGCGTGAGGAGTTCTCGGACGATATGCTATTTATTTGGGATGAGTGCGCTTGGATACACCAAAATGATACTGGACGAGAGAATTGGGACTCATTTGCACGAGATATTCAACCTAAGGGACACCTCGGAGCTCAGTACCCTAAGTACAAGTGGGGGGTTGAGGGCGATACCCCTGCATTTTTACATATTATTCCTAATGGACTCAGTGACCCAATGACCCCTACCCAAGCTAGTTGGGGCGGATATAATGAGTTTGCCCTAACACGTGATAGTGTAACGATGGCATATACTAATGGCCATGGAGAGGCATACCATATCTCAAGAAAGTATCTCGATCACTTCTACGATGCGCAGTACAATAACTTTGTGGCACGTATGGATTGGGCAGAGAATGGAGAGGGTAATATTAATCCAGTTATCTATATTGGATCAAATTGCGACTATACCCCAATAGAGAAGAGCGTTAAGGCGGGAAGAATGGTGGAGCTAAGTGCAAAGAGGAGCTACGATCCTGATGGTGATGGCCTTAACTTTAGTTGGTGGATAATGGAGGAGTCGGGTAGCTATAGAGGCGATGTGGAGGTAATTACGGGTATCTCCTATGCAGTTGGCATTCGAGTGCCAGTGGATGCCAAGAGTGGTGATACTATCCACG
Source organism: uncultured Rikenellaceae bacterium (assembly GCA_964369485.1). GTDB lineage: Bacteria > Bacteroidota > Bacteroidia > Bacteroidales > Rikenellaceae > Mucinivorans. Next base: position 38,176 of record CAYJFH010000008.1, on the reverse strand, counting down.
TAATCTGTGAGGTGAGCGATAGCGGCACTCCATCACTTACATCATATAGAAGGGTTATTCTTGAAGTAAAGTAGGGTAGCCTTTAATGCAAATAATAGGTCATAGTAGTCAATGCTACTATGACCTATTGTTATTTAGTGACTCTCTTGTTTATTTCTTTACTCTCTTCGGGTTCTCGGGGAACCAACCCCTAGCAACTCGCCCCTCTTGTTCAAATAGCTCCTTGATTGTCCATAGAGATGAGAATGCAAAGACTCCGAGAATAGCTGAGAAGAATTGGTTAGATATGTAGATAGATAGTGCCCCAGCAATAAGCCCAAGCAACAAAAATATCCACCAGCAACCTGTTCCCCAATGGTAGTGTGCCTTGATTACAACTGGGTGAAATAACCCAATGATCAGAAATGCCGAGAGCCCAACTCCTAGCCCAAATAGTATAGTGAAATCCATAATAATTTTTATTTGCAAATATAGCGTACAAATTGACTTAAAGCAAATATCTCACCGATATTACTCTTAAAATAACCAAAGGGGTGGATATGCCTTACTTTATCATATCCACCCCCCTTTGGTTGTTTATTTAGTATATTATTAGCTGCCGCTACTCAGTATAGCTGTCCGAGAATGAGCGGCTAATCTTATCCCAGCCTTGGAATAGGTAGATAAAGTACATAATTTGAAGTACTAATGTGGCTATAGGGCCTATAAATGGAATGAAATAAGCAACAATTGAACCTAGCGATAGGTACATTGCTGTTTTGAGTTGACCAGCACCCTCGAACCCTAGCTTGTTGAGCGAGGTTGAACGCTCTAGCGACATATAGCCAAGTAACGTAAGGACGAAGCCCGCAAGTGATGCTATTGATACAATAGATGATAGTATCTCAGGTAGGAATAGGGCAAATATTCCAAGAAGGCTCGACGACGCGATGAGTAGTGTGCCTAGTGCAACATTTGAGATGGCTCTCTGTCCAACTTCATCTAGTGCTGGTTGAAACTTGCGTAGTCCACCCCAGTAGATAAATAGACCTGCAATAACACCTAGAGCAGGGATAATAGTAGATAGGTATGCTAGTGCGCCAGTGCCTAGAACAGAGGTAAGGCTAAAAGTGCCTGTTTGAGCTACTGAGGCTAATACTGAGAAGATTCCCACTATAATTACGATAGTTGCGATAATCGCTGCGATAATTGAAGATACAAGGTAGATAGATAGCCCTTGGCGAATAGAGGAGATTGATTTTTGAATTTCGTTCATAGTGATTTTGTTGATTGTATGTTATATATCTTTGTTGTAAAGTGTTCTTTACGCATTTTGCTCGTCTTCTATAGCCTCTTCTCGCTCTTTGATTGCTCGGCGTGAGAATGAAGAGCTAACCTTGCCCCAGCCCCTATATAGTAGCCAGAAGTAGGCAACCGATAGGAACAGCCAAGCTGCGCCTCCGATTACGGGTACTACTAGACATAGCGGCGAGAGGAAGAAGCATAGCGTTGCGACGTATAGCTGCCTTGCGCCTCTACGTCCCTTCTCATTCAGGGTGTTAGAGCCCGAGAGTGCAATAAATCCGATTAGTTGTAGTAGTATCGATAGCGTTGGAATTGCAAGCAGGTATATAGTTTTACTTGCAGGTAGGAATATAACAAGGAGGTAGAAGAGGATAGAGAGCATAAATAGCAGTGTGCCGATAGCCACGCAGCTAATACCTCTACGTCCACGCCTATCGAAATGTGGTCTGATGCGTAAGACTCCTCTCCAATATTGGTATAGCCCAATTAGCACACCGAGCGTTGGTAGCGACGTGGATAGTATCGAGAATATGGTAACGCCAATAACTGCCCCTACGGTGATTTGGTCGGTGGTTGCGTATTGCGCCGCAAGCCCCATAATCGAAACGATTACAGAAAGCGCTGCAAAGACCGCCATAAGTATCGAACTAATTAGAAAGATAGTTATAGCAAGGCGGATTCTTATGATTTGAAGTTGAATCTTTGTCATAGTAAAGTTCTTATATTAGTGACAAAGGTAGTTAAAAACAAATTGAGTACCAATTTTTAGGCTATTTCCCTCTAGCCATTAACTCCAACGCCGAATAGGGCGAAGTCGTACTTTACGGGGTCGAGTGGGTCGAGTGCACGTAGCGATGTGGTGAGCTCTTCGACTGCTCGCCAGTCATTTGCCTTACGCTCTAAGAGTCCGAGGGCTCTACCTTGGCGTGCGCTATGTACATCGAGTGGGATATATAGTGCCGATGGTGGAATTGAACTCCATAGCCCAAAATCTACTCCTCTGCCATCTTGGCGAACCATCCAACGAAGATACATACATAGACGTTTGCAGGCAGATCCTTTGTCGATAGATGAGATGTGGCGTGTGGTGCGCTCTAACTCTAGAGAGCTAAATAACTCACTGCGGAACTTCGATAGTACCACTCTAATATCTTGACTCTCTTTATACTCTTTCTCAAAAAAATCGCCTAGTGAGCGATGTCTCTGCATAAAGATTTGAAGTAGGCGTAATGTTTCGTATAGATCATCTTCGTTAAAGGTTCTATGTACAAAACCTCGGCTAGCACGCTTAATCTCACCCAGAGTAGCCGAGTGTAAAAACTCCATTGGAGAAAAATCCATACGCTCCACCATAGAGTTTCCATTTCTTAGGATCATAGTGCGGTTGCCCCACGCAATAAGCGAGACGAGTAGTCCCGATATTTCTCTATCCTCCTTTCGCTCGAATTGGTGTGGTATAGATATTGGGTCACACTCTATAAATTCGGGGGTGTTGTACTTAAGTGTAAGCTCTTCGAGTAGCTCCTTTAGCTCCTCTTTGGGCATATCGTTAGAGAATCTTTCCATCTCGCATCGTTATCTTTCTGTCGCACATCTCGGCAAGGTCGCTCTCGTGCGTTACAATTACAAAGGTTTGGTTAAGCTCATCACGAAGCTCTAGGAATAGTGAGTTAAGGTTAGCTCTCGACTCGCTATCGAGGTTTCCAGTAGGCTCATCGGCAAATACCACCATCGGGCGGTTGATAAGCGCTCTGGCTACTGCAACTCTCTGCCTCTCGCCACCAGATAGCGCCGAAGGTTTATGGTGCGCTCTCTGCTCTAATCCTAATCTTTCCAGTAGCTTTATTGCCTCGTTTGTAACCTCACGCCCCTTGCGCCCTGCGATAGTGGCGGCAAGTGTAATATTCTCTATGGCTGTAAACTCTGGGAGTAGATGGTGATCCTGAAAGACAAAACCAATGTTGCTAGCCCTAAATGCAGATAACTTACTATCTGATAGTTTTGTAAGGTCACTGCCTCCTATAGATACTTCGCCCGAGGTGGGGGTTAGTAGAGTTCCAAGGATTTGGAGCAGTGTGCTCTTTCCCGCTCCGCTGCTACCTACAATTGATAGCACCTCACCACGCTCCACAGATAGGTCAACGCCCGATAGAACCTCTAGTTTATCGTAGCGATGTATAATGTTTTTGCACTCAACGACTATATTCATAAGAACAAATATATGGATTTTTTTCGTTATCTTTGCAGGGTAGTATATATTTACTGCTTTTTTAAGAGACATACAAATTCTAAGATACTTTTCAGCAGATGTTAGCACTTACACGTAAATTTACCTTCGAGATGGCGCACGCCCTTAGCGGATACGATGGAGCCTGTCGCCATATTCACGGACACTCCTATAAACTCTTTGTGACTATTGAGGGTCAGCCACAGCAAGATACCTCTAGTCCAAAGCTAGGTATGGTAATCGACTTTTCGGAGCTAAAGAGGGTAGTGAATAGCGCTGTTGTGGATAGGTATGACCACGCACTAGTGCTAAAGAGCGGAGCAGTGCCCCAAGAGCTCGTCGCGGCTATGAAGGAGCAGTGGAGCAATATCATCGAGGTTGATTACCAACCGACCTGCGAGAATATGGTAGTTGAGTTCTATGAACTTATATCAAAGGGGCTACCCGAGGGAGTGAAACTCAGTGAACTAAAGCTCTATGAGACTGAGAATTCGTACGTTACCTACCGCCCATAACCATTTTTAAATAGTTATATATGAAAAATACCTTTATATCTATCTGTGCACTTCTATTGAGCTCTATCTCTATGGTCAATGCTCAGAATTCAGAGGGTAACCTAAATAATCCAGTTAGTTATCTATCGTTGAGCACTGGTAGGTATGCAAATGCAGAGCTATTTGTAGATAGTCAGCACCTTACCATTGACTATACTCGAACATATAGTAGTGGAGTAGGCTATAGGGCTGGAATTACTCATGTAGGGGGGCTCTTTAGCTCTCAGGCAATCTACTCTCTGCCGTTAAAGTTTGTCTACCGCATTCCATTTAATAAGCGTAAAGCAGAGCAGAGTACAGAGAGTGATGTCTATCCATACTACGATGCAGATCCATATAACCAACAGAGCTACTCTTTCGAGCCAAATTATAGTTCGCTCCCGATATTTAATTTGGAGTTGGATGCAGGTTTAAGCCCGGGGTTTATTGATGGTAATACAGAGGAGTCTTGGCTATCACCAGATGATATTATAGCTAAGCATAATTTCCTTGCTACAACGGATGTAGGCTTTAGGGCATCACTTCGAATTTGGCGTCTTAACCTACAGCTCGATGTCCACTGCCACTACCTACTAACCGACAACTTCCAGTACTATAGAGCTACCTCCACTAAGACTGTTCCACGTATGTACGTAAGCACTGGTTTTGGTATATCATTTATATTATAACTGCTAATGAGGCAGTGTCCATTTAAAGAGAGAATATGAAGAAGAAACTATTTCTAATAGATGCCTATGCGCTAATATATCGCTTTCACTATGCCTTTATTACCTCGCCGATGCGTAACCCCGATGGGCAGAACGTTTCGGCAGTCTTTGGCTTTGTGAAGTTCCTATATGAGCTTCTCGATAGAGAGTCGCCAGAGTATCTAGGTGTTGCATTTGACCCTAAGGGCGGCAACTTTAGACACAAACTCTTTGATGCCTATAAGGCAAATCGTGATGCTACCCCCGAGGATATTATCCTTGCTACTCCGATTATTAAGGATATACTTCGTGCTATGCGTATTCCGATACTCGAGGTTGAGGGCTATGAGGCCGATGATGTTATCGGGACACTGAGCCATAAGGCTTGTCAGAGTGGTATTTTCGATACCTATATGGTAACTCCTGATAAGGACTATGGACAGCTAGTGAGTAACTGTTCGTTTATGTATAAGCCAGCAAAGGGCGGTGCAGGAGTAGAGGTTTGGGGGCCAGCGGAGATATGTGAACAGTTCTCTATCGAAGAGCCTCGACAAGTTATCGATATACTAGCAATCTCGGGCGATGCGGCAGATAATATCCCCGGTGTTGCAGGTATTGGCGAGAAGGGAGCAGCAAAGCTCCTGCGTGAGTTTGGCTCTGTCGAAGGTATTTTAGATAATATTGAGCAGATTAAGGGTAAGACCCGTGAGAAGATTGAGAACTCAGAGGAGAATATGAAGCTCTCAAAGGTACTAGCCACTATATGTTGCGAGGTGCCAATAGAGTTTAATGCCGAGGAGCTACAGATCTGTAACCCCGATGTAACGGCTCTACGTGCGCTATATAGGGAGCATAACTTCAGATACTTCCTCCAGAGGTTAGAGTCTGAGCAGATACATATAAATATTGAGAGTAATGGCTCTGCGCCAGTTGCTCCAACATCATATAGTCAGCAGAAGAGAGAGGAGGCTAGCCAAGGCTCGCTATTTGACCTAGATGGAGGTGTTACGGTGGTTCAAACTCCGACCGTTGGAAACTTTAGTGAAGCTAGCGACTACCAAACCATATCAACTCGACAGCATAACTATATAGCTATTGAGAGTGCTGAGGAGTTACAAGCGCTAGTTGAGGCTGCTACGGCTCTTAAGAAGATGGCATTTGATACTGAGACCACCTCACTCGATACCCTTAGTGCCGAGTTGGTTGGCATCTCAATTTCGTTGAAGTCAACTGAGGCATATTGGATACCCCTTAAGGGTGGTAATATTGAGCAGTTCCTAGAGGTTCTACGTCCGCTATTTGAGAGTGAAGAGGTAGCGAAGATAGGGCAGAACCTAAAGTACGATATAGGAGTACTTGCAAACTACGGTATTAAGGTCAAAGGCGTGCTAAGGGATACGATGCTACTGCACTACCTGCTCGATGCCGAGGGTAGGCATTCGATGGATATAATGGCACGCAACTTCCTTGGTTATCAACCTATTGCCATAGAAGAGCTGATAGGTCGTGGAGCGAAGCAACTCTCAATGAGCCAAGTTCCTGCACATCAGATACTAGACTATGCGGCCGAGGATGCAGATATAACTCTGTCGCTATACGAAATATTCTCGCCAAAGGTAGAAGAGCGTGGCGCAGAGGAGCTATACGCAAAGATTGAAGAGCCGCTAATTCGTGTGCTTAGCGATATGGAGCGAGAGGGTGTGAAGATTGATAGGGATATACTCTCTGAGGCGGCAGTAAAGCTAAATGCAAGACTTTCTGATATCGATAGAGAGATTAGAGAGTTATCGGGTAGTGCGACAATTAATATAAACTCGCCAAAGCAGTTAGGTGAACTACTCTTTGAGAAGTTAGCCCTTAATGAGAAGGCAAAGAAGACCAAGACGGGGCAATATAAGACCGATGAGGCGACACTCGAGGCGCTAAAGGATCGCCACCCAATAGTGGAGCAGATACTAGAGTATCGAGGTATCAAGAAGTTGTTGTCGACCTATGTTGAGGCACTCCCTGAGCTTATAAACTCAAAGACAGGGAGGGTGCATACCTCCTTTAATCAGGCTGCAACGGCTACGGGTCGCCTGAGCTCATCGAACCCAAATCTGCAGAATATCCCAATTCGTGAGGCTATGGGGCGTGATATTCGCCGTGCATTTGTGGCAAGGAGCGAGGATTGGGCGATAGTTGCTGCGGACTACTCGCAGATTGAGCTAAGAATTATGGCGCACCTAAGTGGCGATGAGGCACTGCGTGAGGCATTTATCGAGGAGCAGGATATACACACAGCTACTGCCTCGAAGATATTTATGGTGACACCCGAGGAGGTAACCTCCGAGCAGAGGCGTAGGGCCAAGACTGCTAACTTTGGTATTATCTACGGTATCTCGACCTTTGGTCTAGCCTCTAGGCTATCTATTCCGAGGGGCGAGGCACGGGAGCTAATCGATGGCTACTTTGCCCTTTATGGTGGAGTGAAGAGATATATGGAGAGCTCAATATCTGATGCTAAATCTAAGGGATATGTTGAGACTATATTTGGTCGCAGGCGCTACCTTGCCGATATAAATTCATCTAACGGAACAGTTCGTGGACTTGCCGAGCGCAACGCAATCAATGCCCCTATTCAGGGTAGTGCAGCCGATATTATGAAGCTAGCGATGATAGGCGTGCACGGTGAGCTGCAGAGGCGAGGCCTTGAGGCTCGAATGCTTCTACAGATCCATGACGAAATCGTTATCGAGGCTCCACGCTCTGAGATTGAGGAGGTAAAGTCGATACTCAAAGAGCAGATGGAGGGGGCGGTATCGCTGAGCGTTCCACTAACTGTCGATATCGGAGTAGGAAAGAATTGGCTTGAGGCGCACTAGTATAGAGGCTTAGTAGTGTAATTAGTTGTAATTATTATAGATATGAGAAAAAACGAAAGAAGCTTTGTAGCTGGACTCTTGACCTATATGGTGGTAAGTAATATTGAAGAGCTCTTTTTTAACGATGGATTGACAACGTGTGAGGTTGTAAAGACGCTTGTAGTCTCAGTCGTTAGTGCTGCCATTACACTTGCAATAATAATACCCATACTACGCTATATCCATAAGAGGAGGCAACGATAGAGTAAGAGGTAATGCTCTTGAATGGGAATATTGATTAAGCGGGGAGGCTATTTCGTCTATAGGCGAAGTAGCCTCCCTGCTTGAATTATAAGTTATCTTCACTGAGATGTATGTGAATGTGGTAAAAATAATTTACTAGTATAACTTTCTTTTTGGTAGATTTATTTGTTTGAAATAATATTGTACTTTTGTGAATACATAAGAAAGGTGTTACTTTCTTCTTTTTGAAAGTCTTTTACTATGCGATAGGTTGTTTTAAATTGTAGATTATGAATAGGTATATAAAATTTGGAACATTAATAGCAGTGCTGCTCTTTATGATGTCAACTGTTCAGTCGCTTACATCGTGCTGCGAATTTACATGGCTCTCTTTAGTCAAAGCGCTCGTTATTGCCGTGGTAGGGTCATTTGTTGCCGTGCTGATAGTGCTCCTATTTAAGCGAAGTAAGTTGTTTAAAAAATAGTAGGGTATAGGCGAGAGATATCTCTACTCTCTAATCTTTGATTTAACACTATAATGTAGAGTCTTTAGTTGGAATAACAACTCCAGCGGAGACTCTCTTGTTTATTTATACAAATTGAATAGGGGTGCATTGAGTGCAAAAAAAGAGAAGAACTTTTAGGATTTAGTGA
>CAYJFH010000008.1:0-29585 GCA_964369485.1 uncultured Rikenellaceae bacterium | reverse complement strand
TTGAATAGGGGTGCATTGAGTGCAAAAAAAGAGAAGAACTTTTAGGATTTAGTGATATTTTATAGTGATACTCTGCGAAATTTTTACTATTTTTGTGGATTGATAGAAGTAAATATTTTTATATAGAAAATAAACTCAAAGAACTATAAGATGAGCGAACAGAACAAAGACTATTCAGCTAGTAGTATTCAGGTGCTAGAGGGGTTAGAGGCGGTGCGTAAGCGTCCTGCGATGTATATTGGTGACACTGGGGAGAAGGGTCTTCACCACCTTGTATATGAGGTAGTGGATAACTCGATTGACGAGGCACTAGCGGGGCACTGTACCCATATTAATGTAGCAATTAATGAGGATAACTCGATCTCTGTTGAGGATAATGGTCGTGGTATCCCTACTGACTTCCATGAGAAGGAGGGTAAGTCGGCGCTAGAGGTAGTGCTTACTGTACTTCACGCAGGTGGTAAGTTCGATAAGGACTCATATAAGGTGTCGGGCGGTCTTCACGGTGTGGGTGTGTCGTGTGTTAATGCGCTATCTATTCACCTAGAGGCAGTTGTAAGACGTGGCGGTAAGATCCAGTCTATGAGCTTTAGCCGTGGTGTGCCACAGTGCGAACTGCAAACAATTGGCGAGACTACAGAGACTGGTACAACAGTTACATTTAAGCCAGATGCTGAGATCTTTACCCAAACAACTACCTATAGCTACAATATCCTAGCGGCTCGCCTTCGTGAGCTTGCATTCCTTAATAAGGGTATCAATATTACACTCACTGACCGCCGTGATAAGGATGCCGAAACGGGCGAATATCGCTCTGAGACATTCTTCTCTACCGATGGTCTAAAGGAGTTTGTTAAGTATCTTGATGCTACTCGTCAGACTATCACTCCTGAGCCTATCTACTTCGAGGGCGAGAAGGATGGTATTCCAGTTGAGGTTGCTATGCAGTACAATAGTGAGTATAAGGAGAATGTATATACTTACGTAAATAATATCAATACATACGAGGGTGGTACTCACCTTACGGGCTTCCGTAGAGGTCTTACCTCTACACTATCGAAGTATGCAAAGGAGAGCGGTGCACTCGATAAGTTGAAGTTTGATATCTCATCGGATGACTTCCGTGAGGGTCTAACTGCAATTGTGTCGGTTAAGGTAGCAGAGCCTCAATTCGAGGGTCAGACTAAGACCAAGCTAGGTAACCCTGAGATCCAAGCGCCAGTTTCGCAAGCGGTATCTCAAGCCCTTACAAACTTCCTAGAGGAGAACCCAGCAATTGCCAAAACAATCGTTCAGAAGGTAGTCCTTGCAGCAACTGCACGCCACGCAGCTAAGAAGGCTCGTGAGATGGTACAGCGCAAGACCGTTCTTAGCGGTTCGGGACTTCCGGGTAAGCTATCGGACTGTTCGAGCCGCGATAGAGAGATCACCGAGCTATACCTTGTGGAGGGTGACTCGGCGGGCGGTACTGCAAAGCAAGGCCGTGACCGTGCATTCCAAGCAATCCTACCACTTCGCGGTAAGATCCTTAACGTGGAGAAGGCTATGGAGCACAAGATCTTTGAGAGCGAGGAGATTAAGAATATCTTTACTGCACTAGGTGTAACAATCGGTACAGAAGAGGATAGCAAGGCGCTGAACCTTTCAAAACTTAGATACAACAAGACGATTATCATGACCGATGCCGACGTGGACGGTAGCCACATCGCAACACTTATTATGACATTCTTCTTCCGCTATATGAATGACCTTATCACTGGTGGTCACCTATATATCGCAACTCCACCACTTTACCTTATCAAGAAGGGTAAGCAGGAGCGCTACTGCTGGAACGAAGAGGAGCGTGAAAAGACAGTAGAGGAGTTCGGAACTAAGGGTGTTCATATCCAACGATATAAAGGTCTTGGTGAGATGAACGCAGAACAGCTATGGGATACAACTATGAACCCAGAGAATCGTGTAGTTCGTCAAGTAACTATCGAGAATGCAGCCGAGGCAGACCACATCTTCTCTATGCTAATGGGCGATGATGTTCCTCCACGTAGGGAGTTTATCGAGCAGCACGCAAAGTACGCTAGAATCGATATCTAGTAGAGCTACTAGAACTATATTATTAGAGGCCGTATAACTTCACTTGGAAGTTATACGGCCTCTAAGTTTATAGGTTTAATCCTATAGAACTTTAATAGTCGTCAGACGATTAATAGCGTTTCGCACTTGCAAAATTCTTTACACCATCTTTCCAAATGACTTCAAGGTGGTATGCTATACTTCACTTACGCTTGTGGCGTAGAGTCTAGCTCCTTGCGTGTGTTGGCTACAATATCTGCCGAGGTTACCATATTAGAGTACTCATCAATAGTGACAGTGCCGCCCATTGAAACTCCCTCGTGGCGGTACTCCATCTTACTCTCTACTGCACCACGAGCCGAGAAGTGGAACTCGGTGCATCCACTCTTTGTTGCAAGTTCCTTAATATTAGTACTATTTACTCCGCTGCCTGCCATTATAGTGATTCTACCACTAGCTCTTCGCTGCATCTGGGCAATAAGCTCTACGCCTTCAGCGGCTGTGGCTTGCCCACCCGAGGTAAGCACTCTATTGAAGCCGAGGGTTATAATATCCTCGAGGGCTTGGAGTGGATCTCTACACATATCTATTGCTCTGTGGAATGTAATCTGAACCCCCTCTCTTATAGCTCTAGCGTGGCGTACAAGCAAGCCGTTGAGCTCCATATCTACCTCGCCACTCGCTGTAAGACATCCAAATACTAGGCCATCAACTCCGCAGCGAAGTAGAGCCTCAATATCATACTTCATCGCTTCGATCTCTAGCTCCGAATATAGAAAATCGCCGCTACGTGGGCGAATGATAGCAAAGACTTGTAGTCCAGTGCCCCTAGTTGCCTCTATTGCTGCTCGCACCTCGCCAACCGATGGGGTAGTGCCCCCCTCGGGAATGCCTGCGCATAGCTCTACTCTGTTAGCGCCGCCCTTAGCGGCCGCAACGCAGCTCGCTGCTGAATTTGCACAAATTTCTATTACCATTCTAGTGTAAATGAATTAGTTATACTATTTTTGCAGTAGTCGTCTACTGTAACTGTCACCTCACGCTCCCTGCTCTCTTTGCTCGGTGTAGTTCTATATATCAGCTCTCTATTCTTAGGGTCCCACTCACCTAGCGCCCACTTTCCATCTATGCGCACAGTGTAGCTCTTAACCCCACTAATATCGTCTGTAACTCTAAATCTAACTATGCCATCACGAGGATCGATGCTGCCTAGAGTTATCTCTGGCGACTGAGTGTCGTATATAATACGGTACTTACCCATCTGCGATAGTTTAGCGCTATACTTCCCATCACTGTAGCTGAGTAGTGCGATGCCGCTACCCTCAACCTTTGAGAGCACTGCACGGTGCGCTAGTCGCTTATCATCCGTAGCCCCAGATATCTCCACCTCGATAGGCTTGTGAAGTGGTATAGAGCCATCTCCAATTGTGTAGATATCTCCACTATGGCTAAATGGTAGTATAGCATTATCATATAGCGCACGCTGAGGGATAGCTACCGATAGTCCCTCGATAGAGTAGTGGAAGTCATCTCTAAAGTTAACAGCTTCACCTTTTGGGGTTTTGATATCTCGCTTTGCGGTGCCTTTAACTACAAATTTCATAGATAGGCTATTGCGATTATCATCAGTTACAGTAACAGCAATACTATCTACCTCTGAGAGCCTTGGGGCAGCTATGATACCTCTATTTTTTACCCCCGAGTAGAGCTTTAGTCCATTATGTTCAGATACATAGGCGCGAAGTACGTGGTATCTAGATCCCCTATTTTGGTCATACTGTGTAAAAGTTTGGATATACTTTGTAGTTGCAAATGATGTGTGAGGAATTCTAAAGCTAAAGTTCTCATCGCCATTTACCTGCTGGCTAAGGTGGTGAATACCCATCGTGTTGTTTGCTCCGTCCTTTCTGTCTATCACCTCATATACTAGGTAGTATGGTCTACTAGCTGTTAGCTCTCTATCGAGGAACTCATATGTGCCACGCTTAGTATTGTCGGCTGTAATTCTATCGACAAGGTGAAAGGTCTCAACACCACAGACTACCTCCACTTCATAGAGTGAAATGCTGAAAATTGTAGGCTCGATAGTATCCTTTATATCGTAATCTCCATCGGTTAGTATACCCCGAGGATTGCCTTGCTTACTGCGAATTTCAAAGTGGAGGTGGGGCCCTCCCGAGCTTCCACTATTACCCATATAGCCTATAACTTCACCCTGCTCGATACGAAATTTTGTGGCATTTGGATATAGATTTACCTTGAATGAACGTAGGGAATATTGCTGCTCCTTCACCCACTTTGCTATGGGGTCTACAAAGCCATCGAGGTGGGCATATACTGAAACTTCGCCATTGTCGTGAGTTAAATATAGTACATTTCCATAGCCCGTTGGGCTCACCCCAATGCGACTAATATAGCCCCCCGAGATTGCATAAATAGGGCTACCAACTCCGCGTGTGGCCTTAATGTCAATACCCGAATGGAAGTGCCCCGGGCGAATCTCTCCCACATTGCCAGCCAACTTAATTGTGAAATCTACTGGCGAAATATACTCCCTTGTCTGACAAACTGCTACATTAGCTGCTGTGGCGCAAAGTAATGTAAATAATAACTTTAAATACCCTCTACTCATCTAAAACTTTATCTATAATATTATTAATCTGTTCCATATTAAAGCCCCTTGATGCGGCTCTACGAAAGAGCTTGGCTCTTAGCTTATACCTATCGGGGTGCTTGCTCTTTTCGCTCTGATAGTGTCTCTCTATGCTTATGCGTAATTTGTGGTTTAATTCCTCGGGATTGATGGTATTTGATAGTGCATCTTCGATGGTTGAAGGGGCTATGCCCTTGGCTCGTAGTCCTGCTCGAATCTTAGCCTCACCCCACCTGCCAGTGATAAGTTTATCTCTGACGTAAGCATCGGCATAGCGGCTGTCATCTATAAACTTTGCACTTCGTAACTTCTCGATAATTTCCTCTTGCTCCTCGGTCGATGTTATGCCCCATCGGTAGAGCGACCTGCGCACATCCGATGTACAGCGCTCCATCTTTGAGCAGATCCACTCAAGGGTTGCAAGGGCTTGAGTGGGGCTCTTTACCTTTGGCGTCTTGCTCTGCATACTCTATCTCTGTTGTGGATATCCTTAATAATTTCGATCTGTGAAAAGCCCTGCTCTGTGAGCATTGCTACCATCTCTTCGCCTAGCGCTTCATTGATCTCGAAGTATAACTGTGCGGGAGTCCTCTTTGCGATCTCTCGGTAGAATATAAGTGGGTCGCTGTCACTAACGAATAGTGCGGTATGTGGTTCAAAGTCTAGTACGTTTGAGTGCATCTGTTCCATCTCGCTCTCACGGATATATGGGGGATTGCTTACCACTACATCGAACTCTAGGTTCTCGGTGGTGAAGATATCTTGGAGGTAGAAATTCACCGATGCAGAGTACCTCTCGGCGCTACGCTTTGCAGTCTCTACTGCCTCTGCGCTTATGTCGATGGCTGAAATCTTAGCATTTGGAAGCTCTAGGGAGAGAGTGGTGGCAATAATGCCGCTGCCTGTTCCAATATCGAGGATAGTTCCGTTGAAATTCTGTCCTAGATCCTTAATTATAAGGTGTACTAGCTCTTCGGTCTCCCCTCTAGGGATAAGTGTCGATGGGTTGACATAGAACTCACGACCATAGAAGTGCGCCTCGCCTATGATATACTGTATCGGCTCTGAGCTTAGCATGCGCCCCATATCGACTTCGGTAAGCTCGCCCTTTTGCTCCCTATATAGCTCAATAATTGAGCCTGCCTCGCGCTCGCCATATATCTTGGCTAGTTCGCATTTAAAAACATCTGGTGTAAAATTTTTCATTTCACCACAAAGATACTATTTTTGTAGATATTTAATATAAAAATCAAGGAGTAAAATTATGGTGGATAGTCATAGCAAATATATGCTCAGAGCTCTGGAGCTCGCAGAAAAGGGCGCAGGTGCAGTGTCGCCAAACCCTATGGTGGGCGCTGTTATTGTGGATGGTAGCGGTAAAATTATTGGCGAGGGCTACCATCAGCGGTATGGTGAGGCGCACGCCGAGGTCAATGCAATTGCGGCGGTTGAGGATCCTGCTGCTCTTCGGGATTCAACTATGTATGTAACCCTTGAACCCTGTTCGCACTATGGTAAAACTCCACCGTGTGCCGATAAGATTATCGAAGTTGGAATACCAAGAGTCGTAATTGGCTGTATTGATATAAATGCTAAGGTCTCGGGGCGTGGCGTTCAGAAGTTGAAGGATGCAGGGATTGAGGTGATCTTGGATGTTGAAAATCAGAGGTGTATTGATATTAATAGAAGGTTCTTTACTGCTCAGAGCCTAGGTAGGCCATACGTTATATTGAAGTGGGCGCAGTCGAGTGATGGCTTCTTGGATATAAGGCGTGAGCGATCCGTCAGGCCTGCTTGGTTTACTGGTCGTGATGGCAGACTATTGGTTCATAGTTGGAGGGCTGTCGAGGATGCAATAATGGTGGGTAGAACCACCGCTGAGATGGACAATCCATCGCTTACTGTGCGTGAAGTTCAGGGGCGAAATCCTCTAAGGGTTGTGGTTAGTCGCAGTGGGGAATTGGACTCTTCGCTATCGCTATTTAGTGGCGAGGCTCAAACTATTCTTTTTAGTGGAAATTTGGTTGAATATCCTAATTGCCAGAGTGTTGTGATTGATTTTAATCAGAGCAGCGCGCTATTTAGAATCCTTGCTGAACTGAAAAACAGAGGGGTAAACTCACTGATAGTTGAGGGTGGGACGGAGCTACTTACTAGCTTTCTAAAGTCTGGGCTGTGGGATGAGGCTCGAGTATTTACTGCACCATATGGTATCTCGCACTACTATGGCGAGCTTGTGGGTAGAGTAGAGGGTGTTAAGGCTCCTAGAATGGCAGATTATCTGGATCTTGTGGAGCAGGCGAAATCTTCTGAACCTCAGATGGTTGGCGATGCTTGGCTTCAATATTTCTTTGCTGATCAAGATCGTTAACCATTAGCTGTGCGCTATCGGCTATAATTTCATAGATAGTAGTGGTATGGTGCGTATCGGGGTCGATGACTTGGCGTGAGCGAAGTTTGCCCTCAATGCGCACTGGTGACCCCTTCTCAAAGTGCTGTTCAGCGTAGGTTGCTACCCCTCGCCAGCAGACGATATTGTGCCACTCGGTATGGACGCACTGCGTACCCCTTTTGTCTAAGTAACTCTCTGAGGTGGCAAGTGAAAAGCGAGTTAATTTTATGCCACTCTCTAGTACTCTAACCTCGGGGTCACCCCCGATATTTCCCATAAGTATTACTCGATTTATGCCGTTCATTATCTTGATGTTGGGGTGTTAATTATAAAATCGCTGTAAAATTAGTGAAAATCTGCTAATTTGTCCCCTCTTTAGTTGCTTAAAAGTAAAATAATTCGTAATTTTACCCAAATTTAATTTAGCAATAACTGTATCACGCAAGTACTATGACCTTTTGGAAGACATTTTGGGCCTGTTTTTTGGCAATTTTTATTAGCTCTATTCTATCATTACTCTTCACTCTATTTGTTGTTGTGGGTATTGTAGCGGCTATTACCATCGGCTCATCACAAGAGGTTATCGTTGTTGAAAATACAGTGCTTGAGATAGATCTAGAGGATCCTATTGTGGATAACCTAAGCTCGGATCTCTCTGAGTATCTTAGTCTTGCGGATCTATCGCTTGACGTTCCTAGTACTATCCTTTCGCTGCGCGGTGCAATTGAACGTGCGGCAATCGACCCTAAGATTGAGGGTATATCACTTCGTATTCCACTTGTTCCAGCTGTCTCGAGCGAGATGATCTATGAACTTCGAGAAGCTCTCATTGAGTTTAAAGAACAGGCAGGCAATAAGTTTATCTATAGCTATGGTGAGGGTTACACACAAGGTATGTTGTACCTATCGAGTGTGTCGGATAGGGTGTTTTTGAACCCAGTTGGAGGTGTTGTTTGGGTTGGTCAATCGGCTACACCGATCTTCTTTAAAGGGACTCTCGATAAGTTGGGCATTGAGCCACAGATTATCCGCTACGGTAAGTTTAAGGGCGCAGTTGAGCCACTTATCTTAAGTGAACTTAGCGAGGAGAATCGCCAACAGACACAATCTCTAATCGACTCGAATTGGGGCTACATAGTCTCAGAGGTTGCCTCAGCACGTAACCTTAGTGCAGAGGAGCTATTAAGTGCAGCAAATAGTCTGTCGATTCAGAGCGCACACGATGCCGTGAAGTATGGACTTGTAGATGACCTAAAGTATATCGATGAGGTTAAGGCGTGGGTAGAGGCTAAGATCGACAGCCCAAGGGTAAACTATATCTCAGTTTCGGACTATATGTCATCTCCGCAGTCGCTGGAGGCTATGTTGCTTTCATCGCCTAATGTTGTGAAGGTTGTATATGCAGTCGGAGATATCGTAGATAGCGGATCTGATAGTCAAGTTGTGGGTCACGATATAGCCAAAGAGATAGAACAGGCTAGAGCCGATAGCTCAGTTAAGGCAATTGTCCTTAGGGTTAATAGCCCGGGTGGTAGCGCCCTTGCATCGGAGGTAATTTGGAGGGAGGCACACCTCGCATCGCAGATAAAGCCTCTAATAGTTTCGATGGGTGAGTATGCGGCATCTGGTGGCTACTGGATCGCAACTCCTGCATCTAAGATCGTAGCATCGCCACTTACCGTTACGGGTAGCATCGGTGTATTTGGGGTTCTTTTTGATGTGTCGAAGGGGGCTAAAGATATATTAGGAGTTACAGCAGATGTGGTTAAGACTGGCCCATCGGCGGACTTCGGCTCTGTCTTTAGGCCACTATCAACACTAGAGCGTAGAGTAATGCAAAATGGAGTAGATACGGCCTACCATAAGTTCCTAAGTCGAGTGAGCGAGGGGAGAGGTATGGCTACTCAAGAGGTTGATAGAGTTGGTCAGGGTCGAATTTGGAGTGGTATTCAAGCCAAAGAGTTAGGTCTTGTCGATGAACTAGGAACGCTAAGTGATGCAATTGAGATAGCAGCCCAAGAGGCTGGCGTAAGTGGTAACTACCGTGTGGTGACTGCAGGCGATAACGATATATCGCTACTAGGGTTAATGTTCGGAACGACCAAGAGTCTTGCGAGCTGGGCTAGCACCTTTGCGTTTGGCTCTGACTATGATGAGGTGATCGAAGAGCTATTGAAGCTCCAAGGTACTCTTCAGGCTAGAGTTCCATTCACCCTTGAGATTGCAGATTAAGGGATAAGAAGAGGTTAACTTACTTTAAGTAACCTAAAGAAGACAAGTTACGTGTGGGGGACGGAGTGATAGAACGTCAGGATCTTTTGAGTGATGTGCGCAAGAGAGGATGCAGTTGACTCAGAGGCTAAATGTGGGAGGAATTTATATTTACAGTAAAGAGAAATAGATTTAAAGTGGGATTTTTAAGAGATATATTCACAGCTCCAATATCGTGGTTATACGGTATGGGTGTATCTGTGCGTCATAGTCTCTACGATATGGGGGCATATAAGTCTGAGGAGTTCGATATTCCGATTGTCTGTGTTGGTAACATCACAGTTGGCGGAACTGGTAAGACTCCGATGACCGAATATCTTGTGCAACTACTCAGCTCATACTACAATGTAGCGGTGCTGTCAAGGGGATATAAGCGCAAGACAAGAGGATTTCTGCTCGCCGAAGTAGGGATGTCATATAGAAGAATTGGAGATGAACCTAAGCAGATTAAGCTGAAGTTCCCAACAATACCGGTGGCGGTGTGCGAAAAGCGATCAGTTGGTATCAAGAAATTAAGGGAGCTACACCCTGAGGTTAATCTCATTATCCTCGATGATGGCTTTCAGCATCGAGCAGTTGAGCCGTGGGTGAATATCGTCCTTATGGACTATAATAACCCGATATACACTGACCACCTGCTGCCACTCGGGCGACTACGAGACACTAAGAGTTCACTTCGTAGAGCGCATATGGTTGTGGTTACAAAGTGTCCTGAGAACCTTACGCCTATCAATAGAAGGTTAGTATATAAGAATTTAGAGCTATTCCCGTACCAAAGCCTATACTTCACACGCCATAAGAGCAGCGAACTACTACCGCTATTCCCATCGCTGAGCGGCGAGGAGGCAAAGCCACATAAGAGCCCAGTTATTGCAATCGCTACGATAGCTAACCCTACGGGCTACTTAGAGTACATAGAGAGTAAGTATCAACTAGTCGATCAATTTATATTCCCAGATCACTATAACTTCAAGATGTCCGATATCGCTAAGATTGAAGAGGCGATAAGCAAAGCACCCGAAGGTACAGTTATTGCTATGACCGAAAAGGATGCAGTTAAGCTCCTAGCCTCTAAGAAGATATCGAAACAGACACGTGCGTTGATGTACTGCATATCTATCAATGTGTCATTTGCTGATGGTGCTGAGGATCACTTTATGCGCATACTATCTCAGTATGTATCTGAGAACCAAAAATATAAAATTACTCATCCCGAATAGTATATACTTTAAAGTTATGGCTTACCCTAGAGTAAAGAGAATTGCAGAGGAGCTGACAAAGAGGCTCTCTTTGGAGGATCGTGTACCTAAGATCGGTATTATCCTTGGTAGTGGCCTTGGTGGCTTTGTCGAAGAGTTAGAGAACCAGAGAGCTGTTAGTTACAGCGAGATAGAGGGCTTTGTGCAGTCGACTGTCGAGGGGCACAGCGGTAAGTTTATTGTAGGAGAGATAGATGGAGTGACAACCATTGCGATGCAGGGTAGGGTTCACTTCTATGAGGGCTACTCGATGGAGGATGTAGTCTTAGGGGTAAGGGTGATGGCGCTTATGGGCGTTGAGTATCTAATCGTTACAAATGCCGCAGGTGGAGTTAATGAGGCTTTCTCTGTTGGTGATATAATGGTAATTTCAGACCATATCAACTTACTGCCAAATCCACTTATAGGGGCAAATGATAGCCGCTTTGGCGTGCGATTCCCTGATATGAGCGAACCATATAGCCGTAGATTACAGAGCCTTGTGGCTGGTGTGGCAGCGGAATATGGTGTGGAGTTACGAAGTGGAGTATATCTTGGCTCTAGTGGTCCTACATATGAGACTCCTGCAGAGTATGAGTATTTCCACAGAATAGGAGCTGATGCTTGCGGTATGAGTACCACAGCGGAGGTCATAGCAGCAAGACATATGGGAGTTGAGGTTCTAGGCTTCTCGGTGATTACCAATGTAGGCAGGGGGGCCAGCGCATCTAAATATAACTCACACAGCGACGTGGTGGAGGCATCACTATTAGCAACTCAGTCACTACAAAGGGTTGTTAGGGGTGCTATTGTTTCAATCTCAAAACTATAGTAGAGCTATGGCAATAATTAAGACTATTGAGGTAAAGGGTTTACTAGGTTATCTAGATTTAACGTGGAATCTCCACAGTGGGGTAAATATCCTATCGGGTGGTAATGGCTCGGGCAAGAGTACGCTACTTCGTGCCCTTGGTAATGTGATAATTGATGGCGATATCTCTAAGCATAGCGGTGCACCTATCGAGGCTATTGACTATACGGTTCAGGGCGGTGAGCTAACTCCACGAGATATAGTAATTGTTGATCGAAAACTCGGTACACTTGACTATCGGGGAGCGGAGGTGGAGATGGTGGATAGAGAGCGATTTATGCTATTCTGCGACATCTTTGACGAGTTTCTATCAGCAACACCCAAGCGTGTCGATAGAGCTATATGGCACGAGGGGTTAACCCTTTCAGAGCTCTCATTTACTATTGAGAGGGAAGAGGGTGATATCGTAATAGCTTATGAGTGGTTATCGGCAGGCGAACAGCTCGCACTCTCACTCCTTTGGGCAGTGGCGCAGCGCCCAAGTGCAAGTGTACTTATACTAGACGAGCCCGAAATTTCGCTTAGTATTGAGTGGCAAAGGATTTTTCTGCATAGTATACTAAGGTTAAGCCCTGAGCTACAAATTATAGTGGCTACCCACTCTCCAGCACTTATTATGTGCGGTTGGTTGGATAGGGTCACTGAGATCGAAGATATAATAAATTAACAAACAATAAAATAGACAAGAGAATGAGAAGAGGATTATTTGTACTTATGATGCTACTAGTTAGTAGTCACCTATGGGCGACTCCAAACTTAGCGTCAGGTAGAGTTGTGGAGTATGACAACTTTGCATCAAACAACATTACACCAAGAGATGTGACTGTGTGGCTCCCTGATAACTATACAACTAAGCTCAGATATGATGTGCTATATATGCACGATGGTCAGATGCTATTCGATGCAGAATCGACTTGGAATAAGCAGGAATGGGGTGTCGATGAGGTAGCTTCAGCCCTAATCGAGGGTGGCTATACCCGCCCATTTATCGTAGTTGGTGTGGATAATATCGCAAGTAGCCGCTATGGCGACTACCTACCGCAGGGAATCACTGAGTATCTTCCCGCAGATGTTAAACTTGACGAGACGGTGGAGCTTAATGCAGATAACTACCTAAAATTCCTAGTCGAGGAGCTAAAGCCATTTATCGATAAGAACTACTCAACGGCTAGAGGGGTAAATAGTACCTATCTAATGGGTAGCTCTATGGGTGGACTTATCTCACTATATGCAATTTGCCAGTACCCTAATGTATTTGGTGGAGTGGCAGCGCTTTCTACCCACACTCCGATGGTACTTCACGGAGAGAGTGGCGACCTTAGCGCAGATGTGCTATCTCAAGCATTTAGAGACTACCTAGAGGCGAACCTACCAAAGGCAAATAGCCGCAAGATATATATGGATAGAGGCGATGAGACACTCGATGCCACCTACCCAAAGTACCAAGATGCACTCGATGCAACTATGAGGGCAGAGGGTTGGAAGTCGCCACAGTGGGTAAGTAGAGTATTCCCGAATACTGCACACAGTGAGACTGATTGGAGCGCACGCCTACGCACCCCTATGCAATTCCTTCTTGGCGTTGAGAAGTCGGAGCGAATTGATAGAGTAGACCCTGAGTTCTGGTGGGCAGGTATGCACAACCCGACACTTCAGGTTATGCTATATGGTAATAATATTGTAAGCTATGAACCTTCGATTGACTACCCGGGTGTAGAGATTACATCGGTTGAGAGGTTAGAGTCGCCAAACTACCTAGTTCTATACCTAGACACTGAGGGTGCAAAGGCAGGAAAGTTCGATATTACCCTTACAAAGGGTAAGAAGAGACTAGTTAGAGAGTTTGAACTAAAGGAGCGTACGCCACGCACAGAGGCGCACGAGGGCTTTAACTCTTCGGATGTTATCTACCTAGTACTTCCAGATAGATTCGCAAATGGCGATCCAAGCAACGATATGGTGGAGATGAACTTGCCATATAAACTAGATAGGGAGCACCTTGGTGAGCGTCACGGTGGCGACCTTCGTGGTGTTATCAACAACCTCGACTATATCGATGAGCTAGGAGCTACAACTGTATGGCTTAACCCAGTTCTTGAGAACGATATGGGGCAGATGTCATACCACGGTTATGCAGCTACGGACTACTATAGAGTTGACCCACGCCTAGGTACTAATGAGGAGTATGTTGAGATAGTAGATAGCCTACATAGCAGAGGTATGAAGATTGTGATGGATATGGTATTTAACCACTGTGGTTCGCACCACCCGTGGAACTACGACCGCCCATCGAGCGACTGGTTCAATAGCCCAGCGGAGTACGTGCAGACAAACCACAATAAGACTGCATTCTACGACCCTTATGGCTCAGATGTAGATATGGAAGCAATGGTAGATGGCTGGTTTGTCCCTTCGATGCCTGACTTCAACCAGCGCAATCAGATCGTTGCGGACTACTTAATTCAGAACTCAATTTGGTGGATCGAGTACGTTGGGCTTAATGGTATCCGCCAAGATACATACCCATACCCTGACTACGAGATGATGCGCCGTTGGTGCGAGGAGGTAATGGCCGAGTATCCAGACTTTAATATCGTTGGCGAGGCGTGGATATCTAGCACTGCAGGAGCTGCATTCTGGCAGACTGGCAGCAAGTTAAATCCAAGGGATACTAAATTAAAGTCAGTAATGGACTTTAGACTTCAAGAGATCTCTACTGAGGCATTTAATGGCAGTGACTATTGGGGTGAGGGTATCGTAAAGCTACACGACCACCTAAGCAACGACTTCCTATATGCAGATGTGAATAATGTGATGCGTTTCTATGAGAACCACGATACAGATCGTTTCCTAAAGGAGGCTCCAAAGAACCTTGATGCCTTCCGCCAAGCGACACTATTCCTTGCAACGATTCCGGGTATTCCGCAGATCTACTATGGTCAAGAGATACTAATGTCGGGCTCTACTAAGAGTGGTGGATTCGAGGCTGTACGCCACGATATGCCGGGTGGCTGGCAAGGCGACGAGGCTTCGGTATTTAGTGCCGAGGGTCGCACCGAGATGCAGGCAGAGGCATATGACTTTATGAGCACCGTTCTAAATTGGAGAAGGGATAATGAGATTGTCGAAAAGGGCTCTATGAAGCACTTTGTGCCAATCGATGGTATCTATCTATATACAAGAGCCTATAGCAGCGACAGATTTATTGTAGTGATGAATGGCTACGATAAGGAAGGGACTATCAACTGGGACCACTACAAGGAGATTATCCACGATGACCTCCAAGGTGTCGACCTATTCACAGGCGAAACTATCACCCTTACTGGCACTACACCAATCGCCCCACGCGGGGTAATGCTTATTGAGATGTAGGTAACTAAAGATAGATATACAAGCGAAGAGCGGTAGAGTTTTCATATAAACTCTACCGCTCTTTGTTTATCGTAGTGTGTATCAGAGAAATTATATGGAGCCCGACGACTCCCCCGAGTCGGGCTCCTTATCTGCGCTCCTTTCAGTCGCTTCGATTTCAGAACCCGCCTAGTCGTCGGGCTCTCGGCACAACCTTGCTAAATTTAGAGTCGGATAGTATTGACTTTTTTACTACCTTTGCTATATGGAAAGTGGGCTAAGGGCAGAGATAATTGAGATACTATCGTTTAACTACCATAACTACACGGCTGAAGTTACCCCTTTGGTGCTAGGTTTGGATGGTGGAGTGGAGGAGTTGTACTCTATTGCCACGGATAGTGAGTGCCCAAAGAGCAGTAAGAAGGGACAGAGAGTGCTCTTTCGGGCTGCCTATATTATCGAATATATATACTTTAACCACCCGCAGCACTTTGAACCACTCAGCGAGCGATTCTTCGTTGATTCAACCCAATGCCAAAATGGAGGGGCTAGGCGTAGCTTTGCCAAGGTGCTATCTAATATTATAAAGACCAACAAACTACCAGATGCCCATAAAGAGCCAGTTGCCCAGAGTGCCGCTAGTTGGCTCAGTGACCCCGAGGCAAAGATAGCCGTTAAGGTGTGGGCAATGTCGATACTTGCCCAACTGCGCCACAATATAGGGTGGATAGATGATATGTGGGACGACTTTGAGGCGATCGCCCTAGTAGAGCCGACCGCAGGGATGGTATGCAGGGCAAAGCGTGGCTGGTTATAGTGCCTTGCTACTCACCATATAGTGCTGCAAATGAGTAGTAGTCATAGAGTTCATCTACCCTTTGGCTTAAGAGTCTAATACCATCACCTCCCATTAGTATAGTGCGGATTGAGCCGTCACACTTCGATCGAATTGTGATATATAGCTCACGGTTTTGCTCCCTAAAGGCTAGCCAACTTCGCTGTGCATCCCTAAGTATTTCCCTCTCGGGCTTAGTGAGAACCCCCATTAGTAGTCTATAGTACTTATTTAGTAGGACATCGTACTGCTCATACATCCTAGTGGATGCCTCTACCATTGCGACTGTTGTCCAACTATCAACCTCGGTGAGCTTACGGCTAATTGCAAGGGTATCTATCATATACTCAATCTCTATTGAATCCTTTAGGAACTCTGCATCTTTGAGTAGCTCTGCCTTTAGAGTGGCAAGTTCGCTATCTATTCGGGTGTATATTCGCTTGATATCTTCGTCCTCTTGGGCAAAGATTACCATTGAGTTAAGTGCGAGCAGTAGGGTGGTAATAAGTAGTTTCATAGTCGAAGTTTTGAATAGGTTTAATCAAGAGGTGGTTTCTTTGCAATAACAATGGCTTGATATAGCGGTTTCGATGGGAGCATAGTGCAATGAGTAACCTTAAATCCTCTCATAGATATATAGCTCGATAGCTCCTCACTCTGCCAACGGTTGTAGGTCTTAAAGCCGAGAGATGAGAGTAGCGCCATTCTAAAGCGTGGCGGTGCTTTGTCGTATGTGAATGTTGGAGCAATGATAGTACCACTGGGCTTTAGAACTCGTAATATCTCACGTAGTGCTGCATCGGCATCGGGCATAATGTGTAGTGCGTTTGCGATTAATACAACATCGAAACTCTCTGATGGGTATGATAACTGAGTGGCATCCTCGACACCAAACTCAAGGCTGCTGAAGTGGCAATTCTCCCTCGTCTTGGCCACCATAGTAGGGGAGAAGTCAGTTGCAACCCACCTCGCTGCCCTTTGGCACAGTAGCGAGGTATATTGCCCCGTTCCGCAGGCAAGCTCTAGTATCGAGCCGTTTGGCTCTATATAAGGCGCAATTATCTCAGCACCGCGCATAAATAGGGCGTTATTACTCTTCATAAAGCCGCCATATAGCGAGGCAACTCTATTCCAAAACTTATTATCTGAGCTCTTTGACATAGTGTAATGTTTTTATGATACAAATTTAGAAATAAATTCAATTCTTCATAGATTATTAGCCATCTAATTTCACCCTTTAACTCTACGGTATTTCTGAAAATAACTAATTATTCTCTCAAATTAATGTTTTTTGAGAAGAGAAAGAGCCCTATCTTTGCACCCGAATTAATGTATAAAAGAGTTATGAGCAGAAGAGATAGTATAGATTGGGGCAAGACGAGTGTAAATAGACTCTATCTTAAGGTTCTTATACCGACCCTACTGGGTATGGTCTCAGGGATAATTGTGACTATTACCGATGGTTACTTTGTGGGGCAATATGCTGGCAGTGATGCACTTGCGGCGGTAAATGTTGCAGCGCCAGTATTCTTGATTTCCACTGCATTCGCTCTACTCTTTGGGGTTGGAAGCTCCGTTGTGGCATCTATTCACCTATCGCAGGGGCGATCTAAGGCGGCTAATATCAATATCACACAAGCGGTTATAGTCAGTGAACTCCTATTTATTATACTCTCACTATTGCTATACTTCAATAGCGAGACTGTGGCGGTGTGGTTTGGAGCTACCGAACGACTACTACCACTTGTGGATACCTACCTAAATATCCTATCGCTATCGCTGATATTCTATATGCTAATGAACTTGGGGCTATTTATTATTAGGCTCGATGGTTCGCCGATATTTGCGATGATGTGTACAGTAGTGCCTGCCACTATAAATATTATTGCCGACTATTACCTAGTGGCGTACCTCGATATGGGGCTAACGGGTGCAGTAATTGCAACCTCTGGTAGCTTTGTTATCGGTGGACTCATAGTGCTGTGGTATCTACTATTTAAGGCTAAGAACCTTAAGCTATATAGACTAAAGCTAAGTGCAAGGAGTCTGCAACTAACTATGCGAAATATCGGCTATATGTGCCGCCTTGGCTTCTCGGCTATGCTTAGCGAGATGGCTATTGCCGTTATGATGTTTGTTGGTAACTACGTATTTTTGGAGTACTATATGGAGGATGGGGTAGCGGCATTCAGTGTTGTGTGTTACTACTTCCCGATTATATTTATGGTGCTAAATGCGATGGCTCAATCAGCACAACCAATCATTAGCTTTAATAGCGGGACGGGCGCTATGAATAGGGTCAGAAGAGCCTTTAAACTCACCCTTATCTATGCTCTATGCTTTGCGTTGGTGGTGACATTAGGTGTGGCTCTATTTGCGAACCATATGGTGGCACTCTTTATCGATAGTGCAAATGCAGCATATACAATAGCTGTGGGTGGTCTGCCGTACTTCGCCACGGGCTATATATTCCTTGCCATCAATATGATATATACGGGCTATTTTCAATCTATCGAGAGGTATAAGATAGCAAATATTATCTCATTTATAAGAGGCTTTATCTTTATGCCGATATGCTTTGTAACCCTACCAATGGTTATTGGCGATAGTGGGGTGTGGTTTGCTGTGCCACTAGTCGAGGTGTTGACAGCTACTATGGTATTAGTGGTAGTATGTAGAAAGAAATAGGGGAGATGAGCACACACTCTATCTCCCCTCGTTAAGCTAAATTAAAGGTAATCAAAAACCCCCTAGAATACCTCCTCTTCTAGCTTAAAATCTACTCCGTCGATGATAATATCATCTAGGATGTGTGCTGAGAACTCCAAGATTCTTAGCATACCATCGAAATCTATCTTATCTATATCATCGAATGGCGTGTGGATAAACTCAGGATCTGAGGTTGCAAAGCCCATAACTGGTACTGCCGCGTGAATAAGGAATGGGATGTGGTCCGATGTGATACCTACACCCTGTGACACTCTAACGTCAAGGTCAGTCTTGCCCATATTCTGCCCTACAATATCTCTCTTAGTATCGAGAGTTCCGATACCATAGACGTGGAGTTGATTATTTGCACGTGGAAGTGAACCGATCATATCGTAGTTAACCATTAACTTCATCTCACCATATGGTGATAGCATGGAGTGGTTCTGTGACATATACTTAGCCCCCACTAATCCACGCTCTTCGGCTCCAATAAATGCAAATACAACAGTCCTCTTTAGCTTACCTCTCATCTCGCTATATCTGCGAGCAAGGGCTAGTAGAGCAACGGTACCTGTGCCATTATCATTGGCTCCGTTGTAGACCTGCTTAGTGTGCGTAGGCTCGCCAAGTTTACCTCTATATACAATTGTACCGTAGTGGTCGTAGTGTGCACCTATGACAATAAGTTCGTGCTTTAATTTCGGGTCATTACCCTCTATCATAGCAATGATATTGCAGGTAGGTGTCATAACACGATTTATCTTTAGGTGTGATGTTAGCGACTCATTTGATTCGATAACATTACCCTGTGGCGCTGCACTCCACTGAGACTCTAGAGCCTCGATAGTGGTATTTGTGCCTGATAGGATCTTGTTAGCGGCCTCACGGGTGATACATACAACTGGTATATCGCACTGTGGCTGCCATAGGTCTGTAGATTCAAGTAGTTGCCAGCGATCCTTAGTGCCATGCACGAGGATTACACCCGCAGCACCTCTGCGCTCAGCCTCCTGAACCTTAGCGTAGTCTGTGCATAGATCTGTGTATGCAAGTCTATCCTCGGGAGTTTCGCGAAGGATTAGAGCCCACTTTCCGTTGATATCTATTCCATCGTAGTCATTGCGTGATTTATCGCCAAATGCGTTGATGCCGTAGCCTGCAAATATAACTGGTGCGCTAGTAAAGCCCGATGCTGAGTAGGCAGTAGGGAAGTAGTCGACGTTCCAAACAAGCTCCTCGCCGCCTAAGATAAGCGTTGCGTTATCCTTAGTAGAGTGGCTCTCCTTTAGGGCAAAGTCAAAGCGTTGCATCCCATCGTTACCATATAGTTCTACACCGTCAATCTTAGATAGTTCGTCTAGAATAAAGTTATGGCTAAGGGTGTCTCCCTTTGTCGCAGGGAAGCGCCCCTCGAACTCATCGCTCGATAGTGTCGTTAGTTGCTCCTTGATCTGATCAATATCGAATGGAGGTGTAGCCGAAGCTACACCCACCACCGAACACACAACTAAACACTTTAAGAATTTTTTAACCATTTATTTTTTAACCTTTATGCGTTGTGTAAAAACTGCTGATACTCTCTCCACATATCCTCGATGCTCTTACCGAACATAATTTGCATAGCCTTATCGAAACTCCATACATCAAGCTCTCTTACTGTGATGTGGAACTTGCGGATTGCATCTGGGTCTAGGGTCTTAAGCCACTGAATAAAGAAACCAGTAGTCTTGTAGCCATCTAACCAGTGTCCCCCCGGCTTTCTAAGTGCTTCGATATCGAAGAATCCAGCCTCAGAGCGTACAGCATCTGCTAGACCCTCAATGCACGCCCAGAACTCTTTGTTGGTAGAGTATGAGCCAATGCCCTTAGGCTCGAATTGGTATGCGTGTACAAGTTCGTGGAATAGTACACCCCTTGTCTCGAAATCAAGGTAAGCCATAGATTCAGCTGCTGCCTTCTCGATATGTTGGGTACTGTAGACGATAGTAGTGTAGGCTGGAGTACCCGACTTTGCGGAAACTCCTTCGTAGTCCTTTAGTTGGTAGTCGATAACACCTACTGTATTCATTGAATCAGCGTCAGAGTAGAATAGTATCTCTGCCACCTTACATGTGTGGTAGCGGATATACTCGTCTGGATCTTGAACTAGATCACCATAGATCTCAGCACCCTTAGTTGCAGGATCTAGGATTGAGAACTTAACCTCTGGGTACTTGAAGTTTGCCCATTTATCTGCGCTGTCCATATCTAGGAACTTAACTTCGTTGATAGCAATTGCTTTGCTATCGGGATGAGCTACTATGACAAGTTTAAAGGTAGAGTACGCCCCAACTGCGTCAATTGAGCGGCTAATACCTTGGAATCTTGAGCAGAACTCAACGCCCATTATTGTGTCGAGAAGTTTCCAATCGCCATTCTCATCCATACCATATAGACTCCAAGAGGCAGGGTCGTGGCTCGGGGTCTCGCCCGAAGAGTAGACCACATAGCTATGGACAGGTGTAGGTACACCCTCGAAGATAAATGTCGCTTCGCTATCCTCGATAACACTTCCGATGTTGATGTTATTATCTGTGAGTTTGCTATTATCACTCGGTGGAGTCTCGCTGCAACCAGCACTTAGTATAAGTGCTGATGCTAGTATAAGTAATTTATTCATTGTTAGTTATGATTTGCTAAGTGAGTATGGAGCGTCATTGCCGGTGAATTGTCTTCTCTTATTAGGCTTTGAACGCATATCGAATTCAATGATAGCGCCATCCTTGATATCATCATATGTGATATATGCTTTGGTGTATGGCTTGCCATTGAGTGTCATTGAGTGTACATAACGGTTCTTTGCACTAACCTTAGGAGCTTTGATAACTAGCTCTTTACCATCTCCAAGCTCTACGCTCATATGTGGTAGGTATGGAGCGCCAACGATATACTGCTCGCTGCCCGGGCATACTGGATAGAAGCCCATAGATGAGAAGATATACCAAGCTGACATCTGGCCACAGTCATCATTACCACATAGACCGTCTACCACTGGGCGGTACATCTTGTCCATCACCTCTCGAACCCAATATTGAGTCTTCCAAGGCTGTGAAGTCCACATATATAGGTAAGGTACGTGGTGGCTAGGTTCATTACCGTGAACATACATACCTAGTAGTCCCTCGCGAGTAACGTCCTCGGTGTGCTCGAAGTACTTATCAGGTAGATCTTCGGTAAATAGGCTATCTAGTCTGCGTACAAATTGCTTGTCGCCACCCATAAGGTCGATAAGGCCAGCAGGGTCGTGAGGAACGTACATAGAGTAGTTCCAAGAGTTACCCTCGATAAAGCCCTCACCGTGAGTATTCAGCTTGTCGAACTCAGGTTTCCAAGAGCCATCCGAAAGTTTTGCTCGTGCAAACCCAAGCTCTCTGTCGAATACATTACGGTAGTTATACGCACGCTCTTTGTACTCCTCAGCTAGCTTGTGATTACCTTGGTCAAGTGCAGTTTTGTAGATTACCCAGTCGTCATATGCGTACTCTAGAGTAATAGATGAGCCAGTTGCTACCTTATCGTAAGGTACATATCCTAGTCTCTTATACTCACCAGTGCCATCGAAATAGTCTACATTTGCGCTACTTACCATTGCATCTATTGCTACAGTTGGATCTATATCTATACCCTTATCTAGTGCGTCACCAACTACCGATACAGAGTGGTAGCCAATCATACACCAATTTTCATTACCCATATGCGACCAAACTGGAAGTGCACCGTGCACACTCTGTGATTGGTGCGCAAGCATAGAGTGGATAAAGTCCTTGCTGTGGTCTCTACATATTAGGTTCATTAGAGGGTGTTGTGCTCTGTATGTATCCCAAACAGAGAATACTGTGTAGTTGTTAAACCCTTCGGCGGTATGAACCTCGTGGTCGATACCTCTATATTGACCATCAACGTCAGTATAGATAGACGGGTTAATCATTGTATGGTATAGCGAGGTGTATAGCATATTTAGCTGATCATCGCTACCCTCTGCATCGATAATAGACATCTGCTTAGCCCACTTCTCTCTCGCTTCTTTACGAATTATATCGAAATTTTTGCCCGAGGTTTCGTGTTGAAGGTTCTTGATAGCTCCCTTAGCGCCAACTGCTGATAGGGCAACCTTAACCTCTAGTGGTTCGCCCCCCTCGCCAAAGTCAAATGCCATAACGATCTCTCTACCACCAACCTCAGGGAAGTTGTTTCTATTGTCGAACTTACGCCAGAAGCCGATGTAGTCCATAGGTCTACGATCAACAGTTTCGTAGTTCTTAATAGGTTTAGAGAACGAAATAGCAAAGTATGTGTAGTTAAGCCTTGCCCAACCGCTAGAGATTCTACACCCTGTAATTAGGGTGTCATTCTCTACGCGTACCTCGCTCCAACGAGTCTTACCCTCGTAGTTATAGATACCGTGGCCAAGGTCTAACATTAGTTTCTGTGCCTCATCGCTAGGGTAGGTGTATTTGTGAACCCCTACACGCTCGCTAGCTGTAAGCTCTGCCTTAATTCCGTAGTCCTCGAGCTCAACAGAGTAGTAGCCTGCCGATGCTGTCTCCTTGTCGTGCGAGAAGCGCGAACGGTAGCCAGTCTCAGGATTTTCCACATCACCACGCTCAAACTTTGCCTCGCCAACTATAGGCATTAGCAGTATATCTCCAAGGTCAGAGTGGCCAGTACCACTAAAGTGAGTGTGAGTAAAACCAACGATCGTTGGGTCGTCATACTGGTATCCTGCACAGTACTTGTATGCGTCCTTTTGGTACTGTCCGTCGATGTTGTGAGGTACCATATCTGTATCTGGGCTAAGCTGAACTGCTCCGAATGGAACGCAGGGGCCGGGGAATACGTGTCCCATGCTCTTTGTGCCGATCATCGGATTAATTCTGTCCACTGGCTCGATATCCTGAGCGCTACTAATTACAATAGAGCTGAGTGCACCTAAACACATCGATATTATTTGTTTAGTCATAAGTTAAAAGTATTGAATTTTTTATAGAAAACTTTAAGCTAGAGTCTTTATTGATCAACACCCTAGCTTAAAGTTAAGAGTTTATTGCATATCTGAGTAGATAGATGAGCGAACCTTCACCCATAGATCACTCGTTGCAGAGATTAGGTAGAATGCGCCACCATTAGCGTCAGTTACGTCAACTACGTATAGTCCGCCCTCGGCGAAGTAGAAGTCAGTAAATGGCTTTACAATCTCCTTAACCTCATCTGGAGTCTTTACTGGATCCTTACCAGCAGTTCCGAAAGGATCCTTAGGGAATTCACCAAGATTTGGGTAGAATCTAACCCAGTCACCCTCTGAATCTATAATCGGTGTCTTTGGATCTTGAGTATAGTCATTTACAAATAGGTAACCTTGATTACTAGCCGCTGGTTCGCCACTATTTAGCATTACTCTCATCTCCACTGGGATATCATCGTTAAATGGATAGAAGAATACGAAGTCTAGCCAGTCGCCCTCGATACAGTTAAGTGCCTCTGGGTATTGACCGCACCTTTGGCGACCGCCAAGATAGTAGTTCTTAGTGTTACCCTCAACAAATCCACCTTCAGCGAGTATTGGTTGGGTCATATTTAGTGTAGCTCCTACAGTCGATACACTATTCTGCGCTAGGTTATACTCAAGAGCAGAGAATGCGTTGCCATTGATAGTCTCACTCTCCCAGCTTACTGTGTAGGCATCTTCGGTGATATCGATTGTGTATGGAAGTGTCTTATGTACTGCCTTTTGAGTGGTAGCATCGATCCAAACGATCTCAATTGCCTTCTGTTCACGGTTGATATTATAGCGAGCTACAAACTCTTCGCCATCTCTAAGTACTACATTCATAGCCTTATGTTGGATAAATTCAGTCCAGATAATCTTCTCGCCTAGTTTAGAGACATCCTCGTTAGTTGCGTATCTAAGTTCAAACTCTGTATCTGTATTCTTACCCTTTAGTCTGATAGTCTTGTTGTCAGACGATACCGACACAACGTCGAATGTAGACTCGTGGAACTCTGGTGAGATCATAGCGTCTTGGAACATCGTTGAGCCCTCGAACTTAATGCTTACTCCACCTTCTGCATTACCGTAGACATTAGTAAGTGCTAGGTTAGTAGGTGAATCGGACTGTGGTGAATCTGTCGAAACCGAGCCATTTTCGTCAAATTTTAGAAGGATCTCATAGTTTGCACCGCTTGTCGGTTGGTAGTTACACACCCAGTTATAGGCAAGTGATGTAGTATAGTTTAGAGCTGCCTCTACTGCCTTAGACTCTGCGGTCTCAGCACCCGAGGTAACCTCCTCCTTCGTTCTCGACTCTAGGCTGTCGAGACTAGCCTGCTCCTTACATCCGATGGTAAGGATAGTAGCTAACATGGCTACTCCAATAAATATCTTTTTCATTATATTTCTATCAATTTTATTTTACAAGGTTAGTATCCTAAGTTTTGATCCGCAGCATTGATGTTGCTATTAGCATCGATCTCTGCTTGTGGGATAGGAAGTACGAAGCGGAAGTTGCCAGCCTCTAGTACCATATTCTCACGGCTTAGATCTTGGTTGTAACGGCGCACATCCATAAATCTGTGACCCTCCCATACTAGTTCCAGTCTACGCTCTAGTTGGATCTCCTCCATTAGGTTAGAGTATGTAGTTACTGTATGGTCTGTATAGCGCTCAGTCTTAAGGGTGTTGATTAGCTTATTGGCCTCTGTTAGGTTTTGGTTATCACCTAGTGTAAGGGCCTCGGCAGCGATTAGAAGCATCTCCTCTACACGGAAGATCTTTTCGTCAACACGTCCGATGTCTGATGCCTCACCAAACCACTTACCAACCATCTTAGTTGGAGCACCTCCACGGTCACGACCATCAAGGATAAATAGTGGAGTACGAGTATCGTTATCACCTAGTAGCGCTTGGATATCGGTGCTTGGGCGGAATACGCTAGAGTAGTCAGTACCAACGAAGATAGTTCCGATTGAAGATGAACCTGCTGGGCGTGAAAGCTTGAAGATAACACCTTCGCTAGATCCATCAAGCCACATCGAGGCGTAGTTCTCAGCGCTTGTAATGCTCATCTTATTAAGCACAGATGTTGCATATACGTGTGCGGCAAGGTAGTCCTTCTTGTATAGTGATACTCTAGCACGTAGAGCGTCAACTGCAACCTTTGAGATATATGCTGTTGATGTCGATGACATAATATTAGCATTGATATCTGGAGTATCTAGGCTTACCATCTCAGCTGCACGAGAAAGATCTACAAATAGTTGATCGTAACAGTCACTCACTAGATCTCTTGCAGGGTTACCAACTACGTGGTAGTGACTTACGTAAGGGATACCCGCTGCGTTAAGGTCGGTAAAGTCTGAGAATAGGCACAGAAGTTCGAAGTGTGCGTATGCACGGAAGAAGTATGCTGTACCTAGTGAAGCGTTAAGCGAAGCTGCTTGTGCATCATCTGCAGGTGTAAGTTGTGCACCGTAGTAGATAATGCGGTTAGCTTGGTTGATAATGCTGTAGTAGTGGTTCCATAGGCCGCTGGCATCTCCCGAAGTCGCTGCATATACCCAGTTAGTTAGGTCAGTACCCGCACCACCTGAGTCACCACCTTGGCGACTGTCGTCTGCAATGTACTCAACAACTGCAAGTTTAGCACGAAGGCTAGCCTTACCATATAGACCTACAACCGCCTTGTGTACATTCTCTACACTCTTAAAGGCATCGTCAGGGCCTACCATGTCGGTAGGACTTAGTTTTGTGAATTCACACGAAGAAAGTGTGAATAGTGACAATAGTAATATTGATATCTTTCTGAATTTCATCTCTTTGTAGTTGTTAGAATGTTACGTTAATACCGAATGTATAGATAGTTGGTTTTGGGTATGACATATAGTCGTACGCACCATTTACCTCAGGGTCTGCACCCTCGTAACCTGTGATTGTAAATAGGTTTTCAACTTGAGCATATACCGATAGGTTGCTTAGGAATCCTGAGCCTTTGAGCCAGCTCTGTGGTAGAGCCCAACCAAGTCTAAGGTTCTTAAGGCGTAGGTATGATGCGTCTTCAAGGAATTGAGATGCCATAGGTGAAGGTTGAGTACCATTTCTGAATGCTGGAACATCTGTAATATCGCCCGGCTCCATCCACATATCTAGCATATATGTTGGTTTGTTACCGTTGAAGTTATGGTTTTGGATAAACCACTTCTGAGTATTCATCACAGTGTTGTTCAGAGCGTAAGTGAATTGAGCGTCAAGGCTAATTCCCTTGTAAGAGAATGTAGTGTTAAAACCACCGAACATTGGAACCTCAGAGCTACCTAGATCAGTAGTCATATTTGCTTTGCCAATATCAGTTGTGCGGTTACCCTCTGCATCATAGAACTCAACTATACCAGTCTCTGGGCTTACACCAGCATACTCAGGCATAATCCAAGTACCTAGAACACCACCTACACGGTATAGGGTATTGCCATTCTTATAGCTATTAGTTTCATTCGCCCAAGTTCCTAGGTCTGCAATCTCTGCACGGTTGTAAGTGAAGTTCATTCCAATATCCCAACGGAAGTCATCGTTGATAATTGGAGTAAGGTTAACACCAAGCTCGACACCCTTATTTACGATAGAACCAGCATTTGTTAGAATAGATGTGAATCCACTAGTGCTAGAGATATTCTTTGGCATATAGAGATCATCAGTTGTAATGTGGTAAGCATCAACAGATAGGTTAACTCTCGAATCGAACATCGAAGCAGTGAAACCAACGTTGAACTGTCTTGAAACCTCCCAACGTAGGTTTTCGTTACCTAGTTGACCGTGAACGTAACCCGACTCACCATTGTATGAAGAGTTGAAGTATCCGTCGAATGTACCGAAGTCACTGATACCATCTTGGTTACCAGTCGTACCGTAACTAGCTCTTAGTTTAAGTAGGTTAAGCCAATCTGCATCTTGAAGCCAGCTCTCAGAGCTCATCAACCAGCTAGTACCAACTGACCAGAATAGTGCTGAGGCGTTCTCCTCGTAGAACTTAGATGAAGTATCGTTACGTAGCGATACAGATAGGTTATAGCGGTTGTCGTATGAGTAGCTACCCTGCATAAAGAATGAGAGTAGGTTGCTCATAGTGCGTCCACCACCGATGTATGGAGGGAATAGAGAAGAGCCTGTCTTGTCGCCAATACCTGCTGGCGACTCCATCATCTCTGAGTTAAGGTCGTAACCTCTAAAGTTGCTACCATTCCAAACGCCTTGGAACATCTCCATACCAGCTACAGCATTTACTGAGTGGCCACCCTCGAAGTCTCTGTTGTAGTTAACAGTGTTTGTCCAAGTGTAGCGGAATGTGTTAGAGATACTTTGGTCATAGTAACCGTGGTTTTGCTGTGATAGCGGGTGGTCACGGTGAAGTGTAGATACGGTCTTGTTGTCCATATAGTCGATACCTAGGTTAGTCTTAACGCTAAGGTGCTTAGTGATATCTGCCTTGAGGAAAGAAGATGCAACAAGCTTTAGGCTACCTAGTGTTTGGTCGTAGTACTTATTGATAAGTGTTGGGTTATCCTTGTTGTACCAATCCTCTGGAGATTCGTATGGATATGCCAGTAGGGCAGTGAACCAAGGGTTAGCCCAGCTAAGTCTATTGTTTGAGCCATTCGGGTCAGTGAATGTAGTAGTGCTATAACCTCCCGTTGCGTTGATGCCGAAGTCTAGCCAATCTGTCACCTTGTTATCAAGGTTCACGCGTACAGAGAAGCGTTCGAAGCCAGATTCCTTTAGGATACCCTCTTGAGAGGTGTATGAACCAGATACGTAGAATCTGCTGTCGTTGTTACCACCCGAGAATGAGATGTTGTGATCCTGAACAAAGCTAGTTTGAGTCATCTCGTCTATCCAGTCAGTATCTGTAGCTCTAGCAGCAGCAAGTGCAGCTTTATCCGCATCGGTTGCAGTACCATTGTACTCTCTAAGTAGAGTCTGCATCATCGGGTACATATTGCTAGTAGGCTCTGAAAGCACACACTGTAGTTGGTATTGAAGGTTCTCCTCAGAGTTCATCATATCGACGTAAGGCTGTAGAATTGATACACCAAAGCGGTTGCTGTAGTTAATCTTAGTCTTACCAGACATACCCTTCTTAGTGTTGATTACAATAACACCATTTGCACCACGTGAGCCGTAGATAGCCGTAGCCGATGCGTCTTTAAGGATTTGGATATCTTCAATATCGTTTGAGTTAAGTGCAGCGAAGTCAGCAGCTTGAACCATCGTACCATCCATAATATATAGAGGAGTGTTGCTACCATTGATAGAGCCAGTACCTCTCACTCGGATAGATACGTCGTTGCTACCCGGCTGTCCAGAACCAGTCGATACCATTACACCAGCGGTCTGACCTTGAAGGCGACTCTCTAGCGATGGAGACGATTGTGTTTGGATCTCTTTGCCATTAACCTGAGCAAGTGCACCAGTTGTCTGTGCTCTACGCACTCTGTTATAACCGATTACTACAACCTCCTCTAGTTGTATAGCATCCTCTGCTAGTACTACTTTAATATTAGTACGTCCATCTACCTTTACCTCTTGGCTTAGGAAAGATACGTATGTGACCTTAAGTGTTGCATCGTCTGCACACTTAACCTGTGCAATACCATCAACATCAACTAGTGTAGGCGATGTGCTTTGGCCTACAAATACAAGTGCCCCCACTAGAGGGTTGTCGGCCTTATCAAGGACCGTTACTGTGCGTACCTTCTCATTTGACTCCTGTGCTATGGCAGGGGCACAAACAAAGAGCAGCATTGCACACAAAAGTGTAAAGTTAAATCTCATTTCGTTTTTTGTTTTAGTTAGTTATTTGTTTATTGTTGTCCCAGTGGAGGGACGCTTTATTCTATCAAATTGAAGTGATATATGGCACGCTATTTTTGAATAAATTTGCATAATATCACCTTCCCCTCTACACAAAGCTAGAGATTTAAGGTTGTTAAATCGTTATCTCAAAACACAAAAAAAGTATCCTAAATCACACAGTGTACAATAGTGTACCTTTTGTGTAATTTAGGATACTTTACGGTAAAATATTGATTTACAATGGTATTATTCCGATTTAGTCCTATATTGAGATGGTTTCATCTCGAACTTCTTTAGGAACTCACGGTAGAAGTAA
>CAYJFH010000007.1:39864-41843 GCA_964369485.1 uncultured Rikenellaceae bacterium | reverse complement strand
CGTTATTTTTAAGTTTAGAGATTCAAATATAGGCAATTTTCCTTAAATCTTAGAATCTACACCCTACACCAAGTTTTACTGTTGAGTGGAAGCTAACGCCTACCTCAGCAAATCCAAAGAGCTTATTTCCAACGGTTATACCGGCAAGGACAATGCCTAGATTAGGTAGATTTGAACCCCCATAGGATTCATCGTAGTATATATTATTTGGATCAGAACCATCATCTATAGTCCAAGCTAGCGAACCGCTTGAGTAGAGTGAGAATGTCTCTGTGGTAATCCAACTATACCTCAAAAATAGACCAAAGGTCCAGTAGTTAAGGCCTGATTCAATATATGCATAACCGTCATAGTAGTTATAACTGCTGCCAGTGTAGGCACCAAATATACCTACCTCAACTTGAGGATCTATCCTATAGCCATACTCTAGAGTGCTGCTCATTTGATCGCTCAGAGATGTACCAACTCCAAAGCGCAAATCAGATTTTTCTGGTCGAATAGTATAAGTTTGGCTCAGCGCCATAGCAACGGTTGAGCATAGCAGGGCAAGTGTTATTATTAACTTCTTCATATCTTCTCTTTTTTTTAAAATTTACAACCTATACCTATAGTAAATGTAAAACCTACGGAGGTGACTTCAGCAGGTTCGATATACCCAAATACTCGCCCACCAACTCTCACTCCTATCAGGCTTAAATGGTAGCCGATTTGTTGTTCTATACTCGAGGCGTATAAATCAGGATCTGAGGTCGAATATTCCTTTTTATATCTATTGCTATACATCATACCAAATGAGCTATATAGCGAGATCCATTTACGATTAAGCCAAGCGTAGCGAGCATATACCCCTACGTTTAGATCATCATAATGTTCACTTGCTACATTACCATTTGTGACACCTAGTAGGTTTCCCAAATAGTTGTTTTTCGCCCTTGATACTGTAGAGACAAAGGCACCAATCTCTAGAAACTCTAAGATACGGTATGAGTAGTCTAGCGTTAGTACTGGTTTATTATTATAGGAAGTCGAAAATAAGGAGAATTCGTTGCTTGAATTATAGAGCCCCACTCCAAATCTAATCTGGTGGCGTGTCTCCATTAGCTCTGCACGCTGATCTGCAATACTCTGTTTATAGTCTAGCCATTGATTCACACGCTTATCTTCATTTGTCGGTTGCTGTCCATAGGCTAGCGCTCCATAGAGTGCAAAGAGTAGTGTAATGTATATCTTTTTCATAATTTTCTGAACTTTTTACTAAAATTTATAGCCAATCCCTGCGCTAAATAGCGCACCTCTAAAACTTATAGATAGCGGTTCAAAGTAGCCAAATAGGCGACCGCCCACCCTAAAGCCAATAAGTGATATATCGGGTACTACATGGCTGTAGCGATTTGTAATTCTCTCTGTCGATTCGGGGTGAGGCAGATATGTCTCTGAATAATTCTCGATTCCAATACCTACGGTCGAGTATATCGACAGCCATTTACGGTTGTACCACGCATACCTAACAAAGGCACCGAAGGTAAATCTATTATTATCAAGCCTTGTGACATAGGTTTGGGTACCATCAGGATATGGACCGGGGCGAGGGATAAAGCTATTAGTATATGCCGAATTATAGGCCAGTGTAAAGCCTACCTCTAGGAAGTCTATCGCTCTGTAACTATACTCAACATTAAAGGCGGGGATATAGTTATAATTAGCTCGCATGTTCCAAGCCTGCCCTATCCCTAGGCGCACTTGATGGGTAGTGCTCATTAACTCTTTGTGCTCCTCTTTACGTAGTGAGTGTTTCTTCTGCTTGTACTCCCACATTACATCCTCGAGGGTGCGATTCTCTCTATCAATGGTGCTTATATCCACCACCTGAGCCGATAGCGTCGGTATGGTAAACAGCGCAATGAGTAGTGATAGTAGTCTAGTTTTTTTCATAGTAATAGTTTTTTAGTAGTAGGTAGAGTGTTCTTTATACAAAATCA
>CAYJFH010000007.1:16784-39764 GCA_964369485.1 uncultured Rikenellaceae bacterium | reverse complement strand
CATTGTACCTATAGCTATACTCCGCAAATATAGGTGGATCATAGCTAATTTCATAACTATGTGCAACACTGGCCGTAGGCGCCATACTCTCAACCCCTAGGATGATCTGATGGCGTGGAATACTAGTAGTAGTGGTATTAGTAGTAGTGGTAGTTGATTCATGACCATAGTGGTTCTGCTCCTCGCTCGACTGAGCAAGAGCTGCCACGCTGCTAAGAAGTACTAAGGTAGTGGTTAGTAGAAGTCTCTTCATACGTTATATTTTTTTAGATTACAAAGTCAGAAAGAGGGTATAACTATCGTCACGCCATAGTGCTAGTGGCGCTGTGAAGTGTACAGCCATCTTATTCTCTAATATTTTTTGTCTAATTCTCCCTTCTCGCAGTGGTAAATATATGTATAAAAAAGCATATAAACAAACCAAAGTTGGTGGTTATTAAGTGCAAAGAACCCCTTACTTAAAGTAAAGTAGTACTTTAGCTTGGATAAAATAGTTACCACAGTAAGGGCTATGGGGTAATATAATTGGTAAAAATTGCTATCTTTGCTTTTTAATGTGGATAGTAGTGATTTCTAATAGTATGTAAATGGCATATTTTCAGAGAATTAACATGCTAATTGCATTGAATAAAATATCGCGGAAAAACAAAAATAACAACGTGGTGTATAATTTGAAAGAGGAAAATGCACCAAAAACAAAAAAAAGATGTACAACGAAACAAAAAAAGAGATTCAACTACCAGGTGGACGCACTATCGAGCTTTCGACTGGTAAACTTGCAAAGCAGGCTGATGGTTCTATCATCCTGAAACAGGGTAACACAATGCTACTTGCAACTGTTACCTGTGCAAAAGACGCTAGAGAGGATGTAGACTTTATGCCACTATCTGTGGAGTACAAAGAGAAGTATGCATCAAATGGCCGCTTCCCGGGTGGCTTCCTTAAGCGTGAGGCTCGCCCATCGGACTATGAGATCCTAGTATCTCGTCTGATCGACCGTGCCCTACGTCCACTATTCCCAGCTGATTTCCACGCCGAAGTATTTGTAACTGTAAACCTAATCTCGGCGGATCCAGATATCCAACCAGATGCACTTGCTGGTCTTGCAGCATCTGCAGCACTTGCAGTAAGTACTATTCCATTCCAAGCACCAATCTCTGAGGTTAGAGTTGCAAGGATCAATGGCGAACTAGTTATCAACCCAACATTCTCTGAGATGGAGAGTGGCGAGACTGATATCGACCTTATTGTTGCCGCTACACTCGAAAACATTATGATGGTAGAGGGTGAGATGCAAGAGGTTCAAGAGGAGGAGATGCTATCGGCTATCCAATTCGCTCACGAGGCTATCAAGGTTCAGTGTCAAGCACAGATCGAACTAGCTGAGGCTGTTGGTACAACTGTTAAGAGAGAGTACTGCCACGAAAACAACGACTGGGATCTTCGCGATGCAGTAGTTGCGGCAACTTACGATAAAGTTTACGAAGTAGCTAAGGCTCAACTTCCAAAGCACGAGCGCTCAGCGCAATTCGACGCTATCGAAGAGGAGTACCTAGCAACATATAGCGAGGAGGAACTAGCAGAGAAGAAGACACTTA
The DNA here is from genome assembly GCA_964369485.1 of uncultured Rikenellaceae bacterium. Classification (GTDB taxonomy): domain Bacteria; phylum Bacteroidota; class Bacteroidia; order Bacteroidales; family Rikenellaceae; genus Mucinivorans. The sequence goes on along the minus strand of CAYJFH010000007.1, from coordinate 38,166 downwards.
TCAAGCGTTACTTCCACGACTACTCACTTAAGTCTGCAATGCGTAATATGATCCTTGAGGAGGGTGTACGCCTTGACGGCCGCTCGACTGAGCAGATTCGCCCAATCTGGAGCGAGGTAGGTTACCTTCCTTCTCCACACGGCTCTGCACTATTTACTCGTGGTGAGACTCAATCACTCACTACAGTAACTCTAGGTACGAAGATGGATGAGAAGATGATCGACGATGTACTTCGCGAAGGTACTGAGAAGTTCGTTCTTCACTACAACTTCCCTCCATTCTCAACTGGCGATGCTCGTCCAGCGCGTGGTCTTTCACGTCGTGAGGTTGGTCACGGTAACCTAGCATTTAGAGCACTTAAACCGATGGTTCCAGTAGGATCTGATTGCCCATACGCTGTTCGCGTTGTGAGTGACATCCTTGAGAGCAACGGTAGCTCATCTATGGCGACTGTATGTGCGGGTACACTTGCACTTATGGACGCTGGTGTTAAGATCAAGAAGCCAGTATCTGGTATCGCAATGGGTCTTATCGCAGAGGGTGGCAAGGTAACTGATGGTAGCCGCTTTGCAGTTCTTTCAGATATCCTTGGTGACGAAGACCACCTAGGTGATATGGACTTCAAGGTTACAGGTACTAAAGATGGTATCACTGCGACTCAGATGGACATCAAGGTTGATGGCCTTTCATACGAAGTTCTTCACACTGCACTTATGCAGGCTAAGGCTGGTAGAGAGCATATCCTAGGCAAGATGATGGAGACTATGAGCGAGCCACGCGAAGACTACAAACCACACGTACCACGTATGATCCAACTTGTTATCGAGGGTGACTTTATCGGTGCTGTTATCGGCCCGGGTGGTAAGGTAATCCAAGAGATGCAGAAGACAACTGGCACAACTATCACAATCTCTGAGGTTGATGGTAAGGGTGTTGTTGATATCTTCGGTGCTGATAAGGATGGCGTTGATGCAGCAATCGCTCGTATCAAGGGTATCACTGCAGTTCCAGAGGTTGGCGAGGTTTACACTGGTAAGATCCGCTCAATCGTAGAGTTCGGTGCATTCGTAGAGATCCTTCCGGGTAAGGATGGCCTACTTCACATCTCTGAAATCTCACACTCACGCCTAGGCGCAATGGCCGATAGCGGACTTAAAGAGGGCGAGATGATCGAGGTGAAGCTACTTGCAGTTGATCCTAAGAATGGTAAGCTGAAACTTTCTCGCAAAGCACTCCTTCCTAAGGAATAATTTAGAGTAAGAGTTAGACGTAAATATATTATACTTAACACTTTTGAATTTGCATAAATCAAAAAAGTATAATATATTTGCGTATTACTTTTTGCACAAATATTTAAAAATCAATAATTCAACAACAATAAACTAAAAAACAAAGCTATGAAAAACCTTTTCAAAGTTAGTCTTTCGCTTGTTGCATCTGCACTTCTACTTACTTCGTGCGGTTGCTACAACAAGATGATGAACCACGTAGAGGCTGGTATCACCGTTACAACCTCTCCAGAACTAGTAACCCTTCAAGGTGACAACGCAGTAACTACTGTAACTGTTAACGTACCTGAGAAGACATTCCACGAGTGGGGCGTTCTTAAACTTACTCCAGTTATCATCGCTGAGGATGGTACTGAGTACGCTGGTACTCCAAGCTTCTTCCAAGGCGAAAAAGTAGAAGATAACTACAGAGTTGTTTCTTACGATGAAGCTACTACTCTTTCAATCCCTGTTTCTATCGCTTACAACGCAGATATGCGCCTTTCTCAACTTGTATTCAAGGCTGAGGGTAAGTGTCTAAAACAAGGTAATAAGATCAAAGAATTTACTGCACTTCCAGAGGATATCTTCGTAGCATGGGGTGTTAGCTCAATTCAGGCAATGGCTAACAACTACGCTAAGGTTGCAATCGCTCCTGACGCATTCCAAAGAGTTACTAACATCCAAGAAGAGGCGGAAATCAAATTCCAAATCAACCGTTCAACTGTTCGCACTTCTGAGCTTAACTCAGAGGAGATCGAAGCTCTTGAGAGATTCATCATCGAGAACTCAGGTGACGCTAAGAAGACTGTAGGTGATGTTTACACTCAAGCTTACGCTTCTCCAGACGGTCCACTAAAGCTTAACGATAACCTATCTAAAGATCGTGGTACAAGCACTCACAAAGCGCTTGAGAAGAGATTCAAAAAGAACGACGTTCCTGCTGACACTAAGTTCGACATCAACGCAATGGGTGAGGACTGGGAAGGCTTTAGAGAGCTAGTTGCTGAGTCTAACATCGAGGACAAAGAGCTTATCCTTCAAGTACTTTCTATGTACAGCGACCCTAAGGTTCGTGACCAAGAGATCAAAAACATGACTGCTGCGTTCGACGTACTAGCAGAGAAGATCCTTCCAGAACTTCGTCGTTCTAAGATGACTGTTAACGTACAAGTTGAAGGTCTAACTGACCAAGAGCTTAAGGCTGCTGTTGCAACTGACATCAACTCTCTATCTGTAGAGGAGATGCTATTTGCTGCAACTCTTTACTCTGACAACGCTACTAAAGCTAAAGTTTACAAAGCTGCTGCTGACAAGTACAACGACTTCCGTGCATGGAACAACCTAGGTGTTGTTAAGGCTTGGGAAGGTGACTACGCTGCTGCTGAGAGCAACTTCAAAAAGGCGTCTTCACTTAACAACTCAAACGCTCAAGTTATCAACAACCTTGGTGTTGTAGCACTTGCTGAAGGTAACAAAGCTGAGGCTGCTAAGTTCTTCGCTGCATCTAACACTCCAGAGGCTAAGTACAACAAGGGTCTAGTAGAGCTTGCAAATGGTAACTACGCTGCTGCAATCCCAGCACTTGACGGTTACAACAAAGCACTAGCACAATTCCTTAACGGTGACCTATCGGCTGCTAAAGCTACACTTTCTACTGAGAAGTGTTGGGCATCTGACTACCTAAGAGCAGTTATCGCTGCACGTCAAGGTAACGACGCTGAGGTTATCAGCAACGTTGCTTCGGCAGTTGAAAAGGGTGGTGAAGAGGTTGCTGAACTTGCTGCAACTGAGGTAAACTTCCTAGACTACCTAGAGGTTGCTGAATTTACTGCAATTGTAAAGTAATTTCGCCCCTTAGAGATATACTCTAAGCTATAATATAAGTGTGGTTAGCTAACATTAGCTAACCACACTTTTTTTATGGCTATGGCTATAATCTTCGAGAATACTTTAGAGCCCAAAGTAGAGAGACTTACCAAGGGATGCCCTCAACCATAACCATACTACAATGTAGTTATAGAAAAGAGGTTGAACCCCTTAGGGATTCAACCTCTTTGTTTTCGTTCTCCTTCAAAGAAAAATTACTCTATTGCCCTCTAGTATAGACTCACTGGTGGAAGTATCGTTGCGTCATAGTCGCTGTACCTATCTAGTATCTCGTCAAAGATTGGTAGTAACTCCTCGGCAGTAGGTAGGGTTACTAAGCGTATGCGTATATCCTTAAAGTCGGGAAAACCCTTGAAGTAGCAGCTAAAGTGGCGGCGCATCTCCAACACGCCCACCTTCTCGCCCTTAGCGGCAACAGATAGCTCTAGATGGCGGCGAGCAATAGCCACGCGCTCCTCGACCGATGGCTCTAGTAGCTCCTCGCCAGTGGTGAGGTAGTGCTTAATATCTCTAAATATCCAAGGCCTGCCAAATGTTGCACGGCCAACCATAATACCATCAACTCCATAGCGGTCAATAGCCTCCTTAGCTCCACGAGCCGAGGTTATATCGCCATTGCCAATGATAGGAATCTTAATCAGCGGGTTATTCTTAATCTTGCCGATAAGTGTCCAATCCGCCTCTCCCTTATACATCTGTGCGCGTGTGCGGCCGTGGATCGTAAGTGCCGATATGCCAACATCTTGTAGCCTTAGGGCAATCTCCTCGATATTCTTTGAGTCCTCATCCCACCCTAGGCGTGTCTTAACGGTAACTGGTAGCTTTACACTCTCTACCACACGCTTTGTAATCTCGACCATTAGCGGTACATTACGCATCATACCGCTACCTGCGCCACGCCCTGCAATCTTACGCACGGGGCAGCCAAAGTTTATATCTATAAGGTCGGGCCCTTGTGCCTCGGCAATAATTGCACTCTGAGCCATACTCTCCACCTCATTGCCATAGATTTGCGCCCCTATTGGGTGCTCCTCGGGTGCGATATATAGCTTCTGAAGTGACTTTTGGGCATTACGAATAAGTGCATCTGAGTTCACAAACTCAGTGTAGGTCATATCTGCGCCAAACTCCTTACAGAGCGAGCGAAAGGACCTGTCGGTCACATCCTCCATAGGTGCCAGTAGTATTGGCGTGGAGTTAAAGGTTATCTCTTCTGAAATTTTCAATCTCTTCTACGTCTTTTAGTGCAACTGATACTTCGAAGTCATCTGCAATGTCTACAATATGCCCCGAACCGCTCCTCCAAATCTTCTTATCAACAATTAGTGGGGTAGGGGAGCTGTAACCTCTAAGTATCTCTTGGTCTCTGATTAGGAATCTATTGCAGACCCCTTCGTACTTATCTATATCGCTGGCAGACTTTACGACCTTGAATATCTCAAGGCCCTCGGCCGCTAGTATCTCGCAGGTGCTAGGGGGTACATCGCCCTCTATCTGCACAGCGCTTAGTGAGAATCTCCCTGCAATATAGGTTATATATAGAGCCTCCTCGCTATCGAAGAGGCCAACTTTGCGAATAGTTGGTGGCAGTGTGCTAAGTAGCGCCTCATCAATCTCGCCGATATAGTGAGAGGATGTTGGGCGGAAGTCAAATCCAAGGTATAGGGGGCCGAGAGCCGACAGTGCAGCTATATTCTCGGGGTCACGAACCTTGCATATCTTTAGCGATTTACATACCATCATCTACTTAGAATATAGGCTTGAATTGCTCTAGGAATCTAAGGTCACCCTCGAAGTAGTGTCTTAGGTCCTTAACGCCATACTTAAGCATTGCGATGCGCTCAACACCCATACCGAATGCAAAGCCGCTATACTCCTCAGGGTCGATACCGCAGCTCTCTAGAACTGCTGGGTCAACCATACCTGCACCCATAATCTCTAGCCAGCCAGTGCCCTTACATACAGCACAGCCCTCGCCTCCACATAGGTTACACGATACGTCGACCTCTGCCGATGGCTCGGTGAATGGGAAGTATGATGGACGCATACGAATCTGAGACTTCTCGCCGAAGCACTCCTTAGCGAAGTACTCGATAGATTGCTTAAGGTCTGCGAAGCTAACGTTCTTGTCGATATATAGACCCTCAATTTGGTGGAATATACAGTGAGCACGGTACGAGATAGCCTCATTTCTAAAGACTCTACCCGGGCATATTACTCGAATAGGTGGCTTTTGGTTCTCCATAACTCGCACCTGAATCGATGAGGTGTGGGTGCGTAGTAGTATATCCTTATCTACGAAGAATGTATCCTGCATATCACGTGCAGGGTGGTTCTCAGCGAAGTTAAGAGCACCGAATACGTGCCAATCATCCTCGATCTCAGGGCCGTCAGCCGTTACAAAGCCGATGCGGTGGAAGATATCAAGAATCTGCGCCCTTACAAGCGAGATAGGGTGGCGTGAGCCAACTCCCTCGCTAGATGCAGGCAGAGTAATGTCGATATTTGACTCCGATGAGCCAGAGCTCGCAGAGTTCGATTCGGCCGCCTCCTTTAGCTCATTAATTTTTAGTGCAGCCGCTCCCTTTAGGGAATTGACCTCACGGCCATATAGCTTCTTCTCTTCGCCCGGTAGCTCCGAGAACTCCGCCATAAGCGCTGTAACCCTACCATTACGGCCAAGTAGCGCAATACGTAGCGCCTCGACATCCTCTAGTGTAGAGGCTGTAGATTCAGCTATTAGCCCCTTTAGTTCCTCGATTCTCTGTTTCATATCCTTGATACTATCTATATTTTATGCTCTTTATGTATAAATTTTGCCCCAAAATTACTAATTTTACGCCAAATTCAACTCTTTTTAAGGAAAATTAGCAAAAACAGATTCTTATATGAAGTATTTCATAGCAACAATACTCACCATCCTACTGGGGATTAGGGCGGTAGTAGCGGCCCCGCCTAGTGGTAATAACGACGTTAAGCAGGGTGGTGTTGCCTTAGTGCTGAGCGGTGGAGGAGCAAAGGGGCTCTATCACGTGGGGGTGATAAAGGCACTAGAGGAGAATGATATTGCTATTGACTACGTGTCGGGTGCCTCTATGGGGGCAATTGTAGCGTCGTTATATGCCTCAGGATGGAGCCCAGAGAGGATGTGGGACTTCTTCCTTACCGACTCCGTCTCGACTTGGCTTACGGGGCAAATTCCAGATAAATACAATGGGTACTACAGCCGCTTTGACCCAACCTCGGAGATGGTCAGTGTAAATCTACTTAGAGATACCACACTAAAGCGCAGAATATTGGAGCTGCCAGTTAACCTTATCCAGCCATATATGCTAGATATCGCATTCTCTAACCTACTATCTTCGGCATCGGCAGCAGCCGAGGGTGACTTCAATAGGCTATTTGTGCCATTTCGCTGCGTTGCAACCGATACCTATAAGGGGGAGTCGGTGGTATTTAGAGAGGGAAATCTACCCTTTGCTGTACGTGCATCGATGACAATTCCGCTGGTATTCAAACCACTAGAGATGGACTCCACGCTGCTATTTGATGGTGGGGTAATGAATAACTTTCCGTGGCAGGTCGTCGAAGAGGACTTTGCGCCATCGCACATTATCGGGGGTATATGTACAGATAACAACAATAGACCCAGCCAAGATGACGTAGTGAATCAAATTATGGTTCTTGCAATGCGCCCTACGGACTATAACCTTCGAGATACTGTAAGAGATATTAGGGTGCAGAGGTTACTTGGTGACTTCGGAGTGCTTGATTATAGTCTGGCCGATACCATTATGACCCTTGGTTATAACGATACGATGGATAGAATCGAGGAGATAAAGCGAAGGGTTAAGGGGCGTAGGGATAAGGCTGAGGTAGAGCGTCGAAGGGTAGAGTTCTTTAGTACAGTACCAGAGCTTACATTTGACTCGGTGGTTATCACTGGTCTAACTAAGTCACAGAGTAGATATGTGCGTCACCAGCTAGAGCTCTTTAAGGTCGAGCACTTTAACTATGACTACTTCTACGAAAGATATCTAAAGATGCTATCGGCGGGGGTATTTGTCTCGGACTTCCCAGTGTTAAAGTATAACGAGGAGACGGGATACTTTCAGATCCACCTTGAGATGTCGACAAAGGCGACGATGCAGTTCTCGCTTGGGGGGAATATATCTTCGACCTCGCTGAACCAAGGCTATGTAGCATTTAACTATCGCCATACAGACTTTATGTCCTCGACCTATGGGCTAGAGGGGCACTTCGGTATGTTCTATGGCGCGGTGAAGCTAAGTGGTAAGCACTCAATACACGAGACATTTCCACTCTTCTTTAACTACAACCTGCTCTATGAGAGTATGAACTTCAATGAGGATAATATGAAGCAGTACTATATTGGCAAGAATTGGAGGCTGCTGACCCAAGAGAATTTGGGTGTAGACCTCTCGATTTCGACTCCAGTATTTAGGAACTCGGCGCTTAGGCTCGACTTTACCGGGGTGAGTAGCACCTATAAATATTACAGCAACCTATTCACCTCTGTCGATACCCCATCGCTCAGTAGATTTATATACTTCAGAGTAGCCCCAACGCTAGAGACCAGCTCTATAAACTATCCACTATACCCTAACTTAGGTACATCGGAGAGTATCTCTGTGAGCTACACTGTGGGGGATGAGAGTCTACAGCCGGGCACTACATCGCACCTACCTGCGATAAGTAGCATACAGCGTTCGTGGTTCGAGGCTCGATATAGACGTGAACAGTATCTCCCCCTAGGCAATATATTTACCATTGGCTACCTATTTGATGCGACTATATCTAACCATCCCAGCTTTGCAACGGAGATTGCCACAGAGGTTACTGCCCCAAGGTTCTCGCCAACGCCACAGATGGAGGCGATGTTTATGCCAGAGTTCGCCTCGCCAAGCTATGTAGCAGCAGGTGTTATCCCTACATTTAACCTCCTTAGTGATAATAAATTCTACCTAAAGACCTACTTCTTTGCCTTTGCCCCTCAGGAGCTAATCTATGAGAGTGAGCACTTCGTGCCGATCACCTCGCAGAGGATTCAGCAGTGGATGGAGTTTGCCTATGGGGCATCACTAGTCTACCAGACCCCAATAGGGCCAGCCTCGCTTAGCTACACCCAATATACCACTAGCCTTGATAATTGGGGAGTTCAATTTAACTTTGGCTACACACTATTTAAGAATATCAAGTAGCCATAGATGATGCTAAGACGACTATTTTCACAGACTGCAATATATGGAGCGAGCGCTACAATCGCTAAGTTCCTAAACTATATACTAACGCCATTTTTAACTCGTACCCTATCGGAGAGTGTCTATGGCGAGATGTCCTACCTATATGCCATTATCCCATTTGTAAATGTGGTGCTAACGATGGGCTTCTCGACTGGCTACTTCCGCTTTGCAAGCAGTAGCGAGACCCTAGATGGCAAGAAGCGACTATTTACCACGCTTTGGAGCTCAGTATCGCTATTCTCGCTAGTTGTCTGTGGGGTATTGGCGCTGATATTCCCATCGCCTACAACCCTTGTGATGTTCGCGCTGATACTTGTAGATAACATTACGGCAATACCGCTATCTATGCTCAGAGAGCAGGGTAGGGCGGCTATGTACACCGTGGTTAACGTCTCGGGAGTGGTGGTCAATGTGGTGCTATGCGTTGCGCTATATAGCTATATTGATGGTGCTGCATCTTCGCCAATATGGGTGCTTATTGCCAACTTAGCTGCGAGCTCTATCTCGCTGCTCATAGTACTCCCTACGGCGCTAAAGATGGCAAGTCGCTCGATAGATGTTGCCCTATTAAAGAGGGTTGCGAAGTATAGTTTCCCGCTAATGGTAGCAGGTATTATGGGCGTGGCGAGTGACTTTATCGATAGGCAGATGCTCCGCTGGGTACTGCCCGAGGATGTGGCACTCTCTGAGCTTGGGATATACTCTGCTATTGCAAAACTTGCGGCCCTGATGGTTATATTTCGACAGATCTATACCCTTGGTGCAGAGCCATTCTTCCTCCAGAGGTTCTCTAAAGATGACTTCTCGAGGCTCAATGCAGCCGCTCTAAAGTTCTTTACTGCGGTGGGTATTGTTATATTCTTAGGTATTATGCTCTTCTCCGATATATTCGCTCTGATTCTAGGGGCGGACTTTAGGGAGGGGATGTCGATACTTCCGCTACTACTATTCTCAAACCTACTTGCAGGTATCCTTGTGAACCTCTCGTTTTGGTATAAGGTGGTCGATAAGACCAAATATGCAGTGGTGGTAACAGTTACGGGTATCACCATCTCAATAGCTCTGAACCTTATTCTTATACCCCTTATAGGCTATTCGGGTGCAGCGTGGGCGAAGGTAGGTGCAACACTCTCTATGGTGCTGCTTAGCTATGCTCTAGGGCAGAAGTACTATAGGGTTAAGTATGACCTTAGAGGCCTCGGAATTTATATGCTCCTAGGGCTTTCGATATATGCAATTTCACTATATAGCGCTCAAATTGAGGCAAATTGGCTACGTTGGGGACTTAATGGTGTGCTCATTGCAATTTTTTGCACTATCTTTGTGCTACGTGAGGGGCTTATCTCTCAATTCAAAAAGTTAAAGAAATAGGTATGAAAGTAAATGTAATTAATCGCTCAGGATTTACACTCCCTGAGTACGCAACAGCAGGTGCAGCAGGTTTAGATCTAAGGGCTAGTATCGAAGAGCCGATAGTATTGGGAGCAGGTGAGAGAACATTTGTGCCTACGGGTCTATATGTAGAGATTCCAGAGGGTTATGAGATGCAGATTCGCCCTCGTAGCGGACTAGCTGCAAAGCGTGGCGTTACAGTGCTTAACTCCCCGGGGACGATCGATTCGGACTATCGTGGTGAGATTTGTGTGATACTCTATAATAGCTCTCAGGAGGACTTCGTTATAGAGAGAGGCGAAAGGATCGCTCAGGCTGTGGTGGCTAGCTACCAGAGGATAGAGTGGAGTAGTGTTGAGGAGCTCTCATCTAGCGATAGAGGCGAGGGCGGATTTGGCTCTACTGGCGTTAAGTAGCCACATAATTTGGGACTAGGTTCCCAAATCTTAGATTGATCACTTTAAAGTAATAAGGGAACTGTTATGGAGTTAAGAGTAAGAGTTAGCAGGTATATTGCACTTTTTGTGGTGTCTCTATGCTTTGCGCTAAGTGGTAGGGCACAGGGTCAGGTGGCTCAGAGCTACGCATTCTATAGGGGTGTGAGCCAAGTGCTTATGGAGGATAATCAAGGTGCATATAACACACTCACTCAGCTACTAGAGTATAATCCAACTCACGCTCCATCGCACTACTACCTAGCTAAGGTCTACATTAATGTAGGAGAGTATAAGAGTGCCTTTGAGCACGTTGCAAAGGCAGCGGCAATTGACCCCGAAAATCCACTCTACCTAGAGCTATATGGTAGGATGCAGATAGATACAGGCGACTACCAAGGTGCCCTTGCCACCTTGACAAAGGCGAGACTTGCAGATCCACAGAAGAGGGAGCACTATATCATGGAGCTTGCCCTACTCACAGAGCTAGGTAGGTATGACGAAGCGCTAGCACTATCATCTCAGTATGAGGAACGCTTTGGCCTTGACGATGATTTTATAGCCCAATATGCAGGGGTATATATCGCCAAGCAGGACTACTTCTCGCTACTTATGTTCAGAGAGAGGGTCAGAGCCACAAACCCCGATAATATTATCTACATCCTATCGCTTGCCGAGGTGCAGGCAGCAATGGGAAATACCGCCGAGGCACTGAAGCTATATAAGAGGGCACTGGAGATTGAGCCAAACTCAGTTGAGGTCTACTCTGCGCTTGCGAACTACCACCGAGTAATGGGCGAGATTGATAAGTATATCGAGGCACTAGTCCCGATATTTCAGAATTCAGATATTGCCCCAACCGAAAAGATATCAACCTTTAGGGAGGACTTTATGGTGCCAGACCACTATAACCTCCACTTTATGAGAATTCGTAACCTTATCTCTGCGATGATACTTGCGCACCCTAGTGATACTCAGGTTAATAAGCTCTATGGTGAGTACCTGATATATATCGGTGAGCTGGATGCTGCTGAGGCTCAGTATGCCTCTATGGTTGAGAGTGGAGACTATACCACAGAGCCATACCAGACCCTCTTTGAGATTAAGATGTTCAGAGAGAAGTATGACGATGCCATTGCAGTAGCGGACCGTGCAATTTCAAAGTTCAACGACCTTACATTTATGCAAAATAGAGTAGTGGCACTATGGCTTAAGGGTGATAGTAAGACGGCGCTAAGGGAGCTAGATGGAGTAATTCGCAAGAGTCCGAGCGACTCTCTTAGCTCTGCACTTTATGGCCTTAAGGGCGATATTTACCACGAAGAGGGGAACAATAATAAGGCATTTACAGCATATAGAAAAGCACTGAAATTTGACCCTAATAATACACTAGTGCTCAATAACTTCGCATACTACCTAGCCCTCGAAGATAGGCAATTAGACTATGCCCTAGAGATGGCAAATCGTGCAAATCAGCTCTCTCCAGATAATGCCACTTACCTCGATAGTGAGGCGTGGGTGCTATATATGATGGGACGGTACCGAGATGCACAGCTACTTATGTCAAGGGTTATGGAGCTAGATGATGAACCTAGCGGAGATGTGCTGATGCACTACGGAGATATTCTCTATGCCCTAGGAGATGACTTTATAGCAAGGGACTACTGGAAGAGGGCAGCAAAGGCTGGCGCAGATCCAGCGGAGGTGGAGAGCCGCCTAGAGCTAGAGAAGGCAGTTAGACCAACAACCACAGAGTAATACTATGGATATAATAAAGGCACTTAAAATAGCACTATGTTCAGCAGCACTCCTTGGGTGCTCTATGGTGAGCTATGGTCAAAACCAAACTATCGATAACCTAAAGGATAAACGAAAGGCTGCCGAGGCCGAGATCGCTAGAATCGATGCCGAGCTAGCCAAGCTAAAGAGCAGTAGTACAGATCTGCAGAGCCAACTGAGACTCTCCTCGCAGAGGCTCTCAAAGCGACGTGAGGTACTTAGCTCAATTGATAAGCAGATAGGGGAATTGAACTCTAAGGAGAAGCACCAAAGTGCTGCGGCTGTGGCCTATGGCGAGCGACTAGATATGTTGCGCAGTAGCTACCGAAGTAGCGTAAAAGAGCTCTATAGACTAAAGCAGACGACAACCTCAGCTGAGCTACTTCTAGGCGACTCATTGGCAAGAAATTTTACCCATAGAGACCATATGGTGCGTGTTCTACTCGATAGCATTAAGAGTCAGAGCTTGAGTATTGAGCTCACCCAAGGCGAACTTGGAGCAGAGCTGCGAGAGATAGCCCTACGCAAGGAGGAGCTTGTGGTGCTAAAGGCGGATGAGGCAGAGGAGATTGCAGCAATTGCCTCCGAGCAGAAGGAGATTCGAGCACTAGAGGCGAAACTTGGCAAACAGACCAAAGATCTCTCCTCACAGAAGAGCAGGCAGCAAAAGGCACTAGAGGAGCTCCAGCGTCAAATTTCTCTAGCCATAGAGGCAGAAATTCGTGCAAAGGGTGGCAACTCTTCAACTCTCGACAAAGAGATTTTAGCAGCCTATTCAGATTCATTCCAAGGGGCAAAGGGCAACCTAAGACCGCCTATTTCTGGAGCTAAGATCATAGATAGATATGGTGTCCATAACCACCCGACACAAGCTGGAATTAAGATTGACAATAGGGGGGTAAACCTGCAGGGAAGCGCCAACCAAGAGGTCGTGGTAATTGCCGGTGGGGAAGTGCGAAAGATCTTTGTTGTGCCGGGTATGGGAACTTCAGTTCTTGTTCGTCACGGCGAGTACCTAACGGTCTACTCGAACCTTAAGACAATTTCGGTGAAGAGTGGTGATAGAGTTGTAGCAGGTGAGGCAATCGGAAAACTTGCCGACGACGGAATTCTGCATTTCGAGATTTGGAAGGAGACTAAGAGTGTTAACCCAGCCGATTGGGTGAAATTTTAATGAACAGAGAAGTAGAGTTTTCTACTTAACATAATACAGCGACTGAGATGGCGATAAATTTTGTAGACATAGATAGTGGGTATAGAGTCAAGGGTGTACGTGAGCTAAAGAGGTGGATTTCTGGTGCAGTTGAGCGAGAGGGGATGACCCTCGGCGACCTTGCAATTGCCTTTTGTTCAGATAGTTACATTACGGAAGAGAATGTCCGTTTTCTCAACCACAACTATGCTACTGACATTATTACATTTCCATACAACCAGAACGAAATTCTTAGTGGCGACCTCCTAATTTCGGTCGATACCATTAGAAGCAACGCAAAGGAGTATGGTGTGACATTTCAACAGGAGCTACACAGAGTTATCATCCACGGAGTACTTCACCTTATCGGTTATGACGATATGACCGATGCCGACCAAGAGAAGATGACTGAAATGGAGAATCTCTACTTACAGATTTTAGCGGAGAGTAGAGTATAGGAGCAGTAAATTTTGAGCGAAAATATATGAGATTTAGTTATGATATAATTGTAGTAGGTGGTGGCCACGCAGGTTGTGAGGCAGCCTCTGCTGCTGCGAAGATGGGGTGTGATACCCTACTTATAACTATGGATATGGAGAAGGTAGCCTCTATGTCCTGCAACCCTGCCATCGGTGGCGTTGCAAAGGGTCAGATAGTGCGTGAGATCGATGCACTAGGGGGAATGATGGGTATTATGGCAGACCGTAGTTCGGTGCAGTTCCGTATGCTAGGTCGTTCAAAGGGCCCTGCGATGTGGAGCCCTAGAGCTCAGTGCGATAAGTACCAATTCTCTAGGCTATGGCGTGAGCACCTCGATACTATTGAAAATCTATCGATGTGGCAAGACTCAGTTGTCGATATTTTAGATAAAAACGGCACTATTTCGGGCGTTACGACTGCTAGTGGAGTGACATTCCACGCAAGGGCAGTTATACTCACTGCGGGCACATTCCTAAGCGGTTTGATGCACGTAGGCGAGAACCAATTTGAAGGCGGTAGGGCAGGCGATAGTGCATCGTATGGCGTTACCGAATCCCTCGTAGCCAAGGGCTTTGTAAGCGATAGGATGAAGACTGGAACGCCAGTTAGAATCGATGGGCGAACCATTGACTTTTCGGTTATGGAGGAGCAGAGTGGTGATAGCGCACCATCAAAATTCTCATTCCTAAGTGAGGTGAGTGCAGTAGAGGATCAGATGCCGTGCTACCTTGTATATACTTCGCAGGAGGTGCACGACACGCTTAGAACGGGATTTGACCGCTCGCCGCTACTTACAGGAACTATACGTGGCATTGGCCCTAGGTACTGCCCAAGTATCGAGGATAAACTGCGTACATTTGCCGAGAAGAGCTCTCATCAACTCTTCCTTGAACCCGAAGGCAGAACTACCAAGGAGTACTACCTTAATGGATTCTCTTCTTCACTTCCACTCGAGGTGCAGGTGGCGGCGCTCAATAAGATTAAGGGGCTAGAGAATGCTCAGATTTACCGTCCGGGATATGCAATTGAGTATGACTTCTTCCCGCCTACGCAACTATACCATACCCTAGAGACAAAGCTTATCGAAGGGCTTTACTTCGCAGGTCAAATTAACGGAACTACGGGCTATGAGGAGGCAGCAGCTCAAGGGCTACTAGCCTCAATTAATGCCGTTAGGAAGATTAAGGGCGAGGGTAGAGTAGTGCTAGGCAGAGATGAAGCATATATTGGCGTACTTATTGATGACCTTGTAACCAAGGGTGTTGATGAGCCATATAGGATGTTTACATCAAGGGCGGAGTATCGAATTCTTCTGCGCCAAGACAATGCAGAGGAGCGACTTACCCCTATTGGCCACACTATCGGCCTAGTGGATAGTAACCGCCTACAGCAGTCTCAGAAGAGGGCAGAGAAGCGAGAGATCCTCACTACATTCCTGCGCAAGAATAGTACCTCTCCAGACGAACTTAAGGCTTACTTCGAGGCGCTCGAACAGCCAAATATAACTCAGCGTCGTCCAATAGTTGAGCTTATTTCTCGCAATAATGTTACTATTTCAGCACTTGCAGAGAATATTGAAGAGCTAGGGCAATTTATTACTGAGAATGACTTTACTGTCGAGGAGATTGAGTCCGTTGAGGTTCAGATAAAGTATGGTGGATATATCGAGAGGGAGCGACAAGCAGCTGAGAAGTTAAAGCGACTAGAGGGACTTATCATTCCTGCATCGTTTGACTTTAACTCGCTGGGCTCACTGTCGATTGAATCTCGCCAAAAGTTAACAAAGATTAGACCGAGTACAATTGGTCAGGCATCGAGAATTCCAGGTGTCTCACCATCAGATATTAATGTAATGCTAATCTACTTCGGTAGATAGCCAGTTTGATTTTAGTAGTGTTCCACGTGGAACACTACTAGAGGAAATAGCCTTATTATGAGAAAGTTGATTGATGATAGTTCAGTAGGGTTCAGAGCGGCAAATCGCTTTGATAGACTCGTTATGCGAGGTGTTAAATCTATCCTTGCCCTCGATAGCCTCAATCAACTCCACTGTAAAATCGAGGACTCTAGCAGACCATTCCCACGTAGAATGGTAGATGCTCTTGGGGTCAAGCTCTACTCCAAAGGCTCAGATTTAACACACCTTCTAAGTGGTGATAAGCCAACCATTGTAGTTGCTAATATCGCTAGTGGAGTAGTCGATATACTCCTAGCTCTTAGCGAAATTGAGGCTGCAGGTCGAAGGGTTAAGGTTCTACTGCCTGAGATAACCTCTGTGATTGCAGAGTTAAGACCATATATTATCCCGATATCAGAATCTAAGATGGCAGTATCTGCTAATATTAGAGCCGCTAAGGAGGCTCTTGATTTTGTAGCAGTGGGTGGTGTTTTAGTGCTACTCGCAACTCAACAGATAGTATCGTATAGCGATATTGAGAGGTATAAGTGGAGAGATAGTGCACTGAAATTTATTAAGTTAGCAGGTGCAGATGTTATTCAGATCTTTACTGAGGCTTCAAATTCACTGAAGTATAAGGCGCTGAGAAGAATTAGCTCTAAAGCGAGCCAACTGCTTCTATTTAGAGAGATGCTCAGACAGCGGAACTCTGAGATTAAGCAGCTCACTCTCCAACCAATACCTTCATCTATTATCTCCTCTATTGGATCTATCAAGGATCTCTCACTGCTGTTGCAGGCAAAACTAACTATTGCCCAAGCATCGGATAGCGAGAGGGAGATGCAATTTATCAGTAGTGTTAATAGATTTAATCGCATAGATGTTAATTTCCACGGAGTTAATAAGTTAGAACCTATTGTCTCCAATGCAAGCTATAGAGTAGTCGCTCTTAGGATATCGGATATAGAGTCTAAGCTTCTTTGTCTTTCTAGTGAAGATAGCGAGGTTGTAGGCGAAGTGTTGCTCAGGGATTGTGCAAAGCTGATCTGTGAGGATGAGTTCTATCGAGCGAATATATTCAAGTACTTTGAGTTTGGGCGTGAGTTTAATGGCATTCTTTCTCAGAGTTTAGAGGCCGAAGAGAGTGCGGTTGTATATATGGATAGTAGGGTAGATGGTGTTCGTGAGATACTTGCAGATGCCCAGTATGAGTATCTAGCTCGTAGTAGTGCTAGGTATCTTATCAAGTGTGTAGATGTAAAGCCGTCACACTCGAGAGTAGCGATTTCTATGGTGCTATCAATGTTGAGGAGGCAGTATGTAGCCGCTGATTATAAGAGCCTTATAACGCCTCGTAATGCAATTAAGAGGGGGTTAAAACCTGTTCTTTCAGATCGTTACAGAGAGCTCTTGCAGAGGCGTGATATATTCTCTCTGCTACTTCGCGAGGCGGATTCAGAGGCTGTTTTGGTCCTTCCGCAAATAAAGAAATACCTGCAAAATGGTGCTAAGTTGGTGCGACTATGTAGATCTTTCGATGCCGAGGCTGAGAAGTTCCGTGCGCTGATATTAATCGATAAGGAACATACTCTGAGCGGTGTTCCACGTGGAACAGTGAAGATATGAGACGGCAGAGACGAAAGCGACTCGATAGCTATATATCGGATGAGTACCTAGGGGCAGGAAGAGCACTTCGCTCTTCTCACCCAATATTTGTCTATGTAGAGGGCTACGATGATATTGCCTTTTGGAGGGGCGTGTTGAGTGAATTTGAGCAGAAGTTTAGTAGAAAGGATATAAAATTTGAGATATCTACCCCAGCGAGGGACGATAGAGCCAAGGGTAAGAAGGTAGCACTGACCTTTAGAGACCGCCTAGGGGAGAGTCTATGGCTCTGTCTCGACGCAGATTTTGACTACCTTCTAGGTAACTCTACCTTCCAGTCTAAGGATATAAACTCAAATCCATATATTATCCATACAAAGGTCTATGCCATTGAAAATCTGCTATGTCTGCCTACATCTTTAGGCCCAATAGCGGCCATGGCGACCAAAAATGATAGAGAGCTATTCGACTTTGTACACTTCTCTAAGGAGTACTCCAAGGCGATATATCCGCTCTTTCTGTGGTATTTCTACGCCGCAAAGAGCAACCAAACAGATATTCTAACACTCTCAGAGTTTAAGAATATTGCGAAGCTCAACTACCTAAATATCGAGAGTGGGGGAGAGTCTACCATTAGGTATATCTCTAAGCAGGTTCAGGCTAAGGTGCGCAACTTAGAGCAGAAGTTTGATAGCCTTAGTGGTGCAATAGAGGAGACCGACAGATATCTCAGAGGGCGAGGAGTCAAACCGAATGAGACTCATCTATGGATTCAGGGTCACTTTTGGCAAGATAATGTAGCGAAAATTGCGCTGCTAGAGGTTTGCAATCTGCTTAAACATCAAGTAGTTAGCGAGATTGAGGCGAGTTCACAGAACCAACAAAGCAAAAGAAATGATCAGAGTGCATACTATAACTCACTGCGTGATATTGAGGGAGTTATAGTTGATAATACCCTCTATAAGTATAGCGTGCACTATGAACCAATAAGTAGTAAAATTCAAAATATATTAAAGAAATATGGCAAAGATTCTAATAATTGAGACAAGCGGAGCGAGCTGTTCTGTGGCGCTAGCCGAGGATGGTGTAGTAATTCGTGCAAAGAGTGATAGCAAGGGTAGTGGAGTAGCCACTGCAGGGAGTGAACATAGTACCCAACTTGCACCATTTATCGATGAACTCCTAGCGGGAGAGGCGATAGACGCTGTGGCAGTGAGCTGTGGCCCGGGTTCATATACTGGCCTTAGAATTGGCCTCTCTACAGCCAAAGGGATCTGTTATGGTAGCGGAGTGCCACTTATGCTAATTGATTCGCTTAGAGCCCTTGTAGAGGAGGTTAAGGGTGGCGTTGAAGCGGATTCCGAGATATGCGCTATGGTTGACGCCCGCAGAATGGAGGTATTCTATGCGCTATATAGTGCCGATGGGAAGCAATTAGGTGAAATTTCTCCTATTGTCATCGATAGTAATACTAAGCTAACCGATGCCTCAAAGCTCTATATCGTAGGCTCTGGTGCCGAAAAATGCCTTGATGCGCTATCACAGAGCCATAGTAGCGTAGAGTATAGAGAGGTCGAGGCTACTGCCTCTTCGCTTGCTGCATACGCTCAAAAGATGTACTGTGAGGAGGACTTTGCAGACCTTGCCTATGCCGAACCTCTATATGTTAAGGAGTGGCAGCCATACTGCCCACCGAAGAAGTAGGGTAGAGCAATACAATTAAAATAGGGGTTGAAACTTAGATGTTTCAACCCCTATTTTTAATCTATTTCTACAATAATCTAGCCTAGTAGGAACTGGAGATCCTCGCCCGAGGCTATCTCACGCGGCTCCTGCCCGTGCTTAAATACTCTAAGTGAACGTGAGCCGATATGCTCTAGTTTTCCGCCCTCTAGCTTAAACATACAGCCCTCTCTAAGGCCTGCAACGTAAGTGCCACGGTTCATAGCGAGAAACTCTTCGATTCTCTGCTCGCGAGTCTCGCCAGCGTGACCATCTGGGTGTGCATCAAGGTAGTGAGGGTTAATCTGGAATGGGATAATACCTAGTGCCTTAAATGTCTGAGGCTCAACGATTGGCATATCGTTAGTTGTATATAGCCCCGGGCAGCTCATATTGCTACCTGCCGACCAGCCGATATATGGAACTCCTGCTGCTACTCTCTGGCGAATTGGAGCAATAACGCCATAGTCCTGCATATACTTTAGTAGCGAGAAGCTATTTCCACCACCAACTACAATAGCCTCGGCCTCCATAACAGCCTGAGCTGGATTAGCCTTTAGGTGTATGCCCTCGACCTCGATACCGATCTCAGCGAAGCGTGCAGCAACCTTAGCCTCGTACTCATTCCAGCATAGCGTTACGCCTGCGTATGGGATAAATAGTACCTTCTTAACGCCTTTAGAGCTAAGGAACTCTCTGATATTCTCCTTTGGATACTCTAGGTATGCCTCGCCTGCGTTGGTCGAGTTTGAAATTAGTAGTAGATTCATCTTGGTTTTAATATTTTTTAAGGTTAAAAGTGTCTTGAAACATTAAAACAAATATACAAAAAATTATTTAGCTTGATATAGGCATCCTTGAAAAATATTTCGCTCCTCTAGTCTCTTCTCTAATATCTGTACTAGCCTTTCGTTGCGCACAAGTCCCCAAGGGCTCTGACCCCCAAAGTGGTAGCGTGGAGGCGCCTCGCTAGCGAACCTCTCGATAATCATATCGGGGCGTAGGCGTGCAACTATATCTGAGAATAGCTCTATGTACTCATCCACGGTGTAGAACTTAAAGTCCGAGGGGTTGGCCTTAAAGTCGTCGACCATCGCTGTGCCCTCGAATAGCTGTAGTTGGTGGAATTTTATTGTGTTGAGTGGTAGGGAGTTTATTATATCTATGGAGTCTAGTATCATCTCCTCGCTCTCGCCCGGAAGGCCAACGATAAAGTGAGCACCTGAGTGTATTCCACGGCTTGCGGTAAGCTCAATGGCTCTACGTGCGCACTCGAAGTCGTGGCCACGATTTATACGCTCAAGGGTGGTGTCGTAGACGCTCTCTACACCATACTCCACAATTACGTACTCTAAGCCCTCCTTAAGCTCTGCAATTAGGTCTAATTTCGCCTCATCTATGCAGTCTGGACGTGTGCCTATCACCAGCCCAACGACGTCAGGATGGCTGATTGCCTCGCTATATATCTCACGCAGCTTTTCGACCGGTGCATATGTATTGGAGAAGCTCTGGAAGTATGCAAGGTACTTCGAGGACTTAGCATAGCGGTGCTTGTGGAAGTTAATCCCCGTGCTAATCTGCTCCTCCACGCTCTTCTGTGGCGAGCAGTACGATGGGGTAAATGCCTCATTAACGCAGAATGTACAGCCGCCCGAGGCGAGCGTACCATCTCTATTTGGGCACCCCATACCAGTGTTAATTGCCACCTTCTGCACCCTATGTCCTAGCTCTACCTCTAGGTACTGTCTATAGCTTTTGAATCTTCTCATAGTAGGGGCAAAGATAGTAAAAAACCGTGACTTTTATCGGTGCTGTCCATCTGCTATGGCTTTGACTAGACTATCTAGCGATCTATCTTTACCATAAAGCCAATCCTCGAAGCTTACCTCCAATGGTATATCTACCTCCATATAGTCATAGATGCCATTCTCGCCATAGAATGCTTTAATTACTCCCCTCGGAATTACTAGTGGCATCCATTGTGAGCAGAATGGAGGAGGATAGAAATCCCCATTTCCTGAGCTTATAGAATAGTATCCTCCGCAGGGCTCTCCTGCTGTTACTGCCCTGTCAGATAACTTCATAAACTGCGCAAACTCTTGGGCTGCCGAGTAGGTCAAATTACTAGTAAGCAGGTAGATCTTCCCACTATACCTATACCCCATATCCTTAGCTGGAAGTGAGAGGCTAAAGAGAGAGTCTGTTGGCAGTAAAGTGCCCGATGGTACACTGTCGATAAGTACTTTAAGTCTATCGATTTTCTCCTTTTCAACATCTAGCGCCTCTAAGCCATTGCTAGAGACCATAGCTGCAATTTCACGATTACGATCAGTTACCCTAATGATGCTTGCTGCCTCGAATGGTTGGTCGCTGAGGTACGACATAGTATGGTATACATTCTTTTCCATACCGCCGTGATTACTCCTTAGATCTATAATAAGGTTCTGCACGCCACTCCT
>CAYJFH010000007.1:0-16684 GCA_964369485.1 uncultured Rikenellaceae bacterium | reverse complement strand
AAGAGTCACAGTATCTACACTCTGACTTCCAGCAGCAATATACTCCACAAAGTATGGCGCCTTTACCCCCTCCATAAAGAAGAAGTTACGAAAGTTCTGCCATAGCAGAGGGTCGGGCTCATCGACAAGATTCATACTGGCCATAGCCCTTAACTCCTCAGAGTTATAGATTTTTCGATTTAATAGTGCTACCTCCTGAGCGTCCCACCCATTAACACTAATAATCTGAGCATTTTGTGGTATCTTCCCCGTATAGTCCTTAACATTAAAGACCCTACCATCACGCCAAGTCTTCACCCATAGCGGTAGTAGTGTATCGGTAGGTTGAAATCTCTTAAAGCGACTATAGACTCCTCCATCAGGGAATGTCATATGGCCGTCACTGAGTAGAAGTCCAAAGTAGCGTAGTGCATAACTATACTCCCATCCATTTAGATCTTTTACATCTCTTACCTTACTGCGAATTAACTTTTCAGCGCTATTCCACTGCGCACTATCGATTCCTCTTCGCCCACAGATGTAAGAGCTGTCAATATGCTTCAAAGCGAAGGAGACCTCGCGCTGAAGCGCTAATCGAACCAATGAATCATACTCCTTATCAGTTAGCTCTGTTCGCTGTTGTTTAGTAGTGTCTTGACTATGGAAATTCTGCGCACTATAGGCGGTCAATGGTATAATTAAAAGTAAGATAAATAGAGCTCTCATAATTGCTGAAAAGTGGTGTTATATATCTATAAAATATGCAAAAAGCCGTAACTCCCACACCTTACCTATAGAAAGGCAAGAGCGAGGGAGTTACGGCACTCTCTTTTTTTTGTATGGTAAAGAATTGTGGGGTGGAGTATGGTGTTACTTTGCGCCCGCCTCTTTAGCCTCGATAGATAGGGTTGCGTGCGGAACGATCTTAAGTCTATCGGCAGGGATTAGGTTCCCAGTCTCACGACATATACCGTAGGTCTTATTCTCAATTCTTACAAGCGCAGCCTCAAGGTTCTTGATAAATTTATATTGGCGTTGAGCAAGTCTACCACTCTCCTCTTTGGATAGCGTAGCTGCACCCTCCTCTAGAATCTTAAAGGTTGGAGATGTGTCGTCCGTACCATTACTTCCGCTGTGAGTAATAGTTGAGCGAAGTAGGTCGTAGTCGGCCTTAGCTTTCTCTAATTTCTTTAGGATAATAGACTTAAATTCTGCAAGTTCTGCGTCTGAGTATCTAGTCTTTTTGTGTGTTTCCATAGCTGCCTCCAATTCTTGTTTTTAAAAATTCTAATAATATGCTGCTCGTTAGAGGGTTAGTTGAAGAGCGAATATAGCAATTATTTCTGTTAAATACAACTTTTTTGGCAATTTTTACATATAGTTAGCCACTACCACCACCTCAGGGTATCTCTGGGGCTATGGTCTGCTGTTAGAGGCTAAAAATTAGCGAAATAGCTAGTGTTAAGATGTAGTTTGAGTAGGGGTAGTATCAGCACTTATAGCTCTCTGCGTAGTCGTGCCACTGGTATTTGCATCATCTCACGATACTTTGCAACGGTGCGCCTAGCTATCTTAAAGCCCTTATCGTGGAGCATCTCCATAAGTGCCTCATCGGTTAGCGGGTCACGCTTGCTCTCATCCTCGATACTTCTGGCGATAATGCCCTTAATCTCGCGTGTAGAGACCTCGCCGCCATCCTCGGTGGCAAGACCCTCGGAGAAGAAGGATTTGAGCAGGAATACCCCAAAGTGTGTCTCTATATACTTAGAGTTTACCACTCGTGAGATAGTCGAGATGTCAAAGCCCGTAGCCTCGGCGATATCACGTAGTATCATCGGGCGGAGTTGCGATTCATCGCCATCCTTGAAGTACTCTCGTTGGAATTGCAGAATTGCACGCATCGTTGCCATTAGGGTCTCTCTGCGCTGCTTTATTGCGGAGATAAACCACTTTGCGGCCTCTACCTTTGAGCGCACGAACTCAATTGCCTCTTTGTCGTGTGCCTCTTGCTTTCTGAGCGATAGGGCGTGCTCTGCCATCTTTAGGTAGTCACGGTTAATCTTTAACTCAGGGAGTGGACGGCCGCCCATCTCTAGGTCGAACTCATCGTCATCATCTCGGTAGCTGAGGGTGAAGTCTGGGATAATGGTCGGGGAGCTTATAGAGCTGCTATCGTCAGAGTAGCCATTTGCAGGCTTTGGATTGAGTGATACGATCTCTTCGATGGCTCCACGCAGTTCGTCCTCTGTAGCACCCGTTTTTGCCATAATTTGGCTATAGTGTCGCTTAGAGAACTCCGTGAAGTAGCTCTTTAGTATTCTATGGGCAAGTCTTGTCGATGGATTCTGCTCCCTGAGGGCTTGCAGTTGTATCCTTAGGCACTCAGATAGTGTGCGAGCGGCAATACCTGCGGGCTCTAGCTGCTGGATAGTCTTAATTACACTCTCCACCTCGCTATCATCCACATCGAGCGATAGTTTAAATGCTATATCGTCGGCAATAGCCTCGGTTGAGCGGTAGAGGTAGCCATCATCATCGAGACTCCCTACAACAAACTCAGCGATGCTCATCTGCCTAGGGCTAAGGTTCTGGAATGATAGTTGCTCCATCAAGTAGTCGCTTAGAGACTTTCCGCCAGTTATCTGCTTTGGGCGGCTATCGTCATCTGCCGATTGGTTATTTGCTCTTAGTTTATATGAGGAGGCACTCTGCTCCGCCTTGATATACTCCTCTAGGGAGGTATCTTTGGTGGATAGATGTTCATCCTGTTCCTCTCTCTGCTCTTGCTCTTCGAGCACGATATTCTCCTCGATCTCACGCGCAATCCTCTGCTCTAGCTGTAGAGTAGGGAGCTCCAATAGCTTAATGCCTTGGATCTGCTGCGGTGAGAGCTTCTGGAGTTGGCTCTGCGTTAGGGTTTGACTTAGTGCCATAGTAGTTTTACACGTGAAATAGATTTGAAGTAATTGTATTCTTTACAATAAGTGTGCCACCTTACAGTGCTATATTGAAAGAGTAGAACTCACTTTACTGATGCTCTACTCTTCAAATCATACGTCTCTTTCGGTTATTCTGCTTAAAAGTGCTATACTCTAGAAGTTAGCGCTACCCGGAGTACGAGGGAATGGGATTACATCACGGATATTTGCCATACCAGTAACAAATAGGATTAGGCGCTCAAAGCCTAGTCCGAATCCACTATGTGGTGCAGTACCGAATCTACGAGTATCTAGGTACCAATCCATCTCGTGTTGTGGTACACCGATTTCGTCCATACGTGCAAGTAGCGTCTCTAGATCGCTCTCACGCTCCGAACCGCCAATAATCTCGCCAATCTTAGGGAATAGTACGTCCATACCACGAACTGTCTTGCCATCCTCGTTCATCTTCATATAGAATGACTTGATCTCCTTAGGGTAGTCAGTAAGTATTACTGGACACTTAAAGTGCTCCTCTACTAGGTAGCGCTCGTGCTCACTCTGAAGGTCAAGTCCCCATCCTACTCTAAATTCAAACTTCTTAGCCTTGCTTGCAACAGCAGCCTCTAGGATCTCCACAGCTTCGGTATAGCTTAGGCGGATAAAGTTACTGCCGCTTACGTGGCGTAGGCGCTCGGTAAGCTCCTTATCGTACATCTTCTCGAGGAATGCAAGGTCGTCACCGCAGTGCTCTAGTGCATAGTTGATAAGGTACTTTAGCATATCTTCGGCTAGGTCCATATTGTCCTCGATCTCGTAGAATGCCATCTCAGGTTCGATCATCCAGAACTCTGCCAAGTGGCGTGGAGTATTTGAGTTCTCGGCTCTAAATGTAGGGCCAAATGTATAGATCTCACCTAGTGCCATCGCTCCTAGTTCACCCTCTAGCTGCCCCGAAACAGTTAGGTTAGTAGGGCTAGAGAAGAAGTCTTGAGTATAGTCTACTGCTCCCTCTTCGGTGCGTGGAAGCTCGGCAAGTGGCATAGTTGTTACTTGGAACATTGCCCCTGCACCCTCAGCATCACTTGCTGTGATAATCGGTGAGTGCCAGTAGTAAAAACCTCTATCGTTAAAGAACTTATGTATTGCATATGCCATTGCGTGGCGAATGCGGAATATTGCGCCAAATGTATTAGTACGTGGGCGTAGGTGGGCAATCTCACGTAGGAACTCTAGTGTGTGACCCTTCTTCTGTAGTGGGTATGTGTCGACATCTGCTGCACCATATAGCTCCACTTCGCTAGCTTGGATCTCAACGCCCTGTCCCGAGCCTTGCGACTGAACAAGTAGACCTTGAACTCTAACGCAAGCACCAGTAGTTACATCCTTAAGGGCATCTTCGCTGAAATTCGCACCATCTACTACAACTTGAATATTGTTGATGGTCGAACCGTCATTAAGGGCGATAAACGAAACGCTCTTACCCGAACGCTTAGTCCTTACCCATCCCTTTACTACTACATCGCGCCCTGTATCAGTTGAGGCGAGTAGTTTTGCAATCTTTTCTCTTCTTATCTGTTGCATAGCTTTTAGTTTTTTGATACCTTTGAAGTCTTATTTTAATTGAATTAATGCGTAAAGTTATGAATTTTTCGTCAATTGGCGGTCACACTACCATAAAAAAACGACTTAGAGATGGTGTGCAGCACTCTAGAGTGCCTCACGCACAGCTCTTTGCCGGGGATAGTTCGACTGAAGCACTGCCACTTGCCATAGCCTACGCGCGCTATATTCTATGTCCAAATCGCACAGATAGCGACCCTTGCGAGGTATGCCCCGCCTGCTATAGAACATCTAAGTTAGAGCACCCCGACCTACACTTTGTATTCCCGGTGAATAGATCGAAGAGGGCAGTGGCTACTGGCCGAAGTGGCGAAAAGCCAATATCAGACCAATTTATTGCACTATGGAGAGAATTTATAGTTCAGAACTCAGGGATATTTACCGAGACTCAGTGGTATGAGTATATCGGAATTGAGAACCAGCAGGGTAATATCGCCAAGGAGGAGGCCAATGAGATTATCCGCAAGATGAGCTTTAAGAGCTTTGAGGGGGGCTATAAGATCGTTATTATCTACCTACCTGAGAGGATGGGCGAGGCGGCCGCAAATACACTCCTAAAGCTAGTGGAGGAGCCTCCGCCATCAACGCTATTTCTGATGGTAAGCGAGACCCCTGATAGAGTTATAGGGACGATACGCTCGAGGGTACAGCAGATTGCCCTTGCCCCAATCCACAGTAAAGCTACTCTATTGAGTGATAATTCGGAGTTCTATGAACTATTCACCACCCTTATGCGTAAGGCGTACCAAGGGCGATATATTGAGCTATTCGATTGGGCGGAGTCTGCCGCTACTATCGGCAGGGAGGCACATAAGGCCTTTGTGGAGTACTCGATTGCGCTGCTCAGAGAGTGCTATATTATCGGTATTGGGGTAAGTGAGCTCTCGAATGTTAGTGGCGAGGCGCTAGCCTTTGCAAAGAACTTCTCGCCATTTGTCAGTAGCCAAACGATTGAACCTCTAGTTAAGGAGTTCGAGCTAGTCGGCGCGCAGATACGTCAGAATGGCGCTCCGAAGATTATATTTACACACTTCGCCTTGATGGTGAGCAAAATTCTAGTCAGTGCCAAGCGTTCAGTTGCTACTGGGAAGTAACCTATCGGATAGGGCAGCACTCCTATCTCAGGCACGCCACCTTATATCTCAAAGGGTGGGCGATATTGTACGCTCTACCACCGAGGTAGAGACCGAGGCAGTGGGCTATATTAGCGGTAATCTATACCTAAATCAGATTCTGGTGGTTCAAACTGAACTTAGACCTATTCAAGTACTAGATACTACACAAGCCATTGAGCGAGAGATGGGGCGAGTGGGGCGCAGTTCACGCTTAGAGCCCTACTCAGACCGCTCAATCGATATTGACCTGCTCTACTACCACGAGGATGGAGATAGCAGCGAGAAGGGGCTAGAGTTAAGTAGTGAGAGGTTGATACTCCCACACCCCGAGATTGAAAACCGAGATTTTACGCTAAATCTTCTAAGGATGTTATAGAAAAATAGCAGAGCCGATAACTTTTAAAGTAGTTATCGGCTCTGCTATTAATTACTTGAGATCTTTACTCAGTCTCCTCATCTTCGTTTGGATCTACAACCTCGATTTGGTAGACCTGTGTGTCGTAAGGTAGAACCTGTGGCACTTGGTCTGCATCGCCATATATCCCAGCAGCGTACCACGAAGCCGCAACGGCCTCAGCAGTCTCGCCCTGACGCATATTTAGAATCACACGAGGGAATACCCCAAAGGTAGATAGAGTATCGGTAAACGTAGAGTTAGTTATAGATACTAGGCTATATGAGTCGCTAGTGCTATATGTTCCCCACTCCTCGGCTATTGACTGGATATTGGTCTGGCTAGGATGGCCATCGAGGAATGTAGAGAAGTATTGGTAGGTTGCCGTTGAGTCTTCGGTGATAGTGTCACCAAGAGGTCTAGCATCAATAATTCTCATATATAGACCCTCGCGCAGCGTATCTGCCTCGGTCATACCCCAATTGTCAGCAACCCAATCGTTGATGCGTTGCACCTCGATTTCGCGTGGGTCCTCATCGATAGAGGCGATCTTAACGTCAAAGTAGACTGGATAACCAACGTAGGTACTACCCGCAGGCCCAGCATATCCAGAGTTCTCATTCATAGTTGTAGTGTATGAAAGGAATTCAGGTATATAGATACGAACCTCATCACCAACTCTAAGCTCGCTAAGGGCTAGGTATAGCCCGTAGCATAGCTTCTGTTGGCTAGTGTAGAAGATATAGTCATCTACAAAGTGAGTAGTTGGTAGCGATGTTCCGAGCTGCGCGGCTAGAAGTGAGTCGCGCGTTTCGAATACATCTCCCGCAAGGGTATAGCCAGTGTAAGAGAGTCTAATCCAGCTAGTGTCCACCTTAGGTGTAGGGAGTTGTTCCCAATTTGCCGCCCTCTGTTTGAAGTCCATAAAGACCCCATAGTCGAGCTCGACTGCCTCGGGTGCATTCTTCTCCATCCACGCTAGGAAACTCTCAATATTAACGTCTCCTAGTGGACTCTCAGCCTCCTTGGCGCACGATAGCACTGATAGGCCTATAACTGCTGCTAAAATTAGTCCTCTTAATCTACTCATCTAAATCTTTCTCTTCGTTTGTTAAAAAATAAATTACTGCTTGAATGCTCCTAGGTGGTCAACCTCGAAGTTCTCGATATAGCTTAGGTGTGCATCGCACTTAGCCTCGCCCTCTTTGATAAAGGCTACCATCGATACTCTATATTCGTCGCTAAGTTCGCCAGCTTGTTGAAGTAGAAGGTGACCCATAATTGCGTAGCCTGCCATCTCAACTAATCTGCGTGAGTGGAACTCCTGAAGCTCCTTGTTCTCAGCCGCTTGAACTGCCGCTACTGCACGTTGGTACTTCTCGCGCATTGCAACAAGGTTTGACATATATGTCGATAGCTCTGCCGCTGGTTCAATTGCCTCGTATACCTCTAGTTGCGATAGGTAAGTACCCTTAAGTACACCTGCAATAGCCGCTACTACTTGAAGCTGTGATGTACCCTCGTAGATAGTGGTAATACGAGCATCACGGTAGATTCTCTCGATTGGGTAGTCCTTCATAAAGCCGCTACCTGCGTGGATCTGAAGTGAGTCGTAGGCCACCGAGTTGCTATACTCCGAGCTAAATAGCTTTAGAAGTGGAGTATAGGCATCTGCTAGCCTTTGGTACTTCTTCATCTCTGCGCGCTCCTCAGAGGTAAGCTTAATGCCCTTCTCCTTGTGGTAGTAGCACTTGTAAACATCTACAAAGCGAGCTGTTTCGTAAAGTAGAGCACGAGATGCGTGAAGTCTAGCCTTCATATTTGCAAGTAGTTCATATACAGCAGGGAACTCGATAATCGCCTTGCCGAACTGCTCACGCTCGTGTGCATACTTTAGACCCTCACGGTATGCAGCCTCCATAATACCACACGATTGAGCACCAATACCCAGACGTGCAGAGTTCATAAGACCCATAACGTACTTAATAAGTCCCATCTTTCTGTCACCTACTAACTGCGCTGGAGCATTAGTAAATACTAGCTCGCAGGTAGGAGACCCGATGATACCCATCTTATGTTCGATACGGCGAACCTTTACCGCCATATGCTTCTTATCGTATACAAATAGCGATAGACCACGAGCGTCAGTTGTGCCCTCCTCTGAACGAGCAAGTACTAGTGATATCTCGCCATCACCATTGGTAATAAAGCGCTTAACGCCATTAAGTAGCCACTGTCCCTCGTTATCTGGGTCTGGAGTAGCCTTTAGCATAACTGCCTGAAGGTCAGATCCTGCATCTGGTTCAGTTAGGTCCATAGCGAATGTATCGCCCTTGTGTGCACGTGGAAGGAACTCAGCGTTGATTGCCTCCGATGCAAATTCGTGAAGCGTCTCAGCACAGTCCTGTAGTCCCCAGATGTTAGCAAAACCAGCATCTGCACGAGCTACCATATCGCAGCTCATTACGTAAGGCACTAGAGGGAAGTTAAGGCCATCATACTTCCTTGGAAGTGAAAGGCCATACACCCCAGCTTTAGTTAGCATCTCGTGGTTCTCTGCAGTACCCTCGGCATAGATTACTCTATCGTTTTCGACCCTTGGTCCCGTTGCATCAACGCCCTCAGCGTTAGGTGCTAGGGTATCGGCGCAGATCTCACCGATGATGCCTAGTACTCTTTTGTATGAGTCAATTGCATCTTCGTGGTCTACTGGTGCGTAGTCGTACTTCTCTGCGTCGCTAAAGTTATTCTCTTTAAGCTCTACAATCTTCTTCATCAACGGGTGGTTGAGGTGGAACTGTAGGTCTGTATTATCTGTGAAAAAGTTTCCCATTTTTTCGCTTATATTTTTAAAGCTACATTTTTAATAACACCGAAGTATTACTATTTAGTATTAGCTCTATAGTGTTTAATCATTTTATTTACTACATCAGCATAGTCGCCAGTGATTGCATAGTCGGCAATCTTATTGATTGGTGCCTCAGGGTCGTTATTAATCGAGATGATCATAGCCGAGCCGTCCATACCAGCTGTGTGCTGGATCTGTCCCGAGATACCACAAGCGATATATAGCTTAGGGCGTACAGTTGTACCGGTCTGGCCAATCTGACGGCTGTGCTCTACATATCCAGCATCGACTGCCGCACGTGAAGCGCCAACCTCGCCACCAAGTAGCGTTGCTAGCTCACCTAGTAGGTCGAAGCCCTCCTTAGAGCCAACACCATAACCACCAGCTACGATAACTGGTGCACCCTTGATGTTCACCTTTCTCTCCTCAATCTCGCGAGAGATAATCTTAACAGTTAGGTCAGTGTCCTTAACATACTTTGCCCAGTCGATAGTCTTAACTTCGGCCTTTGCAGCGTCTGCAGGTTGTGCCATCGACATTACACCCTCGCGAACTGTGGCCATCTGTGGGCGGCAGTCAGGGTTGATGATAGTAGCGATGATATTACCGCCAAATGCAGGGCGGATTTGGTATAGTAGGTCCTTATACTCATTGCCCTTAGAGTCCTTATGGTCTCCGATTTCAAGTTGAGTACAGTCAGCAGTAAGTCCACTGTGGAGTGCTGAAGATACACGTGGCGCAAGGTCACGACCTAGCGAAGTTGCACCAAATAGTGCGATCTGTGGTTGCTCCTCCTCGAATACTCCACATACGATCGATGTGTGAGGAAGTGTGCGGTAAGGTGCAAGCTCTGCTCCCGATGCGATATGGATAGTATCAGCTCCGTAGCTCTCTAGGGTCTCTACTACACCCTCTACGTTGTCGCCGATAACGATAGCCTCGACCTTGCAGCCTAGCTCGCGCGAAAGTGTGCGACCCTTGGTTAGTAGCTCTAATGAAACATCGGCAACCTTGTTACCCTCAATCTCTATATATACGAATACGTTATTCATAGTCTTTGTTACAAGTTAAAAAGTTAGTGCAAGGTTATGCGATTGTGTGTGATGCGATAAGCTCCTTGATCATATCTTCGATCTCACCCTCCGAAGAGCCAAGTCTCTTGGCCTCCTTAGCGGTAAATACGATATTCTCGATCTTCTTAACCTTTGTAGGTGAGCCCTTAAGGCCTAGTTCGCCCTCTTCGACATCTAGGTCAGCTACACCCCACTGCTCGATATTTAGGTAGCAGCGGTCGTTGCGTAGCGATAGGTAGTAGTCCTCTGCTGAGTCCTGAACCTCACTAACTGTCTTAGCGTGTTTGAATTTAAGTACTCTCTTTGCGTTCTGTGGACGGCACTCAGGAGCCGATGCGTTAACTGTAAGTACCATTGGAATTGGGCACTCAACAGTCTCAACACCACCCTCCAAGCGACGCTTAACGCGAATTGTCTCAGAGTCACAAGCTTCGATATCCTCACAGTAAGTAACCTGTGGAAGTGCTAGCTTCTCGGCAACTTGAGGCCCTACTTGTGCTGTGTCACCATCGATTGCTTGACGGCCTGCAACGATCACATCTGCGCCGATCTTACGAACTGCTGCAGCTAGGGTGTATGATGTAGCTAGGGTGTCTGCACCAGCGAACTTTCTGTCAGTTACAAGTACTCCTCCATCTGCTCCACGGAACATAGATTCACGGATAACATCCGCTGCACGTGGAGGTCCCATAGTTAGGATAGTAACGGTCGATCCCTCAACCATCTCCTTAAGGCGTAGAGCTTGCTCTAGGGCGTTAAGGTCCTCTGGGTTAAAAATTGCAGGAAGCGCAGCACGGTTAACTGTGCCATCCTCCTTCATTGCGTCTTTGCCTACGGCTCTTGTATCGGGCACCTGTTTTGCCAATACGACGATCTTTAGTGGTCTATTCATAATTGCTTTGTCTTAAAAGGTAATTAGTCAAATTTTTACAAATATAGAGAGAATAACTAGATAATACAATAGGGTAAATCTAATTATTTTCTATGGAACTATAAATTTCTATTTAGGAACTCTATGCACCTCTCCATAAGGGCGTGGCGGGCAGAGCCCATAGAGTGATTCTTATCTGGATATATTATCATTTCGAACTCCTTGCCAGCGCCATTGAGTGCCGTTATCATATCGTAGGTGTTCTGAATATGTACATTATCGTCGGCAGTACCGTGGACAAGTAGTAGGTTGCCCTTTAGGTTCTCCACGAAGTTAATCGGTGAGTTCTCATCGTAGCCCTCAGGGTTACTCTGTGGTGTGCCGTTATATAGCTCAGTGTAGATAGTATCGTAGTATCTCCAAGTAGTAACTGGTGCAATTGCAATAGCAGTTGAGAATACATCAGCGCCCTTCAAGATACAGTTTAGAGCCATAAAGCCACCATAGCTCCACCCGTAGATACCGATTCTACGGCTGTCGATATAGCCATATCCGCCTAGCTCCTTAGCTGCCGCGATCTGATCCTCGACCTCTAATCCACCAAGGTTTAGGTAGGTACAGCTCCTAAATTCATTGCCTCTAAAACCAGTACCACGGCCATCGATGCAGGCAACGATAAAGCCCTCACGGATTAGAGCCGTCTCCCAACCAATACCCCATCTATCGGCAACAGACTGTGATCCCGGGCCACTATATTGGCTCATAAGTAGTGGATATTGCTTATTCTCATCGAAGTCCGTTGGAAGTAGCATATATCCATTAAGGTCTGTAACGCCATCGGCAGCCTTCACAGTGATAAACTTCTTGATAGGCATAGCAAATGTGCTAAGTGTATCTACTACCGCTTGGTTATCTTGGAGCGTACGCACTAGCTCCCCCTTTGCGCTATGTAGGGTTGTGATTGTAGGGGTATCTGAGTCTGAGTAGGTTTGGATATAGTACTTCGTCCCATCTGAGAAGTTCACGGAGTATGTACCACGGTCGGACTTCGCAGACTCTAGCTTCTTAGGGGTGCGCAGTGAGCGGCGATTTGATAGCCCCACAACGTATGGCTCCCTGCCTAGTGGCGACTCCTTAGCCGCTGTGAAGTATAGCTTCTCGCCACGAGGGTCGATAGCATCAACCGATGTTACCTCCCACTCCCCTTCGGTGAGTTGCTTTAGGAACTTACCAGCCATATCATAGAGGTATAGGTGGCGATAGCCATCTGCCTCACTTAGGATTACCATCCTATTGCGCTCTGGTAGGAATTGTACCTTGCTACCATCGATTCTATCGATATACCTATCTGAGGTCTCTGTAAATACTGGAACTTCGTTGTGTAGGTTAATATCATATAGCTTTAGTTGGTAGTGGTTCTGCTCGCGGTTTAGCTTATGGATCGCAAGTTCATCGGCACGACCTGTCCACTCAATACGTGGGAAGTAGCCATCCTTTGATTCCGATACCGCATCTACAGTGTGGTGTGTTCCGCTAGTTAGCTTATATACCCTGATCGATACCTCTGAGTTCTTCTCTCCAGCCTTAGGGTACTTAAATGATAGGTTTTCAGGGTATAGTTCACCCTCGAACATCGGCATATAGTAGCTCCTTACGTCCCTCTCGTCGAAGCGGTAGTATGCAATAGCATTTGAGCTTCCGCTCCACTGGTAGGCCTTATCGAAGCCATACTCCTCCTCGTAGACCCAGTCCGAGAGCCCGTTGATAATAACGTTCTTCTGTCCATCAGAGGTAATTTGCCTCTCGGTGTGGTTGATAAGGTCAACGATAAAGAGGTTGCCTCCACGCACAAATGCTGCCTTGGTGCCATCTGGCGAGAATGATGGGATCTGCTGCTTGCCACCCTTAGATAGGGCAGTAAAGCTACGATCTGTACGGTCATAGACCCAATTGTCTGCGCTATATGAGTGGCGATAGATAGGCTCTATCTCGCTCGGTAGCATAATTAGATTCTCATCATCACTTAGCTCATAGCTAGTAATAGGAAATGATGGCTCTAGCTCACGATTATTAAAGATCGTATCCACAGCCTCGCCATCGGAGTAGCGGTACATTACAATTGCACTGCGCTCTGGGCTGATTGCCATAAAGTGCTCTCCATCGGCCATAGACTTTAGTCCATAGACTCCACGGGCATAGAATTTACCTGCCTTGATATCATCATAAGTTGGTGCAGTGCTCTGAGCAACTGCGCTAAGTAGGGTTAGTGCCAAAGTGATGACACTTAGAATTGATCGTTGCATATTATGTTATAAAAATTATTGTAGCTATTTTTATTTGTTGTTATTATCTCTCTTCCAAATATATAGTTATTACCCCCAGAGTAGTCCGTAACCACCCCTCCTGCACACTCCACAAGTAGCGCCCCTGCCGCTACATCCCACGGCGATAGTCCCCTTTGGAAGAAGCACTCAGCTCTACCTGCCGCCACGTAGGCAAGGTTTGCTGCCGCCGAACCTATGCGCCTAGTGCCATTTGTGTTACGATTAAAGTAGCTAAAGGCACGCTCAAAGCTATCTGAGCTTCGCTCATCGTAGGATACCCCCGTAATAACGAGCGAATCGCTAACACTCTGTATATCGCTTACCCTAATCTCTCTATCGTTAAGGTAGCAAGGCCCTCCACGGTATGCCCTAAAGCACTCCGAGCGTGTAACCTCATATATCACACCCACTACAACCTGCCCCCCATACATCAGCGCAATACTAACGCAGTATGGCGGCATAGAGTGGATAAAGTTTGCAGTACCATCGAGTGGGTCTATAACCCATAGGTACTCCCCCTCGGGATTTTCGACAATTGAGCCATCGGCGCTCTCTTCGCCCAGAAACTTCGCCCCTGGCACAATATCTGAAAGTTCACTATATATTAGCCTCTCGGCCTCCTTGTCGACGTAGCTCACTAAATTTTGCACACCCTTGTGCTCAATGGCACTAGGAGAGAAATCCTCCCGCTGTGTGGCAATATAGCGAGCCGCAATCGCTGCGACCTCGGCAACACGAAGTGATATTTGTTCAAAAAATTGTACCATAACATACAAAGATATAGATTTTTTTCGTTCTAACATCGTCTAAACCTAACTTTTATAACCAAATCAACAGAACAATAGTAGATTGCTAATGGATAAAACTTTACTTTTTTTATTTTTAAATTTATAAACCAAAAAATTTACCAAAAAAAGATGAGTAAAAGAACAGTCCTATGGAGCCTAGTGGCTTCAATTATTGCAGGTGGTCTATCTGCACTGACAGTTATTAAGGTACTTGATCACACCGACACCGATACCCGAGGTGGTCTATATCAAAGTACTCAGAGCGCACAGGGCGCAGAGCTACACTTTACACAACATAGCCAAGGGGCATCGCTTCCCGACCTTACCACTGCTGCACAGATGGGGGTTGAGGCTGTAGTGAATGTCGAGATTCTAGCGACCGCACAGTCGAGATACTCGGGCGGTTCGGGGCGTGGAATCGACCCATTTGAGTTCTTCTTCGGCCCACAATATAGAGATAGAGAGCCACAACAGAACCAAGGCGAGCAGAGTGAGCTACAGAAGATTGGAGGGGGTAGCGGTGTAGTAATATCGTCGGATGGCTATATCGTGACTAATAACCACGTGATAAAGGATGCCGAGAGGGTAAATGTAACTCTAAATTCGGGCACAAGATACGAGGCGACAGTTGTGGGTGCTGATCCATCTACCGATATTGCGCTACTTAAGATCGAGACAGATGAGGCTCTGAAGTTCCTTACATTTGGCGATTCAGATAGGCTGCTGCTTGGCGAGTGGGTGTTAGCTGTTGGCAATCCATATGGCCTAAACTCAACGGTAACGGCAGGTATTGTAAGTGCAAAGGGGCGTTCGCTTGGAATTAACTCCTCGGCACCGATGGGCATAGAGTCATTTATACAGACCGATGCGGCTGTGAACCCGGGTAACTCTGGCGGAGCACTTATTACTATCGATGGCTCACTAGTAGGTATTAATACCCTGATTAAGTCACCAACGGGCTCATTTGCGGGCTACTCATTTGCAGTGCCTTCGAGAATCGTTCGCAAGATTGTCGGTGACCTACGTGAATTTGGTGTGGTGCAGCGTGCGCTACTAGGGATCTCGATGAGGGATATTACCAACGACTTCATTGAACAGAGTGGCAAGGAATTTGGTATAGACGAACTTGGAGGCGTTCTAATCGCAGATGTGGCAGAGGGTGGTGCCGCAGAGGCCGCGCAGATCCAAAGAGGCGATATACTCGTTGCTGTCAATGGCGATGAAGTAAATAGCAGCTCTGAGGTTCAGGAGGCTATCACAGCCTTCCGTCCGGGAGACAAAATAAAGATTTCTGTAAAAAGAGACGGCGAGGTGAAACATTTTAATGTTACCCTGCGTAATAAGAGTGGGAGGGAGGAGCTAATTAGTGCCGATGATATCGATATTTCAAAGATATTAGGTGCAGAGCTCCAACCAATCAGCGATAAAACTAAGCGTGAACTCGGTATCAGTGGGGGGCTTCAAGTTATTGAAATTAAGAGAGGTGGAATTCTGTCAAAGTCGAACGTTAAGGTCGGATTTATAATCACCTCTATTAATGATATTGAGATCCGTAGTCAAAGAGACCTAAGCAAAGTGACCCAAGAGATTACCTCTATTGTTGGAGTATATCCAAACGGTAGAGCAGTGGAGTATCGCAGTATTGCTAACTAATCGTCCTACTATAAAAGTATGTGATTAGTCTAGTGTGAGAGTGAGAGATAATTAGAGAAGAGAAGATAAAAATATTAACAATAGCGTTAGTGAGCCCCTAAAATGGTGGGCTCACTGACCACTAATCACAGAAACATGAGACAGTTAAAGATTACAAAGTCGATTACCAATCGTGAGAGTGCTTCGCTAGACAAATACCTGCAGGAGATTGGTCGCGAAGAGCTTATTACAGTAGAAGAGGAGGTAGAGCTTGCCCAGAGGATCCGCAAGGGTGACCAAGCGGCACTCGAGAAGCTAACGAAGGCTAACCTGCGATTCGTAGTATCGGTTGCTAAGCAGTACCAAAACCAAGGACTTACCCTTCCTGACCTTATCAATGAGGGTAACCTAGGCCTTATCAAGGCTGCTGAGAAGTTCGACGAAACTCGTGGTTTTAAGTTTATCTCATACGCAGTTTGGTGGATTCGTCAATCTATCCTTCAGGCTCTAGCAGAGCAGAGCCGTATCGTGCGCCTACCACTTAACCAAGTAGGTTCACTAAATAAGATTAACAAGGCATCGGCTAAGTTCGAGCAGGAGAACGAGCGTTCACCATCGCCAGAGGAGCTAGCACGTGTACTTGACCTACCGAAGGAGAAGGTGCAAGACACAATGCGAGTGAGTGGCCGCCACATCTCAGTAGATGCGCCATTTGCCGAGGGTGAGGACAACTCGCTACTAGACGTACTTGTTAACTCTGACTCTCCAAATGCAGATAGAACGCTTATCAATGAGTCGCTATCGGTGGAGATCGACCGTGCGCTATCTACCCTTACTGACCGTGAGCGTGATATCGTAAAGTACTTCTTCGGTATCGGATCGGCGGAGATGACACTAGAGGAGATTGGTGATGAATTCGGACTTACACGTGAACGTGTGCGCCAAATCAAGGAGAAGGCTATTCGCCGCCTGCGCAACGGTACTCGTAGTAAACTACTTAAGAGCTACCTAGGATAGTGCTTTTTTACACTAAGAAGATATAGGGGTTGGAGCTTATGCTCTAACCCCTTTTTTGTGCGATGCATTACTGATTATGTATAGTCAAGCTAGAGAAATTTA
>CAYJFH010000006.1:0-42823 GCA_964369485.1 uncultured Rikenellaceae bacterium | reverse complement strand
CTTTTTTCTTTTTTTCCGCGTCCCGCGGGCGGGGGAAAACTTCGTTTTCCATGGTCTCTTTTACTAGTAGAATCAAGCTCATGAAATAGAGTTGACAGTCGATACTCTCTCAATCAATATGCTATATCTAAATATAAAATAGGGGAGTAGCCACTTGACTACTCCCCTAAATCTAATAATATTTACTTGCCTATTTAACCCTCTGAACTATTGGGTTAGAGATAGATGTAAACTCAGTGGTTAGGCTCATAGGCGCTGGTCTCTCTACTGCTGTTGGAAGTGCTGGAGCGGCAGTGTCAGGAAGGTTCTCTTCGCTAGACTCCTCTTCGCTAAGTGTAGTGAACTGAGTAGTTGCAACCTTAGTTAGCGGCTGTGCAGTAGTAATATCGATGCCATAAGCAAACATTGTGTACTCTGTTGAGGCTGTTAGCTCAGAGAATGTACTGTTGCTGCTACCTCCAAATGCGACAAATGGTAGGATATTTTGGAATGTAGTAAGAGCCGTGAAGCTATACTCCTCAAAGAAGTTCATATTTGCGATAATAAGCTCTTCGTGCGAAGGGTAAGAGTTGAACTCCGCTGTTGGTAGTACCATAAGGATATACTTCATCCCCTCGTTTAGAGAAGTTGCCGTGAAGTTACAGTAGAATGCATCTGGATGAGTTACCACAAGCGTTCCGAACTCCACATCTGGAATAGTAACCGATGTTGGAGGGTCAAGGACTGGATCAGCCTCTCCGAGTGTTGTGAATGACTTTGTGATAAGCTCTGTGGTTCTACCGTGAATTGAGGAGTAACCCATTACGAAGGTCTTATACTCGGTGCCTTGCTTTAGCTCCTTTAGTTGCGCTTGAACCTGCCCTCTGACAAGTTCAGCAGAGATAGCTGGGCCGTGGTAATTCTCGAAGTTCTCGATAATCTCCTGATCGGTGCGTCCCTCTACTACTTTGGCCTCAAGCACAGTGACGAAGTACTCCATTGTGTTGTCGCTAGGAGTCACAATTACATTTGCACTTGTGTTTGTGATACTTGTAGTACTGATTTGGAAGCTCATCTCAGGGGCCTTTGGAGTTGTGAATAGCTCCGAATGTATAACCTCACCTACTATTGTGCCATTCGGTTCTACTCCAAATGCTATTACATAGTAGTCGGTCTGTGAGCGGATAATCCAATTAGCATCGATAAGGTAGAAGTTTGCATCGGTGTTGTACACTAAACCATTGCCAACAGCGCCAAGGTCGGTGCCATACTCATCGAGCTCAATTGCTACTATCGCCTCGGCAGCCTTTGTAAAGTCACCGCCAAATTGCTCTTGGAACCCATCTGCACTGAATGGAGCTACGATGTAGTTGCCCGTAAATGTACCTGCATCTACCTGAACATAGGCATTGTCAAATTCGATATCTGAGACAGTTACCGACACAAGGCTACCTAGTGGGCTATCTGTAGTTACCTTTAGTGTAGCTACCTTTCCGCTAAGTTGGTTGCTCTCATTGATTGGGAATGCAAGTACAGTGTATGCAGTCTCTGGCTTTAGTGTGCTAGATAGGCCTAGCTCCACCCTCGCCGCCGCGCTGTGCACCTCGGCTGTGTACTCCACAGTGGTAGGATCTTGACCTATTGTAGATGCTATCCACCCTGCTGCATCATTTGCCGATGCTGAGTACTCTGCATCATACGTTGCGCTCTCCATAGGGTAGACCGCATAACGAGTTGTGCCCTCAAGTGGGGTTACATCAACTATAATATTGTCGGCGCTACGCTCGACAAATGTTAGCTTTACCTCGCTATTCGATGGTATTGGAGTCTCGCCCCCCTTATTGTTCTCACAGCTACTAACAGCACACCCAAGGAGTGCTGAGAGTAGTAGTGCAGTTGTCTTTGAAAATATACTTTTCATCTAAGTCTTTTATTGTTGGTTAGATAGTTGGAGCATTCTGATGCTTGATCACCACTGGAGCACCTAGTTTGTTCTCTGCATCAACTGGGATGATAACTAGTGCATCGCCTGTCTCCCAGATTGTCTGCTCAAGAGTTGTCTCAGTGTAGAAGTACGATGTAAGAGAGATGATAGATCCACTTGTGAATAGTGAGTTTGCGTAGTCCGTATTTACTGGCGCATCTCCCTGATAAGTTAGGTCGTAGCTAGCTAGTGACTTTGCGTAGTATCCAACAGCGCCATTTTGTAGCTCGATACTTAGATTCAAGGACTGTGCATCCCAATCATCAAGTGAGCTTGATACCACAGTGTAGTTAATGGTAGCTGATGAAGAGTAGTCAGAGGTAACTGTGCTAAAGTCAAATGTCTGCATCACACCAAATTCACCATTAGGACCCGTTGGAAGGATATATAGTCTATGTGGAGTGTTGTAGTCAAGGCGTTGGATTGTATATGTTCCATTCTCATCCCACACATCAGGGAAACTTGCTGAGGTTTCAGCTAGAAGCTTATCTAGTGCCTTCTGGCCTGTTTCATCCTCAAGGTAGTTATGGCTGCTAGAGTAGAAGTAGTACGCTTTAGTTGCAGTACCTAGGTCAAGGTTAATATTAGCAG
Organism: uncultured Rikenellaceae bacterium; assembly: GCA_964369485.1. Classification (GTDB taxonomy): domain Bacteria; phylum Bacteroidota; class Bacteroidia; order Bacteroidales; family Rikenellaceae; genus Mucinivorans. The sequence continues at coordinate 40,269 of CAYJFH010000006.1, read as the reverse complement.
TTACATATAGTGGATCTATTGTGATGTTAGTGCTAAATGCGGCATCGAAGTTTAGAGCATCTGTTGTAAATACCTCAGAGTTAATCTCGCCCATCTGGCCATTTGCAGAGATTGCAACTGTAAATATTGTGTACTCAGTTCCAGCCTCTAGGTTTCTCACTGTGTTAGTCAGCTCACTTACAAGAGCATAGTCGCGGATATTAGAGTCATATGCGTAGAATGTCTTATAGCTGCTGCTCTTTAGCCACTGATCTGTAAGTACAAAGTCCTTAATAGTAGTGCCGCTAAGTAGTGAGCTCTCAACTACACCTTGGTAGTAGCCGATACACTCCTCTGAACGGGTAGCGGTGTATGCAAATTCACCAAATGTAATACTCTCTGTGTCGATAGCAACTGCTGCTGATGCAGTAGAACCACTATCGAAGTTGTAGTCTGCTGTTGTAAATGTATATGTAGTGATTGGCCCAGCAAGTACGCTGTACTTATCCCCTTGCTCATTGGTAGTTACTGGTGCAACTGCTAGGATATACTCTGTATTTGGTGATAGTAGGTATTGGTCTGCTACATTAAACTGACCATCCTCGAATGCGTGCTTAGTAGATTCCCAGCTAACATCGCCCTCGAATGTGCTCTCTCTAAAGTTCGATGCAGTGTATGCCTTGTAGGCTACTGCCTTAGCTACACCTGCTGTGATTGAGTGCGAGAATCTAAGGTTGAACTCAACGCCAAATGTGCTAGAGGCTATATCTGTTACATATACCATCTCCTCCTTTAGGGTCATAAAGTCCGCTGTAACGTACTCAGAAGTAGCGCCACCGCCCTCACCGTAGACCTCCACAGTGTAGTGAACGTTATCGTAGATCGAAGGTGTTAGCCCCTCGATTGTAATTGTATGCTCGCCATTCTCCTCGATTACAAGCTCGCTCCAAGTCGATGGGCCATCAGCAGGCCTTTGATCTTTAAAGTAGTGAGCATAGTATAGCTTAGTGACAGATGTTGTGGTAACCTTGATCTGTGCAGAGCTTGGCGTTGCCGCCTCGGCGATAGTCTCGGCCGTTACAATAGGAGTGCCCGTTGTTGAGTACTGTGACTTTAGAACCTCACTTACATTTCCCGCTGCATCCTCTGAGTAGATCTCAGTGGTGTAGGCTGTGTTTTCGGTAAGTCCACTAAGTTCGATAGTTACCTTACCCTCTACAGTCTCTAGTGCTGTCCACTGATCCTGAGGTTGTGGTTGCTCTGTTGAGGCGTAGTTGTCGTAGAAGATTGTTGCACCCTCGGCAGTTAGTACCTCTAGTGAGGCTGTGGATGGTGTAACGGTTGTAGATGTAACCGATAGTGGCACATCTACTGGCTTAGGTTCATCAACATCCTTTGCCTTCTCGCAGCTAGCGAAAGTTAGTAGAAGTGCAGTGGCTGCAAGTTGCCCCACGCTTTGCAGTAGATTTCTCATCATTTGGTCTGAATTAATTGGTAGATAAAAAAGTTTTCCAGTTTACATTATGTCAAGTGGCATATATAAACCTATCTCTGCAAATATAACCATTATTTTAAGGAAAACATAATATTCTTCTCTAAAAAATTTAATAAATACAGATATTAACTCTCTCCAATGCGAGAAGATGGTGGTAGATTACCCTAGCTAAGAGTTACCACCTCCGAGCAGAGTCTAAGTATAGATTCTCTGTGGGTGATAATAATGATAGTCTTATCCTTTGCCACTAGCTTTAGATTGTCGATAAATAGCTCCTCGGTCTGAGGGTCGAGCGATGAGGTCGGCTCGTCTAGTAGCATTATTGAGCCCGGGCGTAGTAGCGCTCGTGCAATTGCTATACGTTGCGCTTGCCCCTCGCTTAGTCCTCCGCCACGCTCATTACACTGCGTGTCGAGCCCATCGGGTAGGCTATGTACAAAGTCCGCAGCGGCAATAGATAGTGCACTATATATCTCCTGCTCTGTGGCAGTCGGTTTACCAAGTAGTATATTCTGACGTATTGTGCCACTCATAAGCGAATTGCCCTGAGGAACATATATAAAGTTTGAGCGTGTAGATGGATTTACCTCCACTCGCTCATTAGAGTTATATATCGAGATACTCCCCGAATTTGCCCTTAGTAGCGATAGCATTAGCCTTACAGTGGTACTCTTACCAACGCCTGTCTCCCCTAGGATAGCCGTAACTGAGCCCGGGGTAAAGTTATAGTTAAAGTCACTTAGAATCTTACGCTCGGAGTCTTGGTAGCTAAATGTAACGCCACTAAACTCAATGCCCACAACGCCTCCGAGTGTGATAGCATCGCCAACGGCCTCGATCTCAAGGTTATCGATCTCCGAGAGCCTCTCCACCGATGCAATAGCACGCACAAAGATTGGCAGTTGGCGTGTAAAATCAACAATTGGGCGCTGAAGTTGGTTGACAAGTTGGAGGAATGCAGTCATTACACCATATGTTATACTCTCCTCCATCAGTCCCATAATACCCCATAGGAAGGCTGTGGCATAGCCTGCCATAAAACCAAAGTGCATAATACTGTGGGAGTATGCCGAGAAGTTTATCCTACGACTCTCATTCTTGGTCAGAGTGGTGTGGAGCGAATCTAGATTCTCGATAGTCGCCTCGCTATGCTCTAGGGTCTTGATGTTGATATAGTTCTGCACACTCTCTTGGATGTGAGACTGTACGCTACCCTCTGTATTTCTAATCTTTAGGATTAACTTCTTTAGTTTATGGATAAAGACCCTACTTACAAGGATGATAATCGGCATAATAAATACCATTGTCCAAGCTAGCCCCGGCTCTAGTATCAGCAGGTAGATAAATGATGCCGTTATCTGCACCACAGAGCTTATAAATAGAGGGAAGTAGTTGCAGACTGCCTCGCTAGCAAGCCTTACATCTGCATCGAGTCTATTGGATAGGTCGCCAGAGTGTAGCGGATCTTTGCTGTTCCAACTACTAGCTATATAGCGCGAGAATAGCCTATGGCGTAGTGAGTTCTTCATCCTCACGAATGTCATACTATCTATCCTCGAAATTGCAGTACTTATGCCAACTTGCGCTATGATACAGAGTATAAATAGTGCAATTGTGGTGTATAGATCACCTTGGCTACTGCCCGTGGCAATATCTACAAGGCTCTTCGATAGGTAGACAAATGACATAGAGATCCCAACTAGTAGCACTCCGAGTAGAGAGCTCAGCAGGATACGTCTATGTAGTCCCTTCGATGAGTTATATAGCCAGCCTATTGATGTTTTAATCTTCATTGTCCTTACGATAGTCTTCTACAGATTGCAAGTAGAGTAGAGCGAACTGGAAGTAGTAGTCTCCATACCCTAGCTAGCGCCCTATGCCTTAGCGATGCTGTGCTGATTACCCTTTTGGGTGTATAGATATACTTCACAGTTGCCACAATATCGTCTAGGGTGCAGTACTCGCGACCCCTAGCATTGCCATCACCCATAAGGGTGACATTCTGCCCCTTGATCTTAATTATGCGGTGCATGATAAAGCCAAAGTCCTTAACATTCGCCATCACAATATTTCCCACTCTCACTGAGTCCTGCTTCGAGAGCACAACTTTATCCCTATCCCCTACGATAAATGGGTACATACTCTGCCCCTTAACGGCAAGAATCACTGCTTTGCCGCCTGAGAGTAACTTCGCCACCTCGGGAAATACCTTCGTGTTAGGTTTTATCTTCGTCTTTGTCATCTTAAAAACTTAATCAACAAATATACTAATTTACTTTGGAAAATTAGTGCTTTTTGGTCTAAATAGATCCTTTTCACCAATAAGTTGCGGTGCATACCTCCTAAATAGTGGGTTAACAAGGCAACATATTGCAATGGTAACTGCTGCGATAAGGTATGGACTACGTAGCCACTCGATAGGCTGCATCGCCACAACTACCTGTAGTGGACGATATACCATCTGGTGCAGACATAGAATAATCATCGTATTTCGTCCCAAGTAGCTCAACAGTGGAATATCTCCTATGGCTTTTGTAAGGAATATCATCGAGATAATAGATGATATGGCCATCGGGTATATTAGGTAGCTAGAGAAGATATTGTTACTCATCACTAGTCTAATATCGAAGTTCAGAGATATGATTAGTGCCACTGAGTAGAATGCTATACCTAGACCAATATTGGTTAGTAGGGGACTGCTCTGCTGAATGTATCTACTGCCCTTGAGTAGCACCCCTAGGTAGAAGAATGGCATAGCACTAAGCGCTACATCCATATGCATCGGTAGGAAGCCTGAGTTAGCCCCTATGATATTACCCCCTACTGCCATTGCCACTACTATAGTAGAGATTATGGCGAAGCGTGCAGCTAGATTACCTTTTGCTAATCGTGCGACTATTTCAATGATACCGTAGTAGATATAGCACCAGAATATCGCAAGGAGATACCAAATAGGGTCATTGAACATACGCTTCTGTACAAACATATCGCTCACTCCTTGTGCCTCGGTAATAAGCAGTTCGGGAATTAAGAACTTCATTGCATAGAATAGAGCGTAGGCAGATAGGTAGAAGAATGCAAATGGCACAATAATGCGATTTACCTTTCCAAGTACCATCCCTCCAAAGCCCTGCTTGCTGCTATAGAATAGACCCGATAGGGCGAAGAATAGAGGCATAATCGTTGCCTCAAGCCCCGGAACCGAGGTCTCGAATATGCAGTCACAGTGACGCATAACCATTAGAACTATAAATATCCCCTTTAGTAGATCTATATATTTTAATCTCCCCATTATTTAATTCTCTTCTCTCTATTTTAATTCATCTGTATTATTGATAATTAGCTTTTCGACTATTGCCCTTTGTCGTGCAGTGAGCTCAACTGAGCGTAGCATCGAGAGGCTGTCGGCTCGGTGGCAATCTGTACCTACAAAGTCGTAGAGAAGGTTATCGAGCTGCCATAGTGCATTCTCCCGCACCTCTCTACCGTAGTAACCTGACAACGATAGGAGGTTGAGCTGCATCGATACCCCTTGGCTCCTTAGCTTTGCACAGCTATCCTTGCTGAGGAATTGGTACCTCTCAGGATGGGCAAGTATTGGACGGTAGCCTATCTCCTTTATCTGCTTGAATAGCTCGATGGTATTCACCGAGAATATATTAAGTGGGTCTACTTCGAGTAGTAGGTGCCCCCCTGCAAATGTAAGGAAGTCGTGTCCAACCTTTAGCTTGTCGATAAACTCTGGGCATACCATATACTCTGCCGCTAGGCGTATATCTATATTATAGACCCTTAGAAGTGGGGTAATCTGTGCGTGGAATACCTCCTCAAGCCAATCCTCTGAGTTGTCAAAGACTCCCGGTAGGATATGTGGGGTGGTGTAGCACTTCGATATTCCGAGCCTCTCGAAATTCTCGATAATCGCTAGTGAATCATCGGCACTATCTGCCCCATCATCTACGCCATAGAGTAGGTGAGAGTGTATATCTACCATCCCCCTTAGCATAGGTCTTATATCTATTCTCTTAGTTCTTCGTAGCCACATTACTCTATATCCATTATATTTAACATATCGCTATTTACCTGCTCAACTCTATACTTAGAGTGGCAGTATCTATATGACTCTGCGCCCATAGTCTCCACAAGTGTGGGATTTAGGATAAATCTCTCCATCGCTTCTGCCACTGCTGCACTATCCTTTACGGGAACTAGAAAGCCATTTTTACCATCCTGAACAGTAGCTCTACAGCCCGGGGCATCGGTGGTAATAATCGCTCGCCCCGTTGCCATTGCCTCAAGTACGGTGCGAGGGGTTCCCTCACGGTAGGATGGAAGTACATATACTGAGCACTCCTTGTAGTAGGGTCTAATATCGCTCGACTCGCCGAAGTACTCCAAAATGCCGCTCTCTACATACTCCCTTAAAAATGGAGCCTTAGCGATAGAGTCCTGTATATCCTCAAAGGCACCAAGGAGCATAAAGCGAACCTCTGGGTACTTGCCCTTAATAACCTTTGCAGCCTCTACATACTCCATCACCCCCTTGGAGTGCATAATGCGTGAGAGCATAAAGAATGTAAGTCGCTGGGGTAGTGGCTCTTCTGTAAAGTGGGTCATATCTACCCCCGAACCATTTACAATGCTACACTTCTTTGCCTTCACTAGGCGATTTTCGACAAACTCATCTCTGTCGTCGGAGTTCTGGAAGATTACCCCTTTAGAGAATCCTAGGGCGACTTTGTATAGTAGTTGCGCGAGCTTCTTTAGTATCTTTGCCTTTGTGCTCTTAGAGATAAATAGGTAGCCAACCCCCGTGATTAGTGAGTTTATGCTCTTTACTCCAGCGAGCTTTGCCGCAATAGCACCATAGACCACTGGCTTTATAGTATAGCCGAGGGTCTTAGTTGGGCGTATCTTGCGCATAAGCCTCCATAGCTTATATGTATAGCGAATATCTGCGAGGATATTAATTCCATTCTTATTATTTGGAATATGGACAAACTCAGCACCTAGTGCCTCGATGCGCTCAACATCTATAAGGTTTGGCCCAGTGACATAGAGCTTATAGCCCTTAGCTATGATGCTACGGACTAGCTCCCCACGGAAGTTATAGACCGTGCGATTCTTTGGTGATATTAGTAGGAATACCTTCTCTCTATTCATAGTGTTGTGCTAAATTCTTTACGATTAATTGCTCCAATCTAAGCTGATTCTTATCTGAGCAGAATGAGTTATGTGGGGTAACTAGCACTCTACTGCTATGCCATAGTGGTGACGAAGAGGGTAGTGGTTCGTGCTCGAAGACATCTAGTGCTGCTCCCCATATCTTCCCCTCGCTGAGTGCCCACTCTAGCGACTCGGTATCGACCACTGCGCCCCTAGATAGGTTAACAAGTAGTGCCCCTCGGTGCATCTCCTCGAATATATTACGGTTAAAGAGGTGGTGAGTCTCAGCGGTTAGTGGTAGAGTTAGCACCACAATATCGAAGCCTCCGATTACCTCCTCGAGCATATCTATAGTGTAGCACTTCTCGATATATAGGTTGTCGATAACCTCAATATCTACTCCGCATACAGTTACCTCCATAGCCCAAAGGCGCTTTGCAACTTCCCTTCCTACGCTACCCATTCCAACTACTAGTGCACGACTACCACTAAGCTCCCTTATATCTCTATTCTTATCCCAGCGCTGTTCGCTCTGCGCTCTGTGGAAGTGAGCGAAGTTCTTGTATAGGCTAAGTATCGAGCAGATTGCCCACTCTGCCATTGGAGTGCTATATACCCCTGCTGCGTTATATAGGTTAATTCCACGCTCCCTGATTCGCTCAAGTGGAACCCTATCTAGCCCAGCACTCGTTAGGTGTATAGTCTCAAGGGATGTGAATCTATCGATATCATTTTTCATAAATAGAGAGTTGCAGATAACTGCTCTATATTGGCTAAAGTCACAGCTGTGCTCTTCGATTTCGTTCTGAAGAAAGTCAATCTCAAAGCCTAGTGAAGTGAGCTCCATATATAGATTCTCGCTAGGGTGTATTGCTCCAGTAATTAGTATCTTATTCATCGATGATAGTTTTAATTATTGCCTTAACCTCAGAGTGGTTAGCCTCGAAGAACTCTTTACTCTCTTTCGATAGTTCATCTTCAGCCTCGCGTAGCTTTTTGATGCCACAAGAGAATATCTCCTCGACCTCACTGAGTCCCTTTACCTGCTCTAAGTTACAAAAACTTCTCGAAACTATCACTATCGAGGAGCCAAGTCGGTAGTGCTCAGCAAGAACTCTGCTGCCCGAGAGTAGCCCTCCATCTAGCTTTGCGATACCTCCAAAGCCGAATGGCTTGCCTGTGGCACGTAGCTTTTCGCAGGTGGTGTCGAGTATGCCATTTGCCATAGGCTCGAACATAAACTTACCTCCAAGCGAAAGGTTAAGATCGTTGAGGCCAATATAGTACTCATCGACACCCTCTACCATTAATATCTCATCGATATTATCTATTACCGACTCCCTATTCTCTAGTAGTAGTGACACCTTTGCTCTGCCTCCAACTATCTCTACAAAGTTCTCTACATCCGAGGCGGTGTGGAAGAATGGTAACATAACTATATCTGCTCCAGCCTCTATAACCTCATCGACCTGCTGCTTCAGGGTCTCATTAGGTGGATTTGTGCGAACAAGTAGCTCACGACCCTCAGGCATAATAGCCTTAATCTCTCTAAGGCTCTCTACTGTGTGGCGTGACTGTACGGTGTTCATACCCCCTTGGCGATCTGACTTGCCGAGAACCTCCATATCTACAAAGATTCTATCTATACCGCAATCCATAATGGTTGAGGATACATCGGCTCTGTCGGTTATATACATTAACTTTAACATAGCTATACTGTCTTAGATTTGTTGCTATTGTCCTTACTTGCAAGTACCTTGAAGAATGTTAGAAATAGAATCTTTATATCTAACCCTAGAGATAGCTTAGATACATACTCCGAATCGAACTCAAAGCGTCTATCCCAATCTACAGTCTTTCGGCCATTGACCTGCGCCCAACCAGTAATACCCGGGCGCACCTTGAAGCGCTCTAGCCCTATGGCTGGATACTCTCCCCACTTATATGGGTGGTAGGTAAGTACTGGGCGTGGACCGATAACTGACATATCGCCACGGATAACATTGAGGAGCTGTGGTAGCTCGTCGATGCTCGTTGCTCTGATGATTCGTCCAACTCTTGTAACTCTGCTGTCACCCTTCTGGCTATATACACCGCCCTTCTCGGCACCAACCACCATCGAACGGAACTTATACATAGTAAATGGGCGACCATCTCGCCCTAGGCGTGTCTGCTTGAAGATAGCGCTACCTCTACTCTCTAACTTTATGATAATCCAAACAATTACCATAAGTGGGAGTAGTACGATAAAGCCTATAGTAGCCGATGTTAGGTCTAGTATGCGTTTAAGTAATTTATAGTTCATCTCTCTATTGGTTAAATTAGAATGGCAGTGCCATATTTGCAGTAAATATCATATTTAGCATCCTTGCACGGCGTGCAGTCTCCTCCATATTCACCACTCTGATACCCATATCGAATAGCTCGCTATTTAGGAACTTCTTCATATCTAGGTGGTGCTGATCGGCAATACGCTTCTTTAGCGGCACTCTAAATAGAAGGTCTAGGAACTCACGGTTATTGTACAGAATAGTAATATCGAAACAGTACTTCATCTCAGTGATATTTGTACCACCCCAGCTACCCCAAGTCACCTCGTTGTAGTGTAGGTCGGCTGGTGGGTACTGCTTAGGTACACCCCTATACTCAAATCTATTGATATAGTCCTCAAATAGTCTATCAATTTCACGAGCTAGTGAGCGGTCGCCGATAAAGATCTTGTATAGATTTCTAAATAGCTTTGCCGATAGTGGTGGCATAGATTGTCTGCCGTAGTGCTTATACCAGTAGCCTCTGATAGTCTCCGATACCCACGACTTAACCTCAACATCATTTTGGCAGTTCTCCTCTAGGAAGATACGCTTTCTGATCTCATTCTCCTTTCTAGGGGCGATATAGCCGCTATTGTGCGAGAGGATATCTCTCTTTAGGTCGAAGTCCTCGATATTCTCGTTGTTATCGGGGATAGAGTATATATGGTGCTTAGTCTTGAACCTATCGGCAATCTTCTTTGCAGCCTCCACATCGATGGTCTCCTTGTGGGCAGATAGGTAGCTGAATGTCTCGAAGCGGTCGTAGTTTCCGACTGCTGCGGCAAATGTAGTGTTGCTATCTATGCCGCCAGTTAGCGAGATGCCCGGGCGCTCCCACTTACGTAGAACAAGCTCTGCACCACCCTTTAGGATAGTTGCAGCTCTTTGGATCACGTCGTTGTAATCAGCCTCATCCTTGCACTCCTTTATATCAACATTAGGGTAGAACCTTCTATGGCTTAACTCTCCGCTGATGTGTTTGTACTCGATATTCGGTACAATACGCTTAACCTCGCTATATGCCGAGAGGTCTGAAGGGAGGTATGCGCCCATAACTCTGCCGTACCACTTATAGTTGATAAGGCGAGTAACGAATGGATCGCGTCTTAGGTTATAAAGGTCGGCGATAATTTGTGGGTGAGATGTAATCATAAAGTTACCATTAACCTCACCATAGTATGCCGACTGCATACCCGATGGGTCAACAGTATAGGTGATACCATTCTTGTCGAACCATCCGATAACAAAGATACCAGTGAGTTCGCTAATGGCTTTGTAGTACTCGTCCTTGCCGCTACCTAGTGCCTCGGCAATGCGCTTTAGTTGTACATCCTCCTCGTGCTCCATAGTAAAGGGATTGTAGCTATGTCCCATAAGGAAGTGAGTGGTTCCCTTATCTGTGTAGTGGAACATAGTGCTATCCTTATGGCACATAAGGGTATAGTTTCCCACGGTCGCTGAGTTCCAGTTACCATAGAATGGGAATTTACTACACTCCATCTTTAGTTCAGTAATTAGAAAACCGCGACGGAATAGTAAGTGTTGCAGGTCTTGCCTGCCATCCAGTCTTTGTTTTAGTGTGCTTTTCATCGTCTTATCTTACTTTTAATAATACTTTTAAATCGAGTGGTGAAGTCTCTCATACCTCTAGAAATTGCCATAAGCATTGTGAACTGTACCAGTGAGAGCGCGAGGGTAATTATAGTGCCATTTATAATAAAGTTTAGGTACTTTCCATCTACATAGTCTACATATAGCTTGTCGCCGAAGAGGTAGATTACAACTATTAGTAGTGCCGCAGTTAGGTGATGCTTTATAAATATGGCTACGTAGTGCCTTACAGAGTGGCCGATACCTTGGCTAAATAGGAAGTATGGTTTCCATAGTAGTACCACTAGAGTAGTGCTGAGAATTGCGCCACATAGCACCCCGTTGATGCCCCAAATATAACCAAAGGCAATAGAGGAGGTGAGGTTAACGACAGCCTCGAAGAGTGGGGTGTAGATATCCTTGAAGAGTCCATAGGCATTGATATATACATCTACAACTCCACGAGTCACCTCTATAAAGAAGAGCACTAGTAGTAGTATAAGTGTCGAGGTTGCCATTACATACTGCTCGCCGATCCATACGTCGATAAAGTGCGGAGCGAGGATATATGAGGCAAGTGCCATAACCGATGCCATAAAGAAGCGTGAGCTATATAGCTCCTCGAATATCTTTAGTATTCGCTCTCTATCACCAGCGGCCACAAGGTTGCCAACGCTTGCATTAAGGCCATTGAATACAGAGTTCGAGAATAGATTTAGTCCCGAGATTATAAGCATATAGTTACCGTAGTAGGCAACAGTTGCAAGTGAAGAGAACGCGTAGATTAGTAGTGGTTGGGCTTGGTATAGAACAAAGCTACCCATACGGTGGAAGAATGCCTGCTTAATCTTAGTTAGCACCTCGGGATACCTTATCCTTAGCTCCCTGCCCGATAGCTTACTTGAACGTAGATATGGGTGTGAACGGTGGACAGAGCGGTGGAGTAGGTAGCTGATAAGTATTGCACCGAGCACCTGAATAATAAGCCACCATACATAGCCATCCTCGAAGTAGTAGATGGCAACTAGCTGTAGGATGGTAATACCCATCTTCGTGACATTCGAGTTCAGTAGTATCTTATACTGCTCTTGGTTTGCCGATAGGATTATCTGACGGAAGTTCACAAAGTAGCCTAGAATTGAGCTAACGAGGTATGCGCCAAAGGATGCAAAGGCGTACCATAGCGGTAGGGTCATATCCTCGAATATTATTGGGAAGAAGCACATAAGTACCCCTGCACCGATAAGGATAAGTGTGGCTATGCGCTTGTAGAACCATCCCTGAAGCGATATAATATCGTGTATAGACTCAAAGTCTGAGTTGTGAAGAGGCTTATAGAGAGTCACTGCTACGGCAGTACCGATACCCAACTCGGCAAGGTTCAGAAATGACAATAGGTTCTGAGCCGTTGTGTTAAGACCTAACACATCGGCACCAAGGTACTCTAAGAATATACCCCTTGAGAGAAAACTCAAAAGGAACTGCCCTAGTGAAATAAGTAGGGCATATTGGCTATTCTTAATAGCGTTTGATGTTCTTGAAGCTACTGCCATAGTTTAAAATTTTGCCTTCTTCTTGCCGAAGATTGAGCTCTTAATTCTCTTTGTTAGTCGTATAAGGTTAAGTCTAAATGTTGAGCCGCCGCAGGCTGCAAGTAGCGGAGCTCTATATAGTGCAGGTATTGAACTAGCCGTAGGGATGCTATCGGTAACCTCTGGGAATAGGTATAGGAAGTGTCTCTGATCGGTGCGCGATGAGTTGTAGAGTATATCTAACTTTAGGCGAATCTTCATCTGAACTAGATCCTCTCTATACTCTAGGAAGACTCCACGCTCACGGTAGAACTCCTCGATATTCTCTACAATGGCAATAAGTGATTCTATCTTCCCTCGGTTATATAGTGAGTTTGAGATAGAGTTCCATATCTGTATATAGTGGATATATGCCTTAGGTAGGTATGCCACCCTATCTGCATATGGGAATACCTTTGAACATATAAGGGTGTCCTCCCACATATTTAGTCCCGCCTCCCAACTGATGTTATTCTTAGTGAATAGCTCCCTTCGGAATAGCTTGCACCATAGGTAGCTATATAGCTTTGCCGATAGTATCTTATGTGCGCAGGCAGTACCGTGTGATGGGCAAGGTTGAGCCACATACTCATCGCCTAGCGGAGTGGTGTAGTAGAAGTCTGAGACAACTATATCTGCACTCCTCTCCACTGCTAGAGCGTACATATCCTCTATCATCGTAGGCTCGCACCAGTCGTCCGAATCGAACGGTAGGATATACTCACCGCTAGCTACATTTAGGGCGCTCTGGCGGGCAACTGCCAATCCGCAGTTTCTCTTATGTTCGATTACCTTGACGCTTAGGTGTGCAAATTCGCTGATCAACTCTCGAGCGATCTCCATCGAGCGATCCAAGGTGCAGTCATTCACTAGGATATACTCCACACCAGTTGTCTTACTCTGCGAAAAGATGGAGCGCAGTGAACGCGCAATATACTTCTCGACCCCGTATATAGGTATTAGTACCGATACATCAACTCTACGTTCCATAGCCTTTATTCTTAATGTTTTTTACTTTTAACTCCTCTGCTTCTCTTTGTTCTTAGCCACCTCAGTGTATTAAATGGCAGTAGTACCCCTCTCGATGCCAGTAGTAGTGCTAGGCGAATATATTTCGGGGTGCCCTCTACTCCCATTATCGAACCTGTAATCTCTGGGTATAGCTTTGCGTACTTACGTTGAGCCTTACCCTTAGAGTGGTTTAGTAGGAATAGCTTTGTGTCGAACTTTCTGTAGTTTAGTGCCTCTCTTAGCTCACTCTCTAGGTTATACTTCCTTAGGAACTCCTCTATAAGCTCCACGATTCGACGCACATTCTCGAGCTTTGCTTCACTTAGGTTACTTGTCATCGCCCCTGAGACCTGCATATAGTGGATAAATGCCTTTGGTAGGTACTCAACGTGGCGTGCCTTTGTAAATAGCTTGGTGCACATTAGTAGATCTTCACCAAAGTTGAGGCCCTCGGGCATTGCCATCTCGCTGCCGCTGAATAGCTCCCTACGTATCAACTTATTCCAAAGTACCCAGTAGACCCTGCCCCATAGCATCTCGGTGAGTGCCTCTCTGCCGCTACTTGGAGTCGGCATCGAGTCGTAGAACTCTCTATCTGCTCTAGTGAGGTAGTAGTCGCAGACAACGATATCGGCACCACTGCTCTTTGCACTTCGGTACATCTCCTCTAGCATCGTAGGCTCGCACCAATCGTCCGAGTCGAAGAATAGAAGATACTCGCCCCTTGCAATATCCACAGCACTTTGGCGTGCAGCTGCAATTCCTCGGTTTACCTCGTGGTTAACCACAACTATATTGAGTGAGGAGAACTCACCAATAAGCCTCTGGGCGATCTCCATAGAGCTATCCAAAGTACAGTCATTTACTAGGATATACTCAACTCCGCTGGTCTTGCTCTGCGAGAATATAGAGCGTAGTGAACGCTCAATATATCGCTCAACGCCATATATCGGAATTAGTACTGAAATATCTACTTTACTACTCATATCTTTTTTACAACTCTATTTATCTGCTCACTGCACTTCGAAGGCGGCGATATAGCATAATTGCATTAAATCTCAGAAGGTTACCCTTTGTTGCGCTAAGTAGCGCCTTTCTAAGGTACATCGGTATTGTGTCGCAGCCCATAATGTAGTCCGTGGCCTCTGGGTATAGTCCAGCATAGTGCTTTCTGCGCTTGCCCTTAGAGCACTTCATAAGGCTTAGCTTCTCGATTACCTTCTTATTCATCAGCGGTCTCTTTAGTCTGCTGTAGAAACCACGTTCGCAGAAGAAGTTTTCGATATCTGCAAGGTATGCTTCGATATCTGCTAGCTTATCATCCTTGAACTTAGAGGTGATAGACTCCTCACGGAAGCGATAGGTATAGAATACCTCAGGCAGGTAGACTATCTTCTTTGCATAGCAGAATATCTTTAGGCAGAAGATAAGATCCTCGCCAAGGTTAATCCCCTCGGTAAACTCAATCTTATTATCTACATAGAGCGAGCGGCGTATCAGTTTGTTCCATACCATTCCATACATCCTATTACATAGCATATTGGAGGTACACTCAAAGCCATCGCTACTAATTGGCTCACGAACAGCGTAGCTCTCGCTACTGCTGCTGCGCATAAAGTCGCACGATACTATATCTGCATCACTATGCCTTGCCGCCATATATAGACTCTCTACCATATTGCTAGAGCAGGTATCGTCTGAATCGAAGTGCAGGATATACTCTCCGCTAGCTAGGCTATTGCCACTCTGACGTGCAGCGGCAATACCGCGATTCTCTTTGTGGTTTATTACCTTGATATCAAGCTCAGAGAACTCCTCGATAAGGCGCTCTACTATCTCCATCGAGCGATCCAAAGTGCAGTCATTTACTAAGATAAACTCCACTCCGCAGGTCTTACTCTGAGTTAGAAGAGAGCGTAGCGACTCCTCTACATACTTCTCGACGCCATATATCGGTACAATAATCGATACATCTATCTTCTGTTGGTTAGCTCTATTTTCCATATCCTTTAGTTTTTAAGGTATTTGATATCGATCTAAGTCTATCCCTAGTGGAGGTTATTAGGCGGAATATCCAAATGTGTCCCATAGATGCAGCCCTTAGCGCAACTCTGCGATCGAGGCTCATATCTTGGAATTTCATAATCTTGTGGTCGCTGGTGCTATATATCTTTGTGAATGCCTTGCGTTGTGCCCCTTCGCTATATCGGATAAGGAAGTACTTTGCTTGTAGTCGCTTACACTCTAGTGCATCGTTGTATATCTCCATAAAGCCACGCTCACGGTAGAATGAATCGAGGTTATCGATAACTGCAACCACATCACGGAGCTTAGAAGGTGATGCAACGGCACATATAGAGCCCTCATTCTGCATATAGTGTACATATGCCTTAGGTACGTAGCCAACTGAACCTGCATAGCAGAATGCCTTTGAGCAGATTAGTAGATCCTCCCAAAGGCTAATGCCCTCGACCCACCTAAGGTTGTTCTCTGTAAATATCGAACGGCGGAATAGTTTGTTCCATACAGAGCCGTATAGTTTGCCACGAAGTAGTGCCTCGACAGACTCCCTACCGCTACTCGGTGGGCTCTGCTTAGAGTATGTGTTAAATGTATGGTAGTCTACCCAGAAGTCCGCTACAACTATATCGTGGTGACCATCCTTAGCGCATATCCATAGGTCCTCTATCATCGTAGGTTCGCACCAATCGTCCGAGTCGATATGCAGTACATACTCTGCGACAGCTACATCCATTCCACTCTGACGTGCAGCGGCTAGCCCACGATTCTTAGCGTGCTCTACAATCCTTACCTCTAGCTCTGGGAAGTGCGAGATGACCCCTTTGGCAATCTCCATAGAGCTGTCCAAGGTGCAGTCATTGACCAAGATAAACTCCACCCCCTGAGTCTTACTCTGGGTGAAGAGCGAGCGTAGTGAACGCTCGATATGTCGCTCTACGCCGTAGATTGGAACTATTACTGATATATCAACCATAACACTCTGTTTTGACTATCTAACTACTGATTTTGCAACTGATACCATATTGTAAATTATATTGGCAAGCCACCTGCGGCCACTCCTAGCATTGCTAAGGGCAAGCTTGTAGTGAGATGGCAGCTTCTTTGACTCCGCTATCTTAGCATTCGTTACATCGCTGTACATCGAGGCATATATCTTCTGACGCTCGCCTCTGCTATTTGCAACTAAGATATTAAGTAGCGAAACTCTACCTACTACAAATGAATCGCTATACTCCTCATATCGCCCAATAGAGCTAAGGAACTCAGAGGCAAGTCTATCTGCCTCGATATAGTTTCTGAGTCTATTATCGCCTAGTCGCTTAGTTAGCGAACCAGAGTTCTGAAAGTAGTGTAGGAATGCCTTTGGAAGGTAAACCACCCTCTTTGCATAACTAAATATCTTTAGGTAGATCAACCAATCCTCTGCAATATCGAGCCCCGGAACCCACTTTAGGTTATTATCCGTGCAGATACTTCTCCTTGTTAGCTTATTGCAGGTCGACCCACTTAGGCGGCCCTCTAGGATTGCCGCAACGCACTCTCTTGTAGTTGTAGGCACATCCATAGATCTATATACCTGCTTATTTGGGTGGTTGATATATATATCTGCCACTACTACATCGGCATCGTTGGCTCTTGCAACCCTGTACATATCCTCGAGCATTGTCGGTTCGCACCAGTCGTCCGAGTCGATATGTATCATATACTCTCCGCTAGCTGCATCTACGCCACTCTGGCGAGCCACCGCTAGGCCTCCATTCTCTTTGTGCTCCACAATCTTCACTGTAAGGTGTGGGAACTCGCTGATAACTCTTCGGGCAATCTCCATAGAGTTGTCAGGTGTGCAGTCGTTCACTAGGATAAACTCCACGCCATCTGTCTTACTCTGGGTAAGTAGTGAGCGGAGTGATTTCTCTATAAACTTCTCAACGCCATATACTGGGGTAATTACTGATATATCCATCTTAACTTTTTTTCTACGTCTGTTTCTTTTTTTAATATCTCTTGACCTTGCCCTTTACTCTCTTTAGTGCATTGCCTGCCCATACAACTAGGTTAAATAGCATAAAGCACCTCCGTTCGCCTAGCCATAGGGCTACCTTCGAGATGGAGCTAAGTCCACTATAACTCTCTAGCCTTCCAAATAGTCTACTATACTCCTTGCGCTTTGCCTTTGGGCAGTATCTTAGTAGGAAGTACTTTAATATCGCTCTGCGCTGGTTGAGTGCAGGGGTAAAGTCCTCGTAGTCTGCCTTGGTTCGTAGAAAACTATCTATGCCCTGTACTACATCAATCGCATTTTGTAGCTTGGTGGGTGATAGCGATGCTACCATTGAACTCTGCGATTGAATATAGTAAAGAGATGCCTTTGGTAGGTATGCTACCCTCTGAGCATAGTATAGTAACTTGCTGCAGATTAACATATCCTCCATATAGTTTACGCCCTTGGTAAACTCTATATTATTATCTGTGTATAGTGATCTTCTAATTAGCTTATTCCATAGTGCACCGTGTAGCCTTCCTCTAAGTAGATCCCCTATGCACTCCTTTGCGCTCTGGGCTACCTCCTGCTTAATGTAGATTACTCTATCTGGCCATTCGACCATAAAGTCACATATCACTACATCAGCGTTATTGTTAAGTGCCGAGCGGTACATATCTTCGACCATCGTTGGCTCGCACCAATCGTCTGGATCGAAGTGTAGGACGTACTCTGCCGTTGCTCTCTGAACGCCTGCCTGCCTCGCCGCTGCAACACCTCCATTTACCTCCATCTCCACAATAGTGGTGGTGATAGTAGGGTAGTGGGTGATAACCTCACGGGCAATCTCCATTGAGCTATCCAAGGTGCAGTCATTGACTAGTATATACTCAACGCCACTAGCCATAGTCTGCGAGAATAGCGAGTGGAGCGAACGCTCAATATAGCGCTCTACACCATATATTGGAACTACTACTGAAACTAACATACTCTTTCTCTATTTAAGGTATAGTGACTTTAACTCCTCTATATTATCGGCAATATTATAACCTGCCTTAGATATACTCTTTGAGTCCTGCTCTCTGCCGTAACGCTCGCTGTGTGCGAGTAGTCGCTCTGCCCACTGAGTAGCACTTAGGCTCAGAGGTAGAGTCTCGACAAGCTCTGTTACTATAACTTCACGGGTAATCACATCTGACATCACTACCCTAAGCCCCGATGCCTGCGCCTCGATAATTGTAACTGGAAGACCCTCGAACTCCGATGGGAATAGTAGTATATCCATTGCCATTAGTAGCTCATTTACATCGCCTCGCGAACCTGCAAATACCACTAGATCCTCTATGCCTCGCTCGCGAACTAGCCTCTTGGTCTCCTCGAGTAGCGCGCCGCTACCAACGAGTAGAAGCCTCGCCTCTGAGCTCTGCTTTGCCACCTCGCAGAATACATCTACTATAAATCTATGGTTCTTAACCTTTGAGAAGTTCCCAACGTGGCCAACCACGAAGTTTTCAGCACTAAAACCAAACTCCTCTCTGTGTTTAGTTGCTACATCCTCACTAAAGTTAAAGCGATTAAGGTCAATTGCATTACGAAGAACCTTAAAGTCACGGCTACCGAAGTAGCACTCGCCTGCCTCCGCACTACACGCTATTCTATGGGTGGCGTGACGATTGGCTAGCGCCTTTGTTATTGTATAGCCTAAGCGCCTAGAGGTGCTATATGTAGGGTTCGAGGTGTGCATATGTACAATCTTCTTTCTAGCTCCTGCAAATCGAGCCGCTAGGAATATAAGCCCTGCAACCTTGAAGTTATGGACGTGGATTACCTCCCACTCCCTATGTTTGCGTAGTAGGGTGAACCAAGCCCATAGGAAGGTGATAAGGTTGTAACCCTTAAAGCGTGGAAGTCTAAAGATACGACCGCCAAGGCTCTCAATCTCAGGCTCATAGGCACCCTGTTGCTGAAAGTTAACAGCAAAGTCAAATTGGATAGCCTCACGATCCATCTCCCTATAGTAGTTCATTATCATAGTCTCTGCACCCCCACGGTTGAGGATTCCAAAGACCTGTAGTACCCTTACCATCTTATTGTTTTGTTGTTAGGAGTTTCATAATCTCAGTTGTGATAAGTAGTGGTTCATCGTGCCACTTGCCTGCTCTGTCGAAGTATCCACCAGCGGCTGCTACTGCCTCGAAGTCAAATCCGTAGCACATCTCAATGATTAGCCCCTTGCCACTCCTTTTGTCCACTACGTAGTCAAATCCTACGCACTGTAGATTTAGATCATCGGCACACTTAAATGCTGACTCGATAATATCTGGGGTGATATAGCTCCTTTCGTAGAAGAAATCTCCACCACCCGATGCCCTAAAGTCGCCCTTACGCACATTGCGAACGAAGTACGATAGCTTACCGCCGATTACTGCAACCTTAATATCGAAACCATCATTTGGGATATAGCTCTGTAGGTAGCAGTAGCCACGCTCATATGGCATCAACTTTGCGTTGCGCCTTGTGGTTAGAAACATTGGAATCTTCTTGATTCTACTAATAAGGGTCTTTAGGCTCTTTGAAGATTGAGCCTTAGAGTATGCCTTGTATAGTAGGCTAGGCGATGGATCGAAGCCCTTTGAGAACATCCTCTTGATATAAGCAATTCCACTAGGAATCTCTCTGATTAACTTTACGTTGCTAGCTCCCGAGCCGTTGCGTAACTTAGCTACTATTGGCAGCTCTACGCCCTTAAGAAACTCAATTGCGCTAGCTGTATCGTAGAATACATAGTTCTTAGGGGTTGGTGCTCCTACTGACTCAAAGGCGTACTTCTGTGCCACCTTATCGTCGAAGTGCCAAATAGTGCTGCTCGATGGGAATACCCTCACTCCTCTATCCTCAACGGCACGTAGTAGGTTGCCTGCCTGAAGTAGGTCGGCATATAGGTAGTTCTGGATAAACCATACAACTGCGCTACAGCTACACATTTGCTCTAGTGCATCGTTTGAGTATGGATCTACAAATTGATACTCTATTCCATTTTGATCGCAATATTGAACACACTCTTCTATAGCCGAATTTGCGGCCTCGTGGTTCCACATCTTAAGATTGCGACAGATGGCTACTCTCTGCTTCTTCATATCTATTGGGTTTTATGGTTGAGATCGCATAGGTTACTACCACTAGCGAAATTATCTTGTTTCTATGTCTAAATGCTGTTCCGGCATTGGTGGTTCCATATCCGAAAATAAAGGTTACAACTACTATTGACACCATAAGGAATCGTTTGAGTTGCTTGGTGGTCTGCGAGGCGGCTCGACACTTAAATATCGTTATGAACATCATTAAGTATATCGCTCCGTCGATAAGGAAGCCGACCATATCAGTTGGTCCTCGCCACTCGGTGGGTAGTGGAGAGAAGAGGAAGTAGACCATCTTGAGTGGTGCAAATAGTAGACTCTGAGCCACGCTATTTGTACTAATCCAAGTTAGGTAGTCCGAACCCCCGCCCGAGGTTCTATTCGTTACCTCTACAATATCCTCGATATTATCATACTCGGCAAACTTTCCAGTGAATAGCCCCATCGAGGAGCTTGCCACGGTACTTATCGCCAACAGGAATACCAGACTGATAATAGTGTTTCGTGATATGGTTACCTTTTGGGTCGATGGGTTGTAGATGATATATGCCACAGTGTAGCCAATCAAAACTCCGATAACCCCGGCGTGCATAAATGAGGCCGATAGGACCGCCGCAATACTTAGTACTATATAGAGTACACCACCACGCAAGAACCAATTTACGAAACATAGTAGCGATAGCGTTACGAAGAACTCTATCCAAGCCTCTCTAAGGAGAATTGCGGAGAAGATGTTAAGGTTAGGCATAAGTGCTAAGATTAACATCACGTACTTCAATCGCTGGAGGTCTACACCGAGTCGCTTTAACATACTCTGGACCATTAGTATAATGCTTAGCCCCATTAGAACGTTGATAAACTGAGCTATAATCCTCGAACAGTCCGTTAGTCTATATATAAATGTGAGGAATATAGTGTAGTTTGTCTTTAGATCATTAGCGTAGTTCTGTACATTGTTGGAGGCGACAAGGTGAAATAGCTCGGAGTCGGCTCCAGAGTTGATAATAGGGAACCACTTGAAGTAGTCAGCCAGTAGTATAAAGATACGCAGAGTAAAGCCTATAAATATGATGCTGCGGAACTCAATTCCGCGTGCACCATATATATAGAAAAATACTAATATATAACCAATTAGTACGGCTATAAGCGAGTATGTCTCATTAATTGTTACCATTCGCCTCTACGGGTATAAACTTTGTGTTTACTTCTTCTTTTTCTTCCTATTCTCGCCATATACGTAGTCGTAGTTATAGGTGTAGCTATAGTTGTAGTTATACTGCTTCTTAGTTACATCTACATCGGTTAGTATGGCTGTTAGGTTCTTGAGCTTGCTCTCTTGGTAGATCTTAGAGAGTTCACCCAGTAGATTCTTACGCGTTACTCCCGAACGCATAACCCAAATTGTGTTGTCGGCAACACGATTGATAATCTTTGAGTCTGCAATCACGAAGTACGGGGTAGAGTCGATAATAATATAGTCATACATATCACGCAGCCCCTCGACCATATCGTCAAAGCGTTGTGACATAAGTAGCGATGTAGGGTTAGTAGGAGCAGCACCTAGTCCGATATAGTCCAGATTCTTTGAGTACTCACTTCTATTGATAATAGAGTTAAGGTTCATCTGGTCGCCATATAGGTAGCGATCATAACCCGTATCAGTTACATTTAGCAGCTTACTTAGGCGCTTGCGTCTAAGGTCACCATCCATAAGTAGAACACGCTTACCTGTAAAGGCATAAGCTAGCGCTAGGTTAAGGGATGTGAAGGTCTTACCCTCGCCCTCTAGTCCAGATAGTACCTGAATAACAGATGCCTTTTGGTTGTCCTTAGGTTGAG
Source organism: uncultured Rikenellaceae bacterium (assembly GCA_964369485.1). Taxonomy (GTDB): domain Bacteria; phylum Bacteroidota; class Bacteroidia; order Bacteroidales; family Rikenellaceae; genus Mucinivorans. The sequence goes on along the minus strand of CAYJFH010000006.1, from coordinate 18,166 downwards.
CCGTTATACTTGCATTGAATAGATCTAGCTCTGCGCAGATCATTCTAAACACCTCGCCGATAACCTCGTTCTTATCCTCTGAGACTACAACGTCTTGGTCCTTGTATTCCTTAGGCTTCTTAATTACGATACCCAGTACAGGAACCTCACAGTGCTCCTCGATATACTCCTTAGAGCGAATCTTATTGTCAGAGCTGCTAGTAAGTAGTAGTACCATTCCCGGAAGTGCCATACCAACTACCGCTGAGACTAGTAGCAGGAACATCACGTTAGGGTAGATAGGGTTACCATCTGAGGCTGCAGGCTCAATGATAATTGCATTCTCCTCGGCAATCGATAGCTGGATAGCATTGGCCTCGCGCTTGTTAAGCAGGTATAGGTATAGTTGCTCCTTGATACTCTGCTCACGCATAACGTCATTTACAGCGCTCTCGCTACCTAGGTATGAGGATAGCTGAGAGGATGCTCTCTGGCTATTCTTCTGTAGGTTGCTTCTCTGAAGTTGTAGAGAGCGGTATAGGTTGTCGGTTGCAACCTTTAGGTTTTCTCTAGCTAGCTCTACCTCCTGTCGTAGAGAGATGTAGACAGGGTTGCGCTCGCCTGAGCTCTGTGAAAGGTCTAGTAGCTTAGTGGCAAGTGTATTGTAGATAGTAACCTGCTCCGAGATTCCAACATCAGTGAATAGCTTGTTTGGTGGAATTAACTTGAAACTACCAGCGCTTGAGTTAATATCATTGCGTACAGACTCGATAAGTGATATCTGAAGCTCAATAACATTAAGCTCATCGTCATAGCGAGTCTTCTGTTGGTACTTAGTGCTACCAGCTGAACCAAGGTCAGTTACGTTGTTGTGTCGCTTGATAGACTCTACTCGAGTGTCGTAACCCACTAGGTCGTCGTGGATTAGAGAGATACGGTTAGCGATAAATTGCTCAGACTCTATGGCAATCTGCTTCTTCTTGTTGATAGCATTGAGGTTGTAGGTTGTGATAAGTGCAGTTAGGATATCCTCGGCACGCCTTGGGCTGCTGTCGTTTACCCCCACATATATAGTACCAGCTCGTCCCTCTTGATACATCATAATGCTTCTGCGTAGGTAACCAACCTGCCAATCCATAGGGGTAAGGTCTACTCTAATGGTCTCGGTGGTGTATTGGTTGCCCCAGAATTGAGTAGGAGTAGCTACAAACTTAACGTTACTCACTGTAATTGTATCGCCATACTTTGCCGAGAGTGTACCCTCGCTAGGCTTTGGCATAAAGTAGCTAGTGATGTTATTTAGGGTAGATAGTGGCTCGTTATCTACTCTATAGTTAAATGTCTCTGCCGATGTTAGCTCGATTGCTAGTGCAATGCGCTCAGTGCCGTTAATGCCGATCCACTCAACATCTATAGGGTTAGCCCCATAGATATTGATATTACGTAGTTCTGGACGAACGGTGTATGTAGTCTGAAGGTTCAGTACATCGACCACCTGCGAGAGGATAGTGGTAGACTTCAGTATAACCATCTCACTCTCCACTGAATTAGTATTTTGGCTTACGCCCAGCTCCTCGAGTATCCCCGAGTCTGGGCTGTCGCTATTGTCTTGACCCTTTATTAGGATCTTCATACCTGCGCTATACTGCTTGGTGATGCTCTGAGAGTAAATATACCCCGCAGTAACAAATATACCCAGCGATAGAGCGAATATATACCAGTAGCATAGTGCAATATGTAGTATTACAACTAGTGGTGATCTATTCTGTTTATTTGATTGGTTCATATCTTTTTTTGGTTAAGTCAAATTAAAATAGTAGTGCGCCAATAAGTACTGATGCCGCAGAAGTTACAAGGGATAGCCCTACGTTAAACCACTTATCGTCATTAAGAAGTTCGCCTTGGCGTGCAGAGCGTGCATTAGGCTCAACATATACGATATCATTTTGCTTTAGGTAATAGTATGGAGAGTTAAATACATCGGCACGTGTAATATCTACACTTGCGATCATTCGCATACCGTTGTTCTCGCGTACCACCTTAATAGCCTTCTTCTTGCCCGATGCCTCTATATCGCCAGTTGAGGCAATAACATCGAAGATAGATACTCTATCGGTCTGGAACTCAACAACACCCGGGCTGCTAACGTCACCAAGAACCACGACTTTGAAGTTCTTTAGCCTTACAGTCACTACAAGCTCGTTGATATATCCACCCTCTATAATTAGCTTCTCGATCTTAGTAGATACCTCAGAGTGAGATAGACCCTCGACTGCAATCTTGCCTAGTATAGGGAAGTAGATCTCGCCTGATGAGTTTACAAGGAATGTATTTTCAGTGCGGTTGGCTGTGATATCAGTTGCTCCACCATAGGCGCTCTGCATAAATGGAGCTACTAGATCTGGCTTCTCGCAAGTGATGTTAATACTTAGTAGGTCATCCTTCTGAACCTTTAGGTCATAGCTGTATGCTACTGGGAATGGTTCGTCAAACTGAGCTCCGTTAAGGTAGGTCAGATCCTTTAGTGGGGTACACGAACTAGTTATGATAAGTGCTAAAATTAGTGCTAATCTCTTCATTGTCTTAATGATTTTATACTGTTTAAAGTTTTATTGCTCCACTCTCTGGGTCTGCTACCCACTTTACATCGTAGATAACTGAGTCCTCTGCTGTAATTGCTCCAAGGTCGATTGCCTTGAACTCTTCGTGTGCTACACATACCACCACTGCGCTGTACCTCTGAGTCTCAGAGAGAGTGTTGGTAATATCTAGGTTATACTCCTTCTTTACATCCTCTACTGATGCCCAAGGGTCGTAGATATCTACCTGAGTTCCGTAGCCCTCAAGGGCTGCGATAACATCGACTACCTTTGAGTTGCGAACATCTGGGCAGTTCTCCTTGAATGTAACACCTAGTACTAAGACCTTAGAGTCTAGCACCTGAATACCCTTGCGAATCATTGCGCGTACTACTTGGTTGGCAACGTACTCGCCCATACCATCATTCATACGCCTACCTGCAAGGATAATTTCGGGGTTATAGCCATACTCCTGAGCCTTTTGGGCAAGGTAGTAAGGGTCTACACCGATACAGTGACCACCCACAAGCCCCGGACGGAAGTGAAGGAAGTTCCACTTAGTTGCCGCCGCTGCTAGTACCGCCTCGGTATCGATATCTAGTAGGTTAAATATCTTTGCAAGTTCATTGACAAAGGCAATGTTAATGTCACGCTGAGAGTTCTCGATAACTTTTGCTGCCTCGGCAACCTTCATAGTTGGCGCTAGGTGAGTTCCAGCCTCGATTACAGAGTTGTAGATACCATCTACGACCTTGCCAATCTCAGGAGTTGAACCAGATGTCACCTTCTTGATCTTCTCTACTGTGTGTAGTTTGTCGCCCGGATTGATGCGCTCTGGAGAGTAACCCGCAAAGAAGTCCTCATTGAACTTCAGACCCGAAACTCGCTCTACTACCGGTAGACAATCCTCCTCGGTAGCCCCCGGATATACCGTAGACTCATATATTACTATATCACCCTTAGAGATTACTGCACCAACGGTTTCGCTCGCCTTGATCAGAGGGGTAAGGTCAGGTGTGTTGTTCTTATTCACTGGGGTTGGAACTGTAACGATATAGACGTTACAATCTCTTATCTGCTCAATATCTGTTGTGCAGATAAAGCCGCTACTCAGAGCGCTTTGAAGTAGTGTGTCTTCGACCTCTAGGGTAGAGTCAGTACCGCTCATTAGCTCCTCAACTCTCTCTGTGTTGATATCGAAACCAACGGTTGAGTACTTTGTAGAGAATAGCCTTGCAAGTGGTAAACCAACATACCCGAGGCCAATTACAGCTATCTTATGGTTATTCATAACTATATTATTGTATTACTTTAAATTATTCCAGTACCACTCAATTGCAGACTCTAGTCCTGCTGCCATTGAGAACTTAGGTGCATATCCTAGTAAGCTCTTCGCCTTATCGATAGATGCCAATGAGTGGGGTATATCGCCTAGTCGCTCAGGGCCGTGAAGGATCTCAACTTCAGAGATAGTGCTATCAAAACCGCTTAGTAGCTCTTGGAGCTTAGAGGTTAGTTCGTTGAGAGTTGTGCGCTCACCGTAAGCAGTATTATATACTTGGTTTACAGCCTCAGAGTTAGTGGTGTCGATGGCAAGAAGATTCATAGCCACAACATTGTCGATATATGTAAAGTCCCTAGAGTAGTCGCCGCTACCATTGATAACAGGACTTTGGTGGTTCATCAACATCTTGATAAATAGTGGAATCACCGCAGCGTATGCACCATCAGGATCTTGTCTGCGGCCAAATACATTGAAGTACCTCAGACCAATACACTCCATTGAGAAAGTGCGAGCAAATACATCGGCGTATAGCTCATTTACATACTTCGTAACGGCGTATGGTGATAGCGGACGACCGATATGCTCCTCGACCTTCGGAAGAGATGTGCTATCGCCATAGGTCGATGAGCTCGCAGCATATACGAACCTCCTTACACCTGCATCGCGTGCAGCAACCAACATATTGATAAATCCAGAGACGTTGGTCTCATTCGTTGCTATTGGGTCTTTGATTGAGCGAGGCACTGAACCGAGCGCCGCCTCGTGAAGTACGCTATCCACTCCCTTGCAGGCCTTGTGGCAATCCTCTAGGTTGCAGATATCACCCTCGATAAGGGTGAACCGTTCGTTAGAGAGTAGGTGCTCAATATTCTTTCTATATCCAGTGGCGAAGTTATCGAGGCAAACTACCTCATCGCCTCTACTAATAAGTGCGTCGCATAGGTTCGACCCTATAAAGCCCGCACCGCCAGTTACTAATACTTTTTTCATCTTACTTTCAGCTTTGTTTAGTTGAACTCAGAGGCCACCCTTGGGGCGAATACCTCGTTGTAGTTTGTCCTTGCAGCATCACCATCGGCTCTACACTCTAATCTGTAGATAGGTGTAGATTTGACAATGTCAGAACATAGCCCCAACATAGAGGCTGTTAGTGAAGGGTCGTGAGCGTACATTGGTGGGAGAGACGGGTATATCGCCGCTATTGCGTGCAGCCCCTTGGCTCTATTCATACGATTCTCACGATTCCTCACAATGCGGGCGATCGAGCGCACAGGATAAGACTCAGACTTGTAGCAAGGTAACTTACCGCTCCACGGCGAACCGTAGGCATATAGTTGACCCTCGCGCATCCTTAAGATTGGACTGTCGTCGTTTAGAAGCTCGCACCCCGGAATGTGCTCTAACCACATCCTTGAGTGTGTGCTCTTACCAGTGCCAGATTCGCCAAGCGATAGTAGCGCATAGCCATCGTGAGTTATAGTCGATGAGTGAATTGGAATTGCACCCATTGGAACTGAAACCATCGAAAATGCTACCCAGAGTGCGAAGCGCATAACAGCTGCATCTTCACAGGGCGTTACAAGCACACTCTTGCTGCCCTTTTGGTTAAGTATTGCCACCTTGTTATTTCCATCCTCTATCTCAAATAGTAGCATGCTGCTATCTGACCAGAATGTATGGATAAAGCCTTCGTGCTTTAGAACATTTACTGAAGTTGATTCATTGACAGTAGGTCGGGTGATAGTCTGGCTCATTACAATCTGTATCTCAGCTGTTGTTATCTCCTCTACTCTAAATGATTCGAAACCTCTAATGGATTCTATAAACTCAAGCCACTTTGGTGCTCCACTTATGCTAACATCGATATCCGCAATTCTGTAATAATTTACGTCTTTGAACATATTATTCCCCTAAATTTTAATTTAATGTATCTACACATCTCAGGTATATATGACTCTGTGAGTGAAGTTGGGGCGAAGAATAACTTGTAGGATTTATATCGTTTGTACTTATGTACGAGGGCTTTGCGCCCCGGTATATGGTACTTCTTAGGACTGTTGAACAGTGAGAGTATCTCGCTGAGGAATGCAACTCCCTTAGCTGTACTTGTGCTACTTGATGCTATAATATATGGTTGGTAGCCAAATTGTTGGCGGCAGAATTCCTCTGTGCACTCTACGAAATATTCGAGGTTCAGATCCTTAAGTTGCTCTCTGAGTAGCTCTATATCTATCAACTCGCGGTACTTACTAAATAGTACTGCAAAGTCACAGAACTGCCTGATGGCAAGAACTAGACAGGTCGTATGTCTAAATAGATGGAGAACCTGATATAGAGCCGAGCATTGAGGAGCCAGTTGGCTAACCTTAATGTCCTCTATATCAAATTCTGTAAGCCCATCACTTTTAAACATATCGTAAAGCATACTCTGAGCTCTATCGTACATCTCTGCCTCACGCTCAAATGTCATCTCCTCGTCAAATAGACTGCGGTGATTCTCTACATATACTCCATTAATTACAAATGCACTATCCTTCTGCGATTGAGTATTAACATCAATGCCATGGTCGCGCATAATATTATCACATAGCTCCTTACCCTCAAATAGGAAGAGGTCAACGTCACCACACTCACGTCTCGCTGGTACTGGGTAGTACTGCGATGCAGTAAGTCCCTTTAGTAGCAGTGCTCTGTCAACTCCAGAGCCGTAAAGCTCCTTGATTAGAGATACTACAACACCGATATAGTGTTTGCGACGATGCTCAGCCTGAACAACGCTCATATACCAATTTAGGTGGAATCTCGATGGTGGTCTGCACTCCGCAGGTAGACTCTCAATCCCTTCATATGCGATAAACTTTACACCGTGCGTTGTAGCAAGCTGCAACAACTCCTGCCAATCTAATTCGCTTAGATTAGTGAAGAGCTCAAGTGTAATTGACTCACGATTCTTCATGGCTACTGCTAGTAGCTCGTAGAGCCTCTTGTTATGTATATTCATAAACACCTCCTATTAATTGTATATGATTCTTCAGTTGTTAAGAATCCTTCTAGCTATTATTCTAATCCCTATTCGACTACTAGGTCAAACTCTTTAAGGGTTCCCACCCATGCTACAGCGTCGCTCTGTGCCGAAGCGCTATCTACTTCAAACTCCGACATTAGCATCTCTGCAATTGTCTGCTCTGTGAAGTCGATATCCTTGATCTGCTCCCACAACCATAGTGATGTGTCGTTGAGCGAAAGTAGTTTTGTTGTATCAATTGTATCGTTGCCCTGAAGTAGGATGATATTCTCACCTGCAACTTCGCTTACTTGGCACTCTTTCTTAATTTTCATCGTCTTTGTATTTATCTTTTATTTCCCCTTTAAAAGTGGACAGAGCTATGCCGCCATACTACGGCATAGTTCTCTGTCCTGTATCATTCCGATTGATTTACCCCTAATCTATCGACTAGTTAAATGGGCCAAAATCAAATGTAGACTTACCGTCGCCGATCATCTGAACAGTATTGAATGTACCTACTGGCCATACCATTCTGCTGCTACCATCTACGATCTTGCTAACTACAAGAATTAGCTCGTCGCCATTGTAGATCTCAGCTTTGAATAGCCAATCACTAGTTGCAGCCATAACACCTTCAAGTACTGGAGACGAGAAGATAGGCATGTATAGTGTTGGAGCTTCACCCGGTTGCTGAATAATACGTTCAGTAATCTTAGTTGGGCGAGGGTTACCTTCACTATCTACATAGTTAAGGCGGTTTGCAACGTATGATCTACCGTTGATTCTCTCAGGCTCTAGGAAGTTGTTGATATCCGAAAGCTCGATACCGTGATCAGTTGTGATTCTTGTAGGATCAAGGTTAAGTTGCTCGTCGAATGGACCCTTTGCAAGTCTATTACCTTGAGCATCAACCGCTGTGATAGAACCAACAATCGCAGTTGCCTCTAGTTCGTAGATCTTTGCAACATCCTCTTGGCTAAGACCAGTCATGCCTAACTGAAGTGTAGTTAGAACGTTGAATGGGTAGAAACCGATATTAACGTCACTCTCTAGAGATCTAAGGCCATCAGCGCTAACTAGTAGGTCACGAACACCACCTGAGATAAGTGGTTGAATTTGACCGTAAGCAACTGTTGACTCATAGTAACTCATCTCTGTGTCGATATCAGTTCTGATGTCAAAGGTAGTTTGCTCTGGATAGTTGATCGAGATAACTGCTTTACCTTCGTCGTTTCTGCGAACCTCTACAGGGTCGTTAGTAGCCTCTGTATCAGCTGGATAGTATAGGTAGAAACTTACAAGACCGTTTGGAGTAGTCTCAGATGTTACTCTACCTTGTACTAGACCGATAAGTTGGCTCTTATCGTTGTTGTAAAGTGATGGAGTCTCGATGTAAAGTGGGTACTTGTTAACTGAGTTATCAGATACTGCAGTTACATAGTCCACACCTTCCCATAGAATCTCACCGTCACCTTGTGGGTCAACTACAGCTCTTGACACTAGGTCACTGCCGTAAGATTCCTTTGAGTCAGTTGGGATGTCAAGATCCACACGGAACTCTTTGTACTCTAGAACCTCCTCTTGAGGTTGTGTAGGTACTTCTGTTGGGGTTACACTCTGGCAAGCCGTAAACAGAAGTCCTGCTGATGCCATTAGGATGGCTTTGTTCATTGTTTTCATACTTTTTTCTGTTTTTACGAATTACATAATGTGACCTCTACTGTAGTTACTTACTGTAACTGTTGGCGCCTCTCCTGAGACAGCGAATCCTTGCTCTACTTGGAATTCAACTACTTCAATCACTGGAGCTAAATAATTTTTTTTCATTGTTTTGTTTTTTTTTGGGTTAATAATTATAAGTTTAAGTGGAATGATATTTTCTCATTAATGTTTTAAAATTTGTTTAAGGTTAATATTTTTTTTAGTTTTTTGTAATCTCTAGTTTGCTTGGAGCTTGGTACTCCAAATTGGGGTTGCCTCTGTAGCTTCATCGGCTGGAAGGCTGTAGGTACGAGGTGTATCCTCTTTGATCTCTGGTGCAGCAACCTCTTGCTTATCGAAGACCTCGAACTCTGAGTTGTTGCTAATATACTCAGGGATAATTCTCTTCATAAGCTCTACTACCTTCATCTTGCCTCTATTCTCGGCTGCCATAATCAACTTCTCGATGCTGCTCTGAACTTTCGAGAACTCATATTCGCGAACTTGTGCTCTAAATATACGCTCGTTGAAGGTCGGTAGTTGGTTCTCCTTGCAGGCTAGTAGCTCCTCATATAGCTTCTCGCCCGGTCTAAGTCCAATAAAACTTAGCTCTATATCGCGTCCGAGGGTTAGACCAGCCATCTCGACCATTCTCTTGGCTAGGTCTACGATCTTTACTGGTTGCCCCATATCAAATACGAATATCTCGTCGCCCATACCCTGCGTTCCTGCCTCTAGTACTAGTGCACAAGCCTCAGGGATTGTCATAAAGTAGCGGATGATATCTGGGTGGGTGATAGTGATTGGTCCGCCCTGTTCTATCTGCTTGGTAAATAGAGGGATAACCGAGCCATTGCTACCTAGTACATTTCCGAATCTAGTTGTGATAAACTTAGTCTTACCCGCTATCTGCTTGTTGCTAATCGCGCGTCCAAGGCTCTGAATGTATATCTCAGCAGTACGCTTCGATGCACCCATCACATTTGTTGGGTTAACTGCCTTATCTGTCGAGATCATAACAAACCTCTCTACGTCAAACTCAACTGCAAGGTCAGCAAGTGTACATGTACCCTTTACATTATTAGTAATCGCCTCGCAAGGGTTGTCCTCCATAAGTGGCACGTGCTTATATGCCGCGGCGTGGAAGATAATATTTGGTCTTACATTTCCAATTAGCGCCTTGATCTTATCGTGGTGGCAGATATTGCCAATTACGAAGTCGATAGGGAGATCTGGGAACTTACCCGTTAGCTCTAGGCGAATATCGTGAAGTGGGGTCTCTGCATTGTCAAGAACCACAAGTCTCTCGATATCGAAGCAACATAGTTGGCGGCAAATCTCACTACCAATTGACCCTGCTGCACCCGTTACAAGTACGACTTTGCCCTTTAGCTCGCCTGCGATACGATTCATATTGATCTTAATCTCATCACGGCCTAGAAGGTCCTCGATCTTAACCTTTGGAAGGTTGATATTCAGCGGCATACCCTCTTCGATGATATTTGCAGATGGCATAAGCATCATCTTAATTTTATTGCGCTCACAGTACCTTACGATACGTTCCTTCTCAACATTTAGGTCGCCACTACTAGTAAATAGGATACTATCTACCTTTCTACTATTAATAAGGCGAAGGAATGCCTTAGGATTATCGATAAAGTAGACAGGTTGGTCGGCGATTCTAAGTCTGCGAGACTTACCGGTTCTTAGGTAGCCTACTAGCTTATACGCATATAGCTTTTGGTATAGCGAGTTCATGTATGTAACTGTGCTTCCCGGGCTAATGTAGATAAGCATTCTCTCCTGTTTAAGCTCCTCATTAGGTGAGTTAGTTACGAACTTTCTGTAACAATATACAACTGCTACACGTAGTAGAAGCTGAACAGAGAAGCTAAGTAGAATGTCTACTATTAGACATAGAGTGATAATTAGAGGGCTGGTTGTAAGCCCTAGAATCTCAGGAATATAGAGGTAGACAGCCGCCTTGGTTGTCATAGCAAATAGCACTCTTACTATATCCGTAATAGTCGAGTATCTAAGTAGACCTATATGTATCCTAAGTAGTATCGCGCCAATGGTATTGGCAAGTACACATAGAGATATAAATAGAGCAATAGAGCTAGTTTCGCTAAGTATCCACTCAGCGTTAGCAAGACTCACTAAGAAGAATAGAGCCACTAGCGATACCACACCAGAGATGATCATATCGCACGTAAGTACGATCCATCTGCTGGCAAAGCGTAGCATCATCACCTCAAATATATTGGCAATAAACTTATTCATACACCACAGCAATTTAAAAAATAAAGCGTTATTATCCCACGAGGTACCATACAAACAGATGGACCTCTTTTCTCAAAAAAGTTTTGTAAACAGTCACTTTGATTTAGTTGACGCCGCCTTGGTCAACTCGACTCACAGAAGTTGTGTCTAATAAAAACAGTAGTAACCTAATAGTACTAGGTTAGCTATGTTGGGTGGGAATATCAAACGGGCCTAAAGCCCCACACATTTGACTGTAAAAGTATGTCGTGTAGATTGGCGTGTTTAGTGCCTTTCTACACTGCGAATATATAAAAGAGATTTTAATTCTCCAAATTATTAGTGGCATTTTTTTTGGTTTTAAGGCTAGTTATTGATGCTTTTCTCTATGTTTTTATGTCGGGTATGTCATATAAGTATCAATAAGTTATCGTGTTTTTAGAGGTTCTAACTCAGTGATGATGTGTGGCTTTTGACGCTATTATATGTATTTGGTATATAAGAGATTTCATAAGGTATAAATTAAAGAAAAAAATCAAAAAAAATGTTAAAATAAATTTCCGTAAAGAGAGAAAAATGCAATTTTTTGCCGATTTTCAGAGTAAGGTACTAACGCATTTTCGCTCAATTTTCACCCCATTTTACGTATAAAAATTCATGAATTTTTATACAAAATACCCGACCCTTTAGATAGCCTCTACATGGTCGGGTATTGGAAGTTTTATATGGTTAAAATTTACCTATATGTGCCCTGCCAATGGTGCTTTTTTACATTAAATTCTCCACCCTGCTGGTACTCTATTACCCAGAATGAGGGTAGTGTCTCGGGGTTATCTATCCAAGTGTTATCGCACTGATATACATCATAACCCTCCCACTTAGAGTGCTGAGCGAAGTGGTCGTGACCATTGAATATCGCCTTGATATTGTACCCTTCAAGGACTTGTAAGAGTGCTTCTCGCTGCTCCATGTTGATCCATCGAGTGCTCTTCGGGTTGAATGTATAGTGCATTAGTAGCACTATCGGCTCTCCATTTGCACCATATCGCCTTAGGTCCTCTGCTAGCCACTCTAGGCCACCACTGCCAAGGGTACTATCGCCTGCCCACGTGTTGGTCTGTATAAAGTGTAGCCCCGAGAGGTTAAATGAGTGGTTGCGAGTTGCAGGGTGTAGATTTAGAACTCTGCCATCGCTCTTTTGAGCATATAGTAGCGAGTCGATATACTCTAGTGTGAGGCTCTGCTCGATTAGATTTTGAATTGAATCATTCTCCACGGGCTTTATATCGTGGTTACCCATCCCTAGGTAGACCTCGGTGCGTAGAGTGCTGTCGCTATCTATACCGCTATTCTCATATCTACGGCGAAAGTGCTCTATTACACTTGGGCTCTGGTGGTCAAAGATATCACCTACAATTGCCACTCCATCGAGCTCTAACTTATTTAACTCCACAACATTTACCCACTGATCTGTCTCGGGTGCAGGGTCGAAGTGAGTATCGGATGTAACGGCAAAGCGTAGGGTCTTGGGGTATGTGCTCCTTTGGGTAATAGCGCCTCCCCTTTGGTAGATATAGCTCTGAAAGTTACGCTTGCCTTGGGTAAGTGTAACTATACGACAGCCAGCCCTTAGATCGCCATATGTAGTACCCTCACTAGATACCCTGCCGTAACCTAGAGCAATACCGTTCTTATATGCAGTATAGTCATTTACGTGGTCGTGCCCTACGAAGCAACCCATAACATCACCAGCCTCTACCATAGCGGCAAATAGTCCAGTGTTTATCTCTGGGGCACACTCCTCCTCGCCACGATTACCTACTGCTGGACTCTCTCTATTCTCATATGCCTCTCTGTGCTCAGGTAGTGGAATATGGAAGTATGCTAGCGCTGGTAGTGGCTCACCTCCATTGCGCTTTGTGTACCTTTGGCTCGCCTCTATGTAGCTCTGTACCCCGGAGTGCGTTATCCAGCCGTAGCCCTCGACATTGTCGTTAGTGCTGTATGAACCCGAATCGAATAGGTAGACTATAGCTGCGCTCTTACCATTAGTGCCTTTAATGGCAAGTGAGTAGTGCCCAGGTTGGCAGTAACACCCCTCTTGACTCTTTAGTAGTCTATATAGCTCACTGCGTGATAGGTCGTGCTCATCGTCGTGGTTGCCTAGGGTGATAGCAACTGGGATACCAGCCTCTTGGAAGGGTGCAAGTACTGCTCTCCATCCATCCTTGACTGGGGCAGGCTCTACTACGATATCGCCACTGAGAACCACTAGATCAGGACTTTGGGTCTCGATAACCTCGCGAAATAGTTCGAGCGATACTTGGGACTCTGGCGCTCCACTCTTAAAGTGAACGTCGGTAAATTGTGCAATTTTGAATGTGCTGTCACCTCTAAACTTAAGTTGTTGGGCAGTAGCTGTACTGCTCAGAATTAGAGCGAATATTAGTGTAAATAGCCTCTTCATAGTCTTGTCTTATGTTAGTAAATTTGAAAGACAAAACTACCTCTAATATATTACACTGCGGTATCCTTGTGGTTAAGAATTTGCTACTGTTTTCTTGGCGTTGGCAAAGTTCTTAAAGCGATTAAGTGAAGCCTTGTCGCTCGATAGTACAACTAGAATGTCGTGGCTATATATAGTTGTGGTGCCATCGGGGATGATAGTACGTCCGCCCCTCTCGATAAGAACCACCTTTGCATTTGAGTCTAACTTGCTTAGGTTCATGCCAATAAGGTGTGAGCCGCTGGTGACTTCTATCTCCTCGGCTACGGTATTACTCCCATTTGATAGCTCTATTGCAACCTCGTGTGTCTCTCTGCACTTTGCCAGTAGTGATAGCTTGCGGGCAACCCACGTAAGTGTGGAGCCTTGGAGTAGAACTGATGTTAGCGATACAAAGAATACGATATGGAATATTACCCATGCCGACTCAATGCCTGCCACAAGTGGATAGGTCGCAAAGATAATAGGCGATGCACCTCGTAGACCTCCCCAGCTTAGCATAATCTTATCTCGAAGTGTAAGCTTTGTGCCTATCGTGGTGATAAATATAGCGATTGGGCGTGCCAAGAATATCAGTATAAGGGCTACGAGCATACCAGTGAGTGCAATATCGGGTATGCGGGATGGGAATGCAAGGAGACCAAGCATTATAAAGACGATGATCTGCATTAACCACGAGAAGCCGCTGTAGAACTTTGTAATTGTAGCCTTGCGTATAAAGTCATGATTGCCCACGATTATACCCGCTATATATATAGATAGTATGCCATTGCCGCCGATAAGCTCGGTAGTGGCGTAGGTGAGTAGCGTTAGGGCAATTACTAGGATAGGGTAGAGGCCATCAATTGATAGATTTACCCTATTTATAAATAGCACGATAAGTCGCCCCATAATATATCCGATTACCGCACCAATAGCCATAGACTTTAGAAATAGAGGTATCATCGATAGTAGCGATGAGCCTTCGCTCTGGATAAGTGAGACGATGGTAACTGTCAGGAAGTAGGCCATAGGGTCATTACTACCGCTTTCGAGCTCTAGGATTGGCCTTAGTCGGTGCTTAAGGGTAACGCCCTTGCTGCGGAATATCGAAAATATTGCTGCTGCATCGGTACTCGATACGATAGCTCCTAGTAGCATAGCCTCAAGCGGTGAGATGCGATCCATTGCCAGCAGGTAGAGCGCTCCACCTACTATTAGTGCCGTGATTAGCGTTCCGAAGACCGAGAGCATAGTCCCTATGCGTAGGGCTGGGAGGATGTCTCGGGTCTTTGTCTCCATACCTCCAAAGAATAGTATAAAGTTAAGGGCAAAGACTCCAATTGCCTGTGCTACATTGTAGTTGTCGAACTCAATGCCGATTAGTCCGTCACTGCCTGCCAACATCCCAACTCCTACAAATAGTACTAGTGCAGGTACTCCAAAGCGAGAGGAGAGCTTGCTCGATAGTATTGCCGCAATTAGTAGTAGTGCAATTATTAGTAGTCCTATGGTTACTGCCATCTCTTACTCTAGGGTCTTAATATATCGCTTAATTCCCTCTCGTATGGAAATGAGCCCAAAGTCAGAGGGGTTGATATCGCTAGGCGGTAGAAAGTGTAGCGATGCAACGTCGTCATCGGCTCGAAGTGGAGTGAGATCCTCGACCTCGCACTCAAAGAACATATCGAGAGTGTGCACCTCGAAGTTACTATAGTTATATAGATTTGGAATTGAGAATAGGTACCTCATTGAGCTAACCTCCAAGTTACACTCCTCCTTGACCTCTCGCCTTACACACTCCTCGGCGCTCTCATAGCTATCTAGGAAACCGCCCGGAAGGTCATAGGTGCCCTTTGCAGGCTCCTTGCCCCTTATAGATAGTAGTATCTCGCCCGTTGGGCTCTTTATAATTGCTACAACTGCCGCACTAGGGTTAAAGTAATAGATAAACCCACACCTCGTGCACCTCTTGGACTTAATGTTATTGTCTATAAAATCTCCTGCGCACTTTGGGCAGTAGTTAAACGACTCTAAAAATTTACACTCTATCATTTTTTTCTTTGTGAAGTAAGGTGGGGTGCCTATATATTATAGTATCTTTAGGGCGATGGCAGCGCACGCCTCGGCGTCTGCTAGGGCGTGGTGGTGGTTGTCGAGGGTAAAGCCGCAGTGTGCCGCTACGGTGTGGAGCTGGTGGTTAGGCAGTGACTTGCCAAAGGCACGGCGTGAGCCTACCATCGTGCAGAGGAACTCGTAGTTCGGGTAGTCCATTGCGTAGTGCTCATGGCAGCGAATAAGGTGCGACTCATCGAAGTTCTTATTGTGCGCAACCATCGGAAGTCCCTCTACGCTTGGAGCAATCTCGGCCCATACCTCATCGAAGTGGGGTGCGGAGTCAGTGTCGGATGCCGATAGTCCGTGGCACTCAGTCGCCCAACGAGCATAGTAGTTCGGGTATGGGCGGATTAGTCGGTATATCTTCTCGGTGATCTCGCCGCCTCGGACTACTACAATTCCGACGCTACATATACTGGTGCGTTGGTGGTTCGCAGTCTCAAAATCTATTGCTACAAAGTCTTTCATTGTGTAAAAATAGTTATTTTTTACGATTTTCTCTGAGCTAACTCCTCAATTAGAGTATATTAATGTGATCTTTAGGGCTAAAGACCTTTGAATATTGCCATCTTTGATATACCTTTGCACCCATCAAAATGAGAAGAATCCTAAGTCTAATATCTATTTTAGTGGCTACTATATGCTTTGCATTAGCCTCGAGGAGTGCTGAAAGTAGCGCTTCAAAGGAGCATCAGTGCCCTGTCTATAACCTTGATTCTATCGATGCGCTATATGTAAAACAGCCAGTCTTAGCGCTAGAGCAGCTAGATTCGCTTAGACGAAGATGTGAGAGCGAGGGCTGGGGCGATGTCTCACAGCAGAGGCTCGAGATGATCACAGCCATTGCATATAAGTACCTCGAGAATCCTGCGATGACCATCAAGCACTGCTATCGAGTTATCGAGCTGAGCCAAGGAACGGGTATGTGGGATATATGGTGGAGGCTTATGGCGTATGAATATATCTGTTCTGAGTATAAGATTAGTGAGAATTGGTACCATCTAGCCATTAATGTTGATGCGATGGATAGTGTGGCCCGTGCCTACCCTCAGTATAAGTGGGCGATGTGGTATCGCTCCCTTGCGCTAATTCTTAGAGGGCAAGTTATTGCCCTAAAGGGTGATATTCAGGATGGTATTGAGTATATTAAGGCATCGAGAGTGATGGTGCAGATCGAAGGGGCTGACTCAAATGTGGTATTCTACAATAAGATGCAGACTACTCAGGCGATTATAGAGCTCAATATTGAGCAGGGATACTATGCAAGGGCTATAGAGGAGAATAGAGATATTCTCAAGGCTGCGACCGATACATACGGAGGGCTTACCAATGATAATTACTATGGACTTCTCCACGTGCGTTCATTTGCATCTTTGACGTGGTTATTTCATAAGGTGGGCGAGATTGATAGTGCTGCAACCTACTATGATAGGACCGTTGAGCTTAGAGGTAAGTTTGAGGACGGTTATAGTGTGATTGAGCCGCTGGCTAAGTATCTACGTGATAGTAAGCAATATAGGGAGTTGGATAGCCTGCTGCTACCAATCTTTGATAGGGCGCATAGAGAGGGACGTGTTAACTCCTATCTGGAGACCTATATGTTGATATACCTAGAGTCATTCAATGATAGAGGACTTGTGGAGCAGGAGTTGAAGTGGGCAAAAAGGCTCGTAGGGTTGCAGAACTCAATTAGTGTAAGTGAGCGTAAATTTGCGCAGGACTCCTTTGAAACTGTGTTAAAGAGTAAGGAGCAGGAGAAGCTGATCGTAGAGCAAGAGGCTCAAAGCTACCAGGATAGGGTGCGACTTCTACTACTGCTTGGTGCTTGTCTATTCCTCTTGGTGACCACCGCAGTGGCTATCTATTTGTGGCGTAAACAACAGCGTGACAATAGGTTCCTATATAAGCAGTCCCAAGAGATTAATGAGAACTACCTAAGGATTCGTGCTATGCTTGCAGAGAGTTCGTCGGCGTCCGCCTCTAGTGGCGAGAAGTCGGATGATAATATTATGCAGCAGAGGATTAAGGAGTATCTGCTCGATGGATCTAACTTCTTGGATAAGGATGTAACGGCAAAGAGTGTGCAGGACTATGTAGGTACTAACTACGAGACCCTCAATCGCCACTTCGATGCACTTGTGGGTATGAGCTGTACGGAGTATATCTTGATGCTGCGTCTGGAGCACTCGTGCCAACTCCTAAGCACTACAAATATGACTATTGATGCTGTGGCGGACGAGTCGGGCTTTAGCTCTTCGCGTACATTCTATCGCCAATTTAAGAGTAAATATAATATCTCGCCAACATCCTATCGTAAGGTTAAGGATGTCTCGACGATTAACTCTTAATTGCCCTTACTTAAAACCTATACTATTATGTAAACTAAGGTATTCCTTAGCGCTTGTCTAAGGGAATCCTTAGTCCGATTGCTTGCACCTTGAGGGGTAGATTATCTATCTTTGTAGTGAGATTAAGAGAGGGGGATCGGAGCTATCTGTTGGGAATCTTTAGCTCATCTTTTCTCTTTTATGTTTGACGACTAGCTATATTTTTTGTAACTAGTTAGTAAGATTGGTTTAATCTAGCGTTGACGAGAAGTAGAGGTCTCTATACGCTAGCACCCCAAGGGAGTTTGATCCTTTGGGGATTTTTTTTGTTACTTAGATTTCAGGATCCACCTAGTCGAAAGCCCCTCGCACAATAGTTATGAACATATTTATAGAGTCAAGCTAGAGAAATTATGTAGCCGT